>DATAUR010000136.1:0-25710 GCA_036268175.1 Phenylobacterium sp. | reverse complement strand
CGAGGATGGGGGCGCGCGCGTTCCATGTCCAGAGCGGAGTAGGGCGGCGCGCTGGGATTAGCCGCCCCGCTTCAGGGTCTCGCGGGCGATGACCACCTGCTGGATCTGACTGGTGCCCTCGTAGATCCGGAAGATCCGCACGTCGCGGTAGAAGCGCTCGATGCCGTGGTCGGCGACGTAGCCCGCGCCGCCGAAGATCTGCACCGCCCGGTCGGCCACGCGGCCGACCATCTCGGAGGCGAAGTACTTGGCGGCCGCGGCCTCCAGGGTGACCGATTGGCCGGCGTCGCGCTTGCGGGCGGTCTCCATCGTCAGCGCCTTGGCGGCCATGCTCTCGGTCTTGCTGTCGGCGATCATCCCCTGGAGGAGCTGGAAGCTGGAGAGCGGCTGACCGAACTGCCTGCGCTCGGACATGTAGGCCACGCTGTCGGCGATCAGCCGCTCGGCGACACCGACGCAGACCGCCGAGATATCCAGCCGGCCGCGATCCAGCACCTGCATGGCGACCTTGAAGCCCTCGCCTTCCCGGCCCAGCCGATTGGCGACCGGCACCCGGACATTGTCGAAGATCACGTCGCAGATGTGGGCGCCCTCTGGCCCATCTTCTTCTCGGGCTTGCCGACCGACAGGCCCGGCAGGTTGCGCTCCACCAGGAAGGCCGAGACGCCGCCGGCGCCAGGCTTTTCCGGATCGGACCGCGCCATCACCGTGAAGAGGTCGGCCTTGTTGGCGTTGGTGATGAAGCGCTTGGCGCCGTTCAGGACGTAGTGGTCCCCGTCCAGGATCGCCCGGGTCTGCACGTTGGCGCTGTCGGACCCCGCCTCCGGCTCGGTGAGGGCGAAGGAGGTGATGATCTCGCCCGACGCGATGCCCGGCAGGTACTTCTGCTTCTGGGCGTCGGTCCCGAACATCACCAGCCCTTGCGAGCCGATGCCGACGTTGGTGCCGAAGGCCGAGCGGAAGGCGGGGCTGGTGCGGCCAAGCTCCACCGCCACCAGACACTCGTCCTCCATGGAAAGGTCGAGGCCGCCGTATTCCTCGGGGATCGACAGCCCGAAGAGGCCCAGGCCCTTCATTTCCTCCACCAGCTCCGGCGGCATGGCGTCGTCTTCCGCCACCTTGGCCTCCAGCGGCCGCAGCCGCTCGGCCACGAACCGGCGCACGGTGTCGATGAGCTGTTCGCGGGTTTCGAGATCGAGAGCCATGGAGATCAGGCCCGCTCGAAGATCGCGGCGATGCCCTGGCCGCCGCCGATGCACATGGTCTCCAGGCCGTACTTGCCGTCGCGGCGTTGCAGCTCGCGCAGCAGGTTGGCGAGGATGCGGCCGCCGGTGGCGCCGATGGGGTGGCCGAGCGAAATGCCCGAGCCGTTGACGTTCAGCCGGTCGCGCTCGTCCCAGCCCCAGCCCTTCAGCACGGCCAGCACCTGCGGCGCGAAGGCCTCGTTCAGTTCCACCAGGTCGATGTCGTCCCAGCCCATGCCGGTGCGTTCGAACAGCCGCTTCACCGCCGGAACCGGGCCGATGCCCATGCGCGAGGGCTCGCAGCCCGCCGCCGCCCAGCTCACGAACCAGCCCATGGGGTCGAGGTTCAGCTCCGCCAGCTTGTCCTCCGAGACCACCAGGCAGGCGGCCGCCGCGTCGTTCTGCTGCGAGGCATTGCCGGCGGTGACCACGCCGTCTTTCTCGATGGGGCGCAGCTTGCCCAGGCTCTCGGCCGTGGCGTCGGCGCGGACGCCCTCGTCCATGCAGAAGACGATCGGGTCGCCCTTCTTCTGCGGAACGGAGACGGAGACCACCTCGTCGTCGAACTTGCCGTCGGCCCAGGCCTTGGCCGCGCGCTTGTGGCTTTCGGCGGCGTATTCGTCCGACGCTTCGCGGCTGATCTGGTAGTCGCGGGCCAGGTTGTCGGCGGTCTCGATCATGCCGCTGATCACGCCGAAACGCTCGATGGGCTGGCTCATCACTCGGCCGCGCGCCAGGCGGTCGTGCAGGGTCACCGAACCCATCCGCGCGCCCTTGCGCATGTCGTTGGTATAGTACTCAGCGTTGCTCATGCTCTCGACGCCGCCGGCCACCACCACATCGGCGACCCCGGTCTGGACCATCATCGCCGCATCCACCACCGCCTGCAGGCCAGAGCCACAGCGACGGTCGAGCTGATAGCCCGGGACCTCGATGGGCAGGCCCGCCGCCAGCGCCGACCAGCGCGCGATGCAAGGCGCCTCGCCCGACGCATAGCCCTGGGCGAAGATCACGTCATCGATCTTGCCCGGGTCGATCTTCGTCCGCTCCACCAGCGCCTTCAGCACCACCGCGCCCAGGTCGCCGGCGGTCACCTCGGACAGCGCGCCCAGATATTTCCCCACGCCGGTGCGGATGGGGGAGACGATGGCGGCGCGTTTCATTATGGCTCCTTCGCGGAAAGTGACCGGGGCGGTGAGGCCCAGCCTCAACTGAATATCGCGCCCTCGCGGAGGGCGCGGGCAAACTAGTGTTTGAATCCGAGAGGGGCAAACCCTTCCCGGAGCTAATCTGGAGGACCGATGGACGGCGCCGAAACCCTCGACAACAACTATGCGTCCAAGCTGAAGATCGTGACCGAGGGCGAATGGGCCGGCTGGAACTATTATCCTGGCGGTGATCCGTTCGAGGACCTGGCCGGTCCGTTCTATTGCCGCATCGACGAGCAAGGCCGCCGGGTCTGCGCCTTCCGCGCGGAGCACAAGCACATGAACGGCGGCATGTTCATGCACGGCGGCTGCGTCATGACCTTCGCCGACTTCAGCCTGTTCTGGATCGCCCGCGACGCCATCGAGGGCGGCAGCAGCGTCACCGCCACCTTCAATGGCGAATTCGTCGGCAGTTGCGGGATAGGCGACCTGGTGGAGTGCACCGGCGAGGTGGTGAAGGCCGGGCGCAGCATGGTCTTCGTGCGCGGCATCATCGCCAACGCCTCGGCCGGCGGCGAGCCGATGATGAGCTTCTCCTCGGTCCTGAAGAAGATCACCCGGCGGGTCTAGGCCGCCGACCCCAGCAGGCGGTCCAGGTGCGCGGCGACGCCGGCGGCGTCCGCCACCGCGGCGATGTAGCCGTCGGGGCGCACCAGCACCCAGTCGCCGGCGCCCACGCCATAGGCTGCGCCGATGTGGCCCTGGGCATCGACGATCTCGCCCTCTGGCCCCATCGTCACGATGCGGACGCCGGCGCGAGGGGGCGGCGCTGAGGTCCGGTCGGCCCCATGGCCCAGCAGGGTCCAGTGCGGCCCAGCGAACAAATCGAACAGCCGTGCCGGTTGGCCGCTCGCCCTCAGGCAGGGTGCGTCGGGCGCCCGGTCGCCGGCCATGACGCCCTCGCGATCCGGACCTTCCAGCGAAAGCGGCGACGCCGGATAGCCGATGTCGAGTTGCTGGGTGTCGCGCCCGCGCCGCATGGCCGCGCTGGCCTTGGCGTCGTCCAGCAGCCGGGTGGAGAGCCCCAGCACCTGCGCCGCCACCGGACGGCGTTCGGCCTCGTAGCTCTCCAGCAGGCTGTCCGGGGCGCCGGCCAGGACGGCGGCCAGCTTCCAACCCAGGTTGTAGGCGTCCTGCAGGCTGGTGTTCAGGCCCTGGCCGCCGGTGGGCGGATGGATGTGCGCCGCGTCTCCAGCCAGGATCACCCGCCCCATCTGGTAGCGGTCCGCCAGCCGGGCGTTCATGGAATAGGCCGACGCCCAGACCACCTCGATCACCTGTAGATCGGAGCGGCCGGTGCGCGCCGCGACCATGGCGTTCAGGCCCTGCGTCGTCAGGTCGGTCTCGCCCTCCAAGGGGATCGGCGCCTGGAGTTGGAAGAGGCCGGTCCCCTTCAGCGGGCAAAGCGCGATCTGCTCGGCGCCCTCGCCGAAGCGGTGCCAGGCGTCTTCGCTCAGGCCCGTCAGGCGCACGTCAGCCACCACCGCCCGCATCCCGAGCGTCGAGCCGGGGAACTCAACGCCGAGTTCGTGGCGCACGAAGCTGCGGCCGCCATCGGCGCCGACCAGATAGCGGCAGCGCACCATCGTCTCGCCGTCCGGCCCCTTCAACCGCGCGGTGACGCCATCCGCATCCTGGATGAAGCCCACCAGCTCGACCCCGAACCACGGCCGCGCGCCCAGCTCCGCGAGCCGGTCCCGCAGCGCCCCCTCGGTGAGGAACTGCGGGCAAAGCAGCGGCGTGCGATAGGGCTCTGCCGGGATCGCCGGCGCCGCCTCGAACATCGATGCGTCATTGAAGCCGCCATCGGGCCGATGCTTGCGCTGCGGCGGATAGGGCCCGCCGGCCGCGACCATCCGGTCCAGCACGCCCAGGTCCTCCAGCACCTCCTGGCTGCGCGGCTGGACGCCCTTGCCGCGCGAGCCGGGAAACGGCCCCTCGCCCTTGTCGATCAGCCGGAAGCTGACGCCCCGCCGCGCCAGGTCGACGGCCAGCGTCAGCCCTGCGGCGCCGGCCCCGCAGATCAGGACATCGGTGGCGATGGGCCCAGAGGTCGAAGCGGTCATGGCGCGATCCATTTATGTGTATTTTGCACACAAACAGCTGACGCCGTGGCGAGTCAAGAAATTATGTGCATAGTGCACATATGCCTTCCGTCGTCCGAGACCTGCATGGCGCCCTGCTCGACCTGGTCGGTCTGCTGAACCGCGCCCAGCCGGACGACAACCTGCTGTCCGAGGCCGGCGTCACGCTGGACCGAGCGCTCTTTCCCCTGCTGGTGCGCATCGAGCGACGGGGCCCAATCGGGGTCGGGGAACTCGCCGACCTCGCCGGCCGCGACTACTCCACGGTCAGCCGCCAGGTGGCCAAGCTGGAGGGCCTGGGGCTGGTGACGCGCCAGCCCGGCCGCGCCGACCGGCGAGTCAACGAGGCTGCCGTCAGCCCCCGCGGCAAGGCCATGACCGACGCCATCGACGCGGCGCGCGAACGCCTGGCCGGCGCGGTGCTGGCCAACTGGAGCCAGCGGGACCAGCGCGACCTCGCCCGCCTGCTGCGCCGCTTCGCCGACGATGCGCTGGCCGCCACGGGCGATGCGAACGGTCTGGACACGGCGGCGACAACAGGTCCTCCTGGCACGAACGATCGAGGAGTCGCCGATGATTGAGGCCGCCTGCCATTGCGGGGCCGTACGGCTGACGGCGCCTGCCGCGCCGACCACGGTGACGGAGTGCAACTGCTCCATCTGCCGCAAGCTGGCCGCGCGCTGGGCCTACTATTCGCCGGCCGAGGTGAAGCTGCCCAAGGCCGGCTCGACGCAGCCCTACGTCTGGGGCGACCGGATGCTGGCCTTCCACCGCTGCAAGGCCTGCGGGGTCACCACCCACTGGCAGAGCCTCGACGGCGCCCAGGAGCGCATGGGCATCAACGCCCGCGCCATGGACAGCCTCGATTGGTCCACCGTCCGCGTCCGCCCCTTCGACGGCGCCAACACCTGGAAGTTCCTGGACGAGTGATCCACGCCGGCGCGCCTTGTGGCGCCATCGCGCCGTCCCCAATTCGGTCCGCATGATCCTCTCCGCGCTAGACCTGTCGCCCGTCACCGGCGACGCCACTCAGGCGCAGGCGGTGCGCGAGACCCTGGAGATCGCCAGGGCCGCCGAGCGGCTGGGCTACCACCGCCTGTGGCTGGCGGAGCATCACAACATCGGCGGCCTGGGTTCGCCCGCGCCGGAGATCCTGATCGCCGCGCTGACCCAGGCGACGAGCACCATCCGCCTGGGCTCCGGCGGGGTGATGCTGGTCAACTACTCGCCGCTGAAGGTCGCCGAGGTGTTCATGGAGCTGGAGGCGCTGGCGCCTGGCCGCATCGACCTGGGCCTGGGCCGCGCGCTGGGGACTGACTCGCGCACCGGCGGCGCCCTGCGCTCAGTGGGGTCCGAGGCCTTCCCGCAATACTTCCACCTGCTCACCACCTGGCTGCTGGATGCGTCCGGCAAGGCGCCCATCGGCGACGAGCATCCCTTGCACGACATCCACGCCAACCCCGCCGGACCCTCGCACCCCGATGTCTTCGTGCTCTGCACGTCGGAGGAGAGCGCCGCCTTCGCCGGCCAGATGGGCGTGGGCATGGTCTTCGCCGAGTTCATCGCCCGCACCGACGGCGGGCCGGCGCTCCAGGCCTATCGCAAGGCCTTCCAGCCCTCGGCGTTCCGCGCCGAGCCCTGGGCGGGGATCGCGCTGATCGCCTATGCCGCACAGACCGCCGAGCAGGGCTGGGCGGAGGATGCCCTGCGCCGCGCGGCCAACGTCTCGATGCTCTCCGGCCACCGCCGCCGGTTCGCAGACCTGGCCAGCGCCGAGACCTTCCTGGCCGAACACGCCGGCACGCCGGTCCGCGCCATGGTGGAGGCGCGCACGCTCGCCGCCGACGCCGCCACGGTGCACGCGCGGCTGGCGCAGAAGGCCCGCGAGGCTGACGCCGACGAGGTCTTCGTCATGGCGACCGGGCCTTCGCTGGACGCCCGCATCCGCTCCCTCGAACTCATCGCCCAAGCCCACTGGAGCGCCGCATGAAACTGGCCGCCTTGATCGCGACCGCCGCCCTGCTGGCGCTGCCGGCCCAGGCCTTCGCGGCGCCCCTGTTCCAGCCGTGGATCGACGGGACCCAGGCGAGCGAGCCGCAGATGCAGGTGCAGCGCTACGACGCGGACACCTATGTGATCCGCCAATCGGTGAAGACCAATTTCGAGGCGCCGTTCCTCTACCTGCTGTTCGGCAAGGATCGCGCCCTGCTGCTCGACACCGGCGCCGGCGGCCTGCAGGTGCGGCCCACCATCGACGGCGTCATCGCCGACTGGCTGAAGGCGCATCACAAGGCGTCGATCCCGCTGGTGGTCGCCCACTCTCATAGCCACGGCGACCACCGCTCCGGCGACGGGGAGTTCAAGGATCGGCCCGACACCGTGGTGGTCGGCTGGACCGCCGCCGAGGTCGCCGCCTTCTTCAAGATCGCCGACTGGCCGCACGACATCGTCAAGTTCGACTTGGGCCGGCGCGTGCTCGACGTCATCCCGACGCCCGGCCATCACCCGTCGCACATCATGATCTTCGACGAGAAGACCCGCCTGCTGCTCTCCGGCGACAGCCTCTATCCCGGCCGCCTCTACGTCCCCACCGACCAGTTCGAGACCTATCGGCAAAGCATCGACCGGGTGGTCGCCTTCACCAGGGAGCGCCATGTTAGCCACGTCCTGGGCGCCCACGTGGAGCTGACCACCACGCCCGGCAAGGACTTCCTGCCCGGCGCGCCGACCCATCCCAGCGAGCACGCGTTGGAACTGCCCTATTCCGATCTCCTGAAGCTGCGGGCCGAGGTCGACCGCATGGACGCCGCGGCGCCGGTGAAGGACGTGCAGGACGACTTCATCGTCTACCCCCTGAAGCCACGCCCTGCGCCGCCCCAGGTCCCGCCGGCCGGCTGAACCTGCTAGGCTCGCGCGATCGGGGCCAGCGGCAGGCGCAGATGGCGAGATCCGGCAAGAGACCCAATTCGAACATCGCGATCTGCGGCGCCGGGATCGCCGGCCCGGCGCTGGCGCTGCGGCTGCTGCGCTATGGCTTCCAGCCGACCCTGATCGAGCGGGCGCCCAGGTTCCGCGACGGCGGCTACATGATCGACATCTGGGGCACGGGCTACGACGTCATCGAGGCCTATGGCCTGGCGCAGGCGGCGCGGACTCGAGGCTATCTCTTCGACCGCCTGGCGATGGTCGACGCCAACGGGCGCGAGACCGCCAGCTTCGGCGGCCCGGTGTTTCGCCGGGTGCTGGCCGACCGGTTCTTCAGCATCCCGCGCGGCGACCTGGCGCGGACGCTGCACGAGGCGATCGGCGGACGGGCCGAGACGCTCTACGGGACCTCGATCCGCGCGCTGCGCGAGACCGCGTCGGGCGTGGAGGTGGAGCTCACCACCGGCGAGACCCGCGAGTTCGACCTGGTGATCGGCGCGGATGGCCTGCGGTCAACGGTGCGCGACCTGGCGTTCGGCCCCGCCAGCGAAGTGGAGGTGGACCTCGGCTATGGCGCCGCCTCGTTCTTCGCCGACGGCTATCCGCATCGCGACGAGGGGGTCTATGTCAGCCATGGACGCCCCGGCCGGCAGATCAGCCGCTACGCCATGCGGGAGGGCCGCACGGCGTTCCTGCTAGTGTTCGCCAGGGACGCCGGTGAGGGCTCCGTGGCCCGCGACCTCGCCGCGCAGAGGGCGCTGCTGCGCAAGACCTTCGGAGCGGACGGCTGGGAGACACCGGAAATCCTGGCGCGGCTCGATGCGGCCGACGACCTCTACTTCGACTCGGTGAGCCAGATCCGCATGCCGCGGTGGTCGCGAGGCCGCGTGGCGCTGATCGGCGACGCCGCCCACAGCCCCTCGCTGCTGGCGGGCGCCGGCGCGGCGCTGGCCATGCTGGGCGCCTATGTGCTGGCGGGTGAGCTGGACCGCGCTGACGGCGACTATCGCCAGGCCTCCGGCGCCTGTGAAGACCGCCTGCGCCCCTACATGCAGCGCCAGCAGAAGGCCGCTGTCGGTTTCGCGGGCGCCTTCGCGCCGAAGACCTCGCTGGGCCTCGCCGTGCGGGACGGCGTGCTGCGGTTGATGAACCTGCCGCCGCTGGGCGGCCTCTCCACCAAGCTGATGCTCGGCGAGAGCTTCCCGCTGCCGACTTACCGCTGAGGCGCCTAGGCCTTGGCCGCCGGGCGTTCGCGCATTTCTCCAAGCCAGCGGTTCAGATGCGTCAGCTCCTCCGGCGGGCGCAGCTTGACGATGCGGGCGAAGTCGATGCCGACACAGGCCACGATGTCGGCGATGGTCAGGCGGTCGCCCGCCAGGAACGCGCTCTCGCCCAGGCGCCGGTCGAGCACCTTCAGCGCGGCGAGGCCATTCTTCTGGTTCCATTCCGCCACCTCGGGCGCCGGCGCCTCCAAAGCGGCGAAGGCCGGGTGGCTCAGGCGGACGCCCAGCATGAAGGGGACGGCCACCAGCATCTCGGCGCGGCGGGTCCACATCTCGATGACCGCGGTTTCTTCCGGCGTGGCGCCAAACAGGTTCGGCTCCGGATAGCGGCTTTCCAAATAGCGGCAGATGGCCAGGGATTCGGTGATCGCCGTCCCGTCGTCCATCTCCAGCATCGGCAGTTGCGGCAGCCCGGCCTTGGCCAGGTAGGAGGGCTGTTTGTGCTCGCCGTCCGGGATGGACACGGTGACCACTTCGATATCGGCGATCCCCTTCTCGGCCATCACCCAGCGGACCCGGCGCGGATTGGGGGCGACGGCGGCGTCATAGAGTTTCATGGCTTGCTCGCGGGCTGGGGCGCGGCGGCGGGAGCCGCGGTGGAGGCGGCGGCCGGGGCCGCGGCGGGATTGGGCGCCAGCGTCGGCTGCAGCACGGGCGTAGGCGCCGGCGGCCTGGGCTCGTGGCCGAACAGCTCGCTCGGCATGGCGCCCACCACCGAGGCGGTCAGGCAAGTGGCCAGGAACCCGGCCATCATCGCCTTCCAGACCATGCCCATGATCTCCGCCCGGCGCTCGGGCACCAACACCGAGTAGCCGGCGACGTTGATGCCGACCGAGGCGATATTGGCGAAGCCGCACAGGGCATAGGTCATGATCACCCGGGTGCGCTCGTCAATGGCGCCTGCCGGGATCGCGCCCATGCGGATGAAGGCGGTGAACTCGGTCAGCACCAGCTTGACGCCCAGCAGCGAGCCCGCGGTCGGCGCGTCGGCCCAGCGGACGCCCAGCGCCCAGGCCAGCGGCGCGAACACCACGCCCAGAATGCGCTCCACGGAGACCGGCGCGCCGCCCACCGGCGGGAACAGGCCGAACACGCCGTTGACCATCGCCACCAGGGCCACGAACACGATCAGGGTGGCGGCGATGTTGAGCACGATGGCCAGGCCATCCGAGGTGCCCTTGATCAGGGCGTCGACCGAGCTTTCGTAGACCTTGTCCTCTTCCGGCTTGAGCGGCTCGGAGACCTCGGCCTCCGGGGTGCGCGGCACCAGGATGCGGGCCAGCAGCACGCCGGCCGGCGCGGAGATGATCGAGGCGGTCAGCACGTGGCTGGCGGCGTTGGGCAGCACGTCCTTCAGGATCGTCGCATAGGCCACCATGGTCGAGCCGGAGACGCAGCTCATGCCCACCGCGATCAGCATGAAGAGTTCCGAGCGCGACAGGCTGGGCAGGTAGGAGCGGATGAAGATCGGACCCTCCACCTGCCCCATGAAGACCGTCGCGGCTGTGGCCAGCGCCGGCGGCCCGCGCAGGCCCATGGTCTTTTCGAACACCACGCCGAAGCCCTGAGTGATCCACTTCAGGATCCGCCAGTGCCACAGCAGCGCCGCCAGCGCGCAGACCACCAGGATCACCGGCAGCACCCGAAAGGCGAAGACGAACAGCGAGCCTGGATCGGTCAGCGCATAGGGCTGGTTGGGCGTCCCGGCCAGGAATCCGAACACGAAGGCGACGCCGGCTTGTGTCGAGGCCGAGAGCCCATCCACCGCATGGCCGACGCCCTGCAACGCAGCCCGAAGCGCCGGCAGGCCGAACAGCGCCAGCACCAGCACCGCCTGCACCAGCACCGCGCCGATCGCCAGCTTCCACGGAAATCGCCGCCGGTCCTCCGACAGCAGCCAGCAGATCCCCATGGCCAGCACGATGCCCACCAGGCTCTGCGCGTTTTCGAGACGGAACATGCAAGCGACCCCACCGCCGCGCGATTCCGCGGCCCCCTCGTCGATAGAGGCGGAGAAGCGTCCGCTCCGCAAGTTGCCCCGATGGCGCAGCGATCCGCCGCGTCGTCCCGGCCGGATTACAAAGGTTTAATCGGACGGTCCGCATCCGGGGCCGCCCCCTCGCGTCTCCTTCCCATTGAGCGCTCCTCACGGCCTTGGACGGCCGGCCCGTTATCTCCTGTTACGGGATTTAACTGGTCCCGTCCGCGGCGGCAGGCGATCTCGCGTTCGAACGGGAGGACATCCATGTCGCTGGCCCTGGCCACCCTGCTCTTCGAGTGGAAGCGCTACAGCGCCGCGATGGTGGCGCTGGCGTTCTCCGGCCTCCTGATCCTGGCGCAGGTCGGGATGTTCACCGGCATCGTCAAGGCGGCCACCGCCTCCATCGACCGGTCCCGCGCCGACCTGATGGTCCTACAGCCGAAGAACGAGAGCCTGATCAACTCCGGCCCCGACAGCCTGCCCGCCCGCGTCGAGCCCCTGATCTATCTCAATCCGGAGGTCACCGAGGTCGAGAGCCTGGAGGGCAACGGCGCGCGCTGGGTCAATACGCCGGAGCCCGGCAAGAAGGCCGTCACCACCTACGTCAACACCTTCGACGTCGATCCCCGCCAGGGCTCGGTGACCCTGCCGGTCGACTATCCGGAATCCATCCGCCTGGCCCTGCTGGAGCCCTACGCGGTGGTGCTCGACAAGACCGCCCAGGCGAGGCTCGGGACGCATCTGGGCGCCGAGGCCACCCTGAACGGCAAGACCGTCCATGTCCGCGGCCTGTTGGAAAACTACCCCAACGTCGACCAGCCCACGGTCTACATGTCCCGCTACACAAACCGGCTCCTGGGCCTCGCCCCCAAGGAGGACAAGACCGGCCCCCTGCTGGTGCGCATCCGCGATCCCCTGAAGGCCCAGCAGGTCGTCGACCAGCTGAACAAGACCTCCGGCGGCCTCTACAAGGCCTGGACCCGCGAGGAGCTCTCCAAGGCCAATGAGAAGGCCCTGATGGGCGAGCAGATCATCGGCATCTTCCTGGGCTTCTCCCTGTTCCTGGGCCTGTTGATCGGGGTCGGCATCACCTCCCAGACCCTGCGCGGCGCGATCCTGGCCAGCATCAAGGAGTTCGCCAGCCTGCGCGCGCTGGGCGTCTCCATGGGCTCGCTCAGCAAGATCGTGCTGGAGCTGGCGCTGTGGGTCGGGGTCGCTGGCCTGCTGGCGACGGCGCTGTTCACCTTCCTCGTCTACCTGGCGGCCAGCCACATGGGCATGCCGATGGGCTTCCCCATGCCGTGGGTGATCACCGTCGCCATCCTGCTGACCGTCATCTCGATCCTGTCCGGCCTGTTCTCCCTGGGCGTCCTCAAAAAAAGCCAACCTGCGGATCTGCTGCGATGAGCTCTGCCAGCGAACATGCCATCAAGGCGCACGGCCTCTACAAGCGCTTCAAGACCGGGCGGACGCACATCGAGGTGCTCAAGCGGGTGGACTTCGATGCCCTGCACGGCGACGTGACCATGGTCATGGGCCCGTCGGGGTCGGGCAAGTCGACCCTGGTCGCGGCGCTTTCCGGCCTGCTGCGGCCCGACGAAGGCAAGGTGACCACGCTCGGCCAGGACCTCTGGGGCCTGCGCGCCGGCAAGATCGACAAGTTCCGCCTCGACCACTGCGGCTTCATCTTCCAGGGCTTCAACCTGTTCTCGGCGCTCACCGCCCTGCAGCAGGTGGAGATCGTCCTGAAGTACCAGGGCGTGCCCAAGCGCGAGGCCCGCCATCGCGCCGCCGACGCGCTCACCGAAGTCGGGCTGGAGATGCGCATGCACTCGCGCCCCGCCGAGATGTCCGGCGGCGAGAAGCAGCGCGTGGCCATCGCCCGCGCGCTCGCCAAACAGCCCCAGCTGCTGTTCGCCGACGAGCCCACCAGCGCGCTGGATGGCGAGAACGGCCAGATCGTCATCCGCCTGCTGCAGCGCGCCGCCAAGAGCCATGGCGCGGCCGTTGTCTGCGTCACTCACGATCCGCGGCTGGAGGCCTATGCCGACCGCGTCATCCAAATCGAGGACGGCCTCATCCTGGGCGATCAGCGCATCGACCGCAGCCAGCCGTCCCTCGACCCGCAACACCAACGCCACGACCTGGTCGAGGCCTGAGGATCCCTTAAAATGTCCGCCTTTCTCCGCAACCGCTTCGTCTGGTTCGCCGCCGTCCTGGTCCTCGTGCTGGGGGCCGGCGCCGCGGTCATGACCAGCCAGGCCAACGCCAAGAAGGCGCAGGCCGCCAAGGTCGCCGCCGCCACCGCGCCCAAGAGCCCCTATGTCGCCATCGCCAACGGCAAGGCCGACGTGGAAGGCGGCGTGATCCAGGTCGCCGCCCGCACCTCCGGGGTGGTGCAGGACGTCTATGTGCAGGAGGGCGACGAGGTGAAGAAGGGCGAGGTGCTCGCCCGCCTTGAGGACGAACAGCCCCGCCTGGCCGCCCAGGAGGCCCAGGCCGAATACGACCAGGCCAAGGCCCAGGTCGCCCTGCTGCAGGTGCAGATCACCACCGCCAAGCGCGAGTTCCAGCGCATCCAGGGCCTGATCAGCTCCAACTTCGTGGCCCGCCAGCAGGTGGATCAGGCGCAGGACGCGATCCACGCCGCCGAGGCCTCGCTGGTCGCCCAGAACGCCGCCATCGCCACCGCCCAGGCCAAGCTTGGCGAGGCCAGGTACAACCAGGAACTGACCGTCATCCGCGCCCCGGCCGACGGCCGCATCGTGCGCCGCTACGCCAATCCCGGCGCCGGCGCCTCGACGCTGAACGTCTCCAACATGTTCGACCTGGAGCCCAAGGCGAACCGCATCGTCCGCGCCGAGATCACCGAAAGCGCGCTGCCCTACGTGGTGATCGGCCAATCTGTGCAGCTCTCGCCGGAGGCCGATCCGTCAAAGGTGGTGCCGGGCAAGGTGCTGCGCCGCTCGGCGGTGTTCGGCGCCCGCAAGCTGCAATCCGACGACCCCACGGAGAAGTCCGACGAGCGCGTGGTGGAGGTGGTGGTCTCCACCGACGGCTCGCCCTTCCTGATCGGCCAGCGGGTGCTGGTGAAGTTCATGCGCACCCCGCAGCAGCAGGCCCAGGCCGGGTCCACGCCGGCGGCGGGCTGACGGCCTAGACGAAGTCCAGTTCGGCGCGCACCTCGATGCTGCCGACCCGGGCCATCGGGATGTCGGCGGCGATCTTCAGGGCCTCGTCCTGGTCGGCGGCCTCGATCAGGATGAAGCCGCACAGCACTTCCTTGGTCTCGGCGAACGGCCCGTCGGTGGTGGTGACCTTGCCCGCTCGCCGCCGCACGGTCTTGGCGGTGCTGACCGCCTGCAGGGCGGCGGAATGGATGTAGTGGCCGCGGGCCTCGAGATCCTTGTCGTACTGGGCGGAGTCACGGTCGATCACCGCGCGCTCGGCGTCGGAAAGCGCCCGGAAAGCGGACGGCTCGGCGTAGACCAGACACATATATTTCATGGGAGGCTCCTTGGGCCGGGGGTTGCTGGACACCCTGAAAGTCGAACGGCGCCAGGCAAAGCCGACATTTTGCATCAACGATGGCGCGCTTGACGCCTTTCGCGCCGCGCCGCACAAGGCCCCCGAAATCGTCCCGTGAGGGCGAAAATCACCTGCATCTTCCAGAGAAGGACCTCCCTATGGCGGACATCCGCTTCGACGGCAAAGTGGCCATCGTCACCGGCTCCGGCGGGGGCCTTGGCCGCCAGCACGCCCTGGAACTGGCCCGTCGCGGCGCGCGGGTGGTGGTCAACGACCTGGGCGGCTCGGTCGACGGCTCGGGCGGCGGGTCCGACGCGGCCAACGCGGTGGTGGAAGAGATCAAGGCGTTCGGCGGCGAGGCCATCGCCAACGGCTCCTCGGTCACCGACGACGCGGGCGTGGCCCTGATGGTCAAGCACGCCATGGACGCCTGGGGCCGCATCGACGTGCTGGTCGCCAACGCAGGCGTGCTGCGCGACAAGACCTTCTCCAAGATGGAGATCGCCGACTTCGAGTTCGTGCTGAACGTCCACCTGATGGGCACGGTGAAGCCGGCCAAGGCGGTCTGGGAGATCATGAAGACCCAGAACTACGGCCGCATCGTCTGCACGACCTCGTCGTCCGGCCTCTACGGCAACTTCGGCCAGTCGAACTATGGCGCGGCCAAGCTCGGGATCATCGGCTTCATGAACACCCTGAAGCTCGAGGGCCAGAAGAACAACATCCACGTCAACGCCGTCTCGCCCGTGGCCGCCACGCGGATGACCGAGAACCTGGGCATGCCGCAGGAGATCTTCGATCGCCTGAAGCCGGAATATGTGACGCCGGGCGTGGTGTTCCTCTGCTCGGAAGAGGCGCCCACCGGCTGCATCATGACCGCCGGCGCCGGCGCCTTCGCGCTGGCCCGCATCGTCGAGACCGAGGGTGTCTACCTGGGCGAAGGCGGCCTCTCCGTCGAGGAAGTCCGCGACAACTGGGGCAAGATCACCGATCCGGCCGGCCAGCAGGCCTATCAGGCCGGCGGCGAGCAAACGGGCAAGTTCTTCCGCAAGCTGCAGGGCGGCTGAGGCCTTCTTCCGACAGGGTCCTGGCGCGACCAAGGTTACGCCGAATCCACTTGCGCGCCCGGGGGTCAGCGCGCGTAACTTTCCTTAACTGACCACGCCCGGCAGAGGCGTGGCGTGAGGAGGTTCGCGCGTTGTCACAGGCCCCGGGGTCCCGGCCCGCGGCGTCGAAGCCGATGTCGCTGCTGGCGACGCTGACCTTCGCCTGCTGCTATCTGCCGTTCTCGGCGCTGAACGCCTCGGTCGCCGTGCAGGTGCCCAACTATTTCGCCCGCCATATCGGCCTGGGCCTGGCGGTGGGCGGGGTGTTCGGCCTGATCCGCCTGATCGACATTCCGCTGGACCCGTTCCTGGGCCTGGTGATGGACCGCACGCGCACGCCGATCGGCCGCTATCGGCCATGGATGATCCTGGGCGCGCCGGTGCTGATGGTGGCGACCTACATGATGTACGAGGCCCCGGTCGGCGCCTCGCGCGGCTACCTCTTGCTATGGCTGTTGATCATGTACCTGGGCATGTCGCTGCTGCTGCTGGCGGCCAACGCCTGGGCGGCGGGCCTGGCGGTGACCTATGCCCACCGCTCGCGGATCTTCGGGGCGATGCAGGGCCTGGGCACGGTGGGCGCGGTCGCCATCCTGGCGATCCCGATCGTCACCCACGGCATGGGCCGCACCGACGCCCAGGGCATCCAGGCGGTCGGCTGGTTCCTGGTGATCATGGCGCCGGCGACCATCGCGCTGGTCGCCCTGCGGACGCCCGAGCCCATCACCAAGGCCGAGACCAGCCGCGTGCGCCTGTCGGACTATGCCGGCCTGCTCGCCCGCCCCAACGTCCTGCGCCTGCTGGTCGCCGACTTCTGCATCATCATGGGCCCGGCCTGGATGAGCGCGCTCTACCTGTTCTTCTTCACCGACAGTCGCGGGTTCTCGCTCACCCAGGCCAACCTGTTGCTGGTGTTCTACATCGCCGCCGGACTGATCGGCGCGCCCGCCACCGCATGGCTCGCCAACCGCATCAGCAAGCATCGGGCGCTGGCGGTCACCGCCGTCGGCTATTCGCTGATGCTGATCGTGATCTTCGTCTCGCCCAAGGGCAGCGTCGCCATCGCCGCGCCGGCGATGCTGCTGGCCGGCGCGCTCGCCGCCGGCAGCGTGGTGATGATCCGCTCGCTCACCGCCGACATCGGCGACGAGATCCGCCTGGAAAAGGACCAGCAGCAGATCGGCCTGCTCTACGCCCTGACCAACGGCACGACCAAGGCCGCCGGCGCGCTCGCCGTGACCCTGACCTTCTGGGCGCTGGGCGTCGTGGGCTACAATCCGGCCGAGCACGCGGTGAACGGCGCGGCCCAGATCCACGGCCTGGAACTCGCCTACATGATCGGCCCCATCGTCTTCGTGCTGATCGGCGGGGCCAGCTTCCTGGGCTACAAGCTCTCCGCCGAGCGGCACGCCGACATCCGCCGCCAGCTCGACGAACGCGACGCCATCTATGAGCAGAGCCCGGTGCTGGAGGGCCTGTCGCCGTCCCCCGCCGAAGCCATCGTCACCGGTCCGTGACCGCACGACACGGCCAAAGCCCTTGCGGGGCCGCGCTCTACGGGCTCTCCTGTCCAGATAAGAACCCCATCAGAGGGTGACCTATTGATTTTGGGAGACGCACAGTGACCACAGCCTCGGCCCGGGGGGGTCGGCTTTCCACGCCCCGTCTGCTTGCTTTTTCGCTCGGCACCATTCCCGCCTACCTGCTGGTCAGCATGCTCAGCACCTATCTGCCGCCGTTCTATGCGGGACGGATGGGGATCTCGCTCACCGCCATCGGCCTGACCATCGGCGCGCTTCGCCTGGTGGACCTCGGCGTCGACCTGGGGCTCGGGTGGCTGATGGACCAGACCCGCACCCCGATGGGCCGCTACCGGCCGTGGTTCCTGTCCGGCCTGCCGGTCCTGTGGCTGGCGGTCTACAAGGTGTTCAACCCGCCGCTGCATCCGGCCGCGAGCTATCTGTTCGGCTGGTACATCCTGCTCTACGTCGCCTATTCGATTCTGGTGCTCGGCCAGTCCGCCTGGGCCGCCTCGATCAGCGGCAGCTACAACGAACGCTCCCGGATGTTCGGCTGGATGCTGGGCATCGGCGTCGGCGGCTCGGTGCTGCTGAACCTGCTGCCCAAGCTGACCCATGGCGCGGTCAAGCCCGCCGACCCGGCCAGCATCCCGACGATCGGCTGGATCATCATCGCGGTGAGCACCGTCGCGATCATCATCGCGACGCTCTCCACGACGGAGCACGCCGCGCCGGTGGCGCCCAAGGACCGCGCCACCCTGAAAGACTACCTGGCGGTGATCACCAATCCGTCGATGGCCCGGCTGGTCGCGGCGGATCTGTTCCTGATCCTGGGGCCGGGCTCCAGCGCGCCGATCTACCTGTTCTTTTTCCACGAGGCGAAGGGCTTCGCGCTCGGCGACGTCAGCCTGCTCTTGATCCCCTACACCGGCGCGGCCCTCGTCGGCGCGCCGATCTGGGCGCGGATCGCCCAGCGGTTCGGCAAGCACCGGACCGTGCAGGTCGCGGGCCTCGGCTACGCCATCACCCAGACCATCCTGATGCTGGTGCCCGCCGGGCTCTTCTGGCCCACCGCGGTCAGCATGTTCACCGTCGGCTTCTGCCTGGCCGCCTTCATCGTGCTGATCCGGGCCATGGTCGCCGATGTCGCCGACGAACTGCGCCTGACCACCGGCCAGGAGCGGTCAGGGGTGCTCTACGCCCTGGTCACCCTCACCCAGAAGCTCGGCTCGTCGCTGGCGGTGACCATCATCTATCCGATCCTCGACTTCGTCGGCTTCATCGCCAAGCCGGGCGCGCACAACACCCCGCAAGCCATTCGGGGACTTGAGATGTGCTACCTCTTCGCGCCGATCGTCCTGGTCGTCGTGGGGTCCGCCTGTCTGATCGGCTACAAGCTGGACGCTAAGCGACAGAGCGAAATCCGCGCCAAGCTCGACGAGATCGCCGGCGTGGAAGCCCTGATCGGGCCAGGGGAAGCCGCCGCCGCGGCCGAATAGATCGGTTTCGGAAGGCGTGGCCTTCAGAGCAGCCGCCGGGCGACGTCCATGAAGACGTGCGCCGCGGGGCTGTCGGGATGGCTGACCACCAGGGGGGCGCCGTCGTCGCCGGACTGGCGCACGGCGACCTCGATGGGCGCTTGCCCTAGCAAGGGCACGCCCATCGCCTGGGCCTCCCGCGCCGCGCCGCCCTCGCCGAAGATGTGGATGCGCGCGCCGGTGGCGGGATCGGAGAACCAGGCCATGTTCTCCACCACGCCCAGGATCGCAGCTCCGGTCTTGCGGAACATGGTGGCCGCGCGGCGGGCGTCGATCAGGGCGATCTCCTGCGGCGTGGAGACGATCACCACCCCGTCGAGCTGCAGGCGCTGGACGAGCGTCAACTGGATGTCGCCGGTGCCGGGCGGCAGGTCGATGACCAGCACGTCCAGTGGATCGGCCTCGGTTCCCCAGACGCTGTTCATCAGGGTGCGCAGGGCCGAGGACGCCATGGGTCCCCGCCAGATGTTGGCCGTGCCGTCCTCGACGATGAAGCCGATGGACATCACCTTCACGCCCCAGGCCATCAGCGGGATCAGGCGCTTGTCCTCGTCGAAGGTCGGTTCGTCCTTGATGCCCATCATGTGCGGCGCGGACGGGCCATAGATGTCGGCGTCCAGCAGCCCGGCCTTCAGCCCCAGCCGCGCGAAGGCCGCCGCCAGGTTCACCGACACCGTCGACTTGCCGACCCCGCCCTTGCCGCTGGCGATGGCGATCACCTTGCCGACGAAGGCGGGGCGTTCCGCCTCGGCCATGGGCGAGAGCTTGGCCTGCGGGTCCTCCTGCACCCGCGCGGTGGGCCTGCGCGGCGTCACCCGCAGGTTCGTCGAGGGGCCGGCGGTCTCTGCGGTCAGCACCACCTGGGCGGTGGCGACACCGGCGACCCGGGCCATGGCCCGCTCGGCCGCCTCGCGCACCGGACCGTAGCGGGCGGTCTCGGCGGCGGGGACCTCCAGCATGAAGGCGGCCTTCTGGCCCCGGATCGTCAGGCCGCGCACCAGGCCCGCCGACGTCAGGCCCTTGCCGGAGCGCGGGTCTTCCACACGGTCGAGCGCGGTCAGGATATCGTCGCGATTTGGGAGGGTCTCTTCGCTCATGACGCCTTAAGCTTGCTTTGCCCCGCCTTGGGTCTCATATCCGATCAGGACTGCGCCGGTGTACACGCCTGCCGCGGCTGGATCGACCACAACACGCTCAAAGCCAAGAGCGCAAAAGCAAAGACCGACCCGGCAGATGCCCTGGAACGACAACGCCAATCCCGGCCCCTGGGGCTCTCCGCCCTCGGGCGATGACGGCGACCGCAAGGATCCGCAGAAGCGCCCCGGCGGCGGTCCGCGGCGGCCGGGCGGCCCCGGCGGCCCCGACTTCAACGCCGGCCTCGAGCGCTTGCGCCAGCGGCTGCGCGGCCTGTTCGGCGGCCCCGGCCAGGGCGTGCGGCCGGGCGCGCTGGCCGCCATCGCCGCGGCGGCGTTCGCGCTCTGGGCGCTGTCGGGCCTCTATCAGGTGCAGTCCAACGAAGAAGCGGTGGTGACCACCTTCGGCGCCTATTCCCGCGTCGAGGCGCCGGGCCTGCGCTATCATCTGCCGACCCCGATCGAGCATGTGGAGAAGGTGGCCGTCACCACGCTGAACCGGCTCGACGTCGGCGGCAGCGGCACCGCCGAGGGCGACATCCCGCAGGAAAGCCTGATGCTGACCAGCGACGAGAACATCGTCGACCTGGACTTCAGCGTCACCTGGCGGGTCGCCAACGCCGCGCAGTTCCTGTTCGCCACCCGCGCGCCGGACGAGGCGGTGAAGGCGGTCGCCGAGAGCGCCATGCGCCAGGTGATCGGCAAGACGCCGCTCGACGTGATCCTCACCAACGGTCGCGGCCAGGTGCAGCTGGCGACCGCCGAGCTGATGCAGAAGACCCTGGATTCCTGGGGCGCCGGCGTCAGCGTGGTCGAGGTGCAGATCCGCAACGTCAATCCGCCGCAGGAGGTGGTCGCCGCCTTCCGCGACGTGCAGAGCGCCGAACAGGACCGCGACTCCGCCGTCAACGAGGCCGACGCCTACAAGAACCGGGTGGTCAACGAGGCCAAGGGCGATGCGTCGAAGATCGTCCAGTCCGCCGAGGGCTACCGCCAGCAGGCGGTGCTGACCGCCACCGGCGACGCGTCCCGCTTCAACTCGATCTACAACGAGTACAAGCACGCGCCGGAAGCCACCCGCGAGCGGCTCTATCTGGAAACCATGGAACGGGTGCTGGCCCACTCCAACAAGGTGGTGATCTCCGGCAAGGGCGTGACCGCACCGGTGATCCTGCCGTCCGACGTCTTCCGGCCGCGCACCGGCCCCGCCGCCGCAGCGCCGGCCGCCCCCGCGGCCCCAGCCCCGACACCGCCACCCCAGCCGCAATCGTCGGGAGGCGACCAATGAGCCGCTCGACCAGCCTCGTCGCCTGGGCGATCGCCGCCCTCGCCGTCCTCGTCCTGCTCGCCAACACCCTCTTCATGGTGGAGCAGCGGCAGGAGGCCATCGTCTTGCGGTTCGGTCAGCCAGAGCGGGTGATCCACACGCCTGGCAAGGGCGGCGCCGGGCTAAACTTCAAGGAGCCGTTCGTCGAGAACGTGGTCAAGTTCGACCGCCGCAACCAGGCGCTCGATGCGGATCAGGAAGAGGTCATCGACGGCGACCAGGAGCGTCTGGTGGTCGACGCCTTCCTGCGCTACCGCATCTCCAATCCGCTGCAGTACTATACGACCCTGCGCGACGAACACACCGCTCAGGACCGGCTGGAGCGGCTGGTGAACTCCTCGGTGCGGCAGGTGCTGGGCTCCAGCACCACGGCCGACATCATCTCCGGGCGCCGCGAGCAGCTGATGCAGCAGTCGAAGGCCGATGTGGCCCGCCGCGCCAAGGAATCCCAGCTCGGCATCGAGGTCATCGACCTGCGGCTCAAGCGCGTCGACCTGCCCGCCGCCAACCAGGCCTCGGTCTATCGGCGCATGCAGACCCAGCGCCAGCAGATCGCCGCCCAGACCCGCGCCCAGGGCGAACAGCAGAAGCGCGAGATCTTCGCCGCCGCCGACAAGGAGGTCGCCATCACGCTGGCCAACGCCCAGGAGCAGGGCGAGACCACCCGCGGCCTGGGCGACGCCCAGCGCACGCGGATCTTCGCCCAGGCCTACGGCAAGGACCCGAGCTTCGCGGCCTTTTACCGTTCCATGCAGGCCTATGAGACGAGCCTCGCGCAGGGCGACACCACCATGATCCTGTCGCCGGACAGCGCCTTTTTCAAATACTTCGAGCAGGGCCCGAACCCCGGCGGCGCGGCCGCCAAGCGCTGAGATGCCCAGGCTCGCCGCGCCGGCCCTGGCGCACATGGCCTCCTTCGTCGCGGCCCTGAAGGAGGGCTATCAGCGCGACAGCCTGCGGGCGGAAGACCCCGGCGCCATCGCCCAGATCGAGCGTGAGCCGGATTGGTTCCTGCGCCAGGTCAACACCCCGCCGGCCCACGTGGTGCTGCCCGACGGGACGCTCGGCGCGCGGGTGCTGGAGACCCAGCTCTGGTATGTCGAGGGCGACGAGTTCCTGGGCTCGGTCAGCGTGCGCCATACCCTGAATGAGCTTCTGGAACGCTGGGGCGGCCACATCGGCTATGCCGTGCGCCCCTCGGCGCAGGGGCGTGGCTATGCCTCAGCCATGCTGTCCGGCATGCTGGACCACGTGCGGGCGAACCTGCCGCTGGAGCGCGTGATGCTCACCGTCAACCTGAAGAACCCCGCCTCGATCCGGGTCATCGAGAAAAACGGCGGCGTCCTGATGGACGAGGTCGACCACCCCTGGATCGTCGGCGACCGCGGCCGGCGTTACTGGATCGCGCTCTAACCGCTATTTGCGCTGAGCTTCCAGCAGCTCGCGCACCTCGTGCAGGTCGCGGGCGATGCGGATGGTCAGGGTTCGCATCTCCTCGGTGGGGTCGAGCATGTCCGGCACCATGACGGTCATCATCCCGGCGGCGGCGGCCGAGCGCACGCCGTTGTGGCTGTCCTCCAGCGCAAGGCAATCGGCCGGCGCGACGCGGAGCGCCGCGGCGGCCTTCAGGTACGGCTCCGGATGCGGCTTGCCCTGGGTCTGGTCCTCCTTGGTGACTAGCGCGGCGAAGCGGTCGATCAGGCCGCCGGGACCAAGGTTGCGCCGCACCGCCGCCAGGCTCGACGAGGTGGCCACCGCGCAGGGCAGGCCGACCTTGGCGAGATAGTCGAGTATCTCCACCACGCCGGCCTTCAGCGCCACCCCGGCCGCCATCTGCTCATGGGCATGCGCGCGCACGGCCTGCGTCCAGGCCTCCAGGTCGAAGCCCTCGCCGAAGTGGTCGACGACGATCTGGTTGCTGGCGCCGTCCTGCAGACCGACCATCCGCTGGAAGGTCGCGAACGGCAGCTCCCCGCCCAGGCCCTGCGCCACATGCTGCATGGCGCGGAAGATCACCGTTTCGGTGTCGACCAGCAGGCCGTCCATGTCGAAGACGACGGCCTTGACGGTCCGCGGAAAGCTCATGGTCGGGGAAATCTCATGGCGCCGGTTAAGCGCAATCGCCGGCGCGCGCCAACTCAAGCCCGGCTTCAGTCTGTTACGAAGGCGTCGATCTCATAGCCCTGGAAGTAGAGCAGCGCGGTCAGGTCGCAGTGGTCGACCCGCGCGTCCGCCTGGGCCGCGACGATCGGCTTGGCGCGATAGGCGACGCCCAGGCCCGCCGCCTCGATCATCGCCAGGTCGTTGGCCCCGTCGCCCACCGCCAGCGTCTGGGAGAGGTCTAGCCGCTGCGCCTTGGCCTCTTCCTGCAGGGCGGCGAGCTTGGCCTCGCGCCCCAGGATCGGATCGCCCACCTCGCCAACCAGGACGCCATCCGTCTCGATCAGGGTGTTGCCGCGATGGGCGTGGAACAGGCAGGCCTGCGCCACGCGGCCGGTGAAGAACGAAAAGCCGCCGGAAACCAGCACGCATCGCGCGCCGCCCGCCGCCATGGTGCGCACCAGGGTCCGGGCGCCCGGATTGAGCCGCACGCGCTCATCAAAGGTCTGCTGCAAGGCCGCGACCGGCAGGCCCTTCAGCATGCCTACTCGTTCCCGCAGCGCGCCTTCGAAGGCCAGCTCGCCGCGCATGGCCCGCTCGGTGATCGCCGAGATTTCCGCCTTCAGGCCGGCGAAGTCGGCCAGCTCGTCCAGGCATTCGACGTTGATGATCGTGGAATCCATGTCGGCGATCAGCAGGCGCTTGCGGCGCCCCTCAAGCGGCTGGACGCACCAGTCCACGGCCTGGTCGGCGAAGGCGCCGGCCAGCGCGCCCCGGACGGCGGCCAGGTCGTCAGCCTCCAGGATCACGTCGGTGGCGGCCATCTCGCCCGCCTCGAGCTTGCGAGATTCCTTGCCGCGCGCCCCGACGCTCGCGAACACTTCGCGTAGGTTGGCGGAGAAGGCCCCTGCGTTGGGCGGGGCGACGACGGTGAGCACGAGTTCCATGGAGCCCCGCATCTGGCTGATCGCCGGACCCACGGCAAGCGGCAAGTCCGCTCTGGCCCTACGGCTGGCCGAAACCGTGGGCGGCGAAATCGTCAACGCCGACTCCATGCAGCTCTACGCCGACCTGCGCCTGCTGACCGCCCGCCCCTCGCCGGACGAGGAGGCCCGCGTCCCGCATCACCTGTTCGGGACGGTCGACGCCGCCGACGGCTGGTCGGTGGGCCGCTGGCTGCGCGCCGCCATGCCGGTGCTGGACGCCATCGCCGCCCGGGGCCGCCCCGCCATCGTGGCCGGCGGCACCGGCCTCTACTTCAAGGCCTTGACGGAAGGGCTCGCGGAGATCCCGCAGGTCCCAATAGAGGTCCGCGTCCAGGCCGGCGAGGACTACGACCGGATGGGCGAGATGAACTTCCGTGGCCGGCTGGGCGCCGTCGATCCGGCCGCCGCCACCCGCATCGCGCCGGGCGATCGCCAGCGGCTGGTCCGCGCCTGGGCGGTCTTCGCCGCCACCGAGACCCCGCTCAGCGACTGGCAATCCACCGGCCAGCCGGCGCTGGGCGCGCACGCCTGGCGGGCCGTCGCCCTGGAGCCGCCGCGCGCCGCCCTCTACGCCCGCTGCGACGCCCGCCTCGCGGCCATGGTCGAGGCCGGCGCCCTGGAGGAGGTCCGCGGCCTCATGGCCCGCAACCTCGACGCCGATATGCCGCTGATGAAGGCCGTGGGCGTGCGCGAGTTCTCCGCCCACCTGCGCGGCGAGACGACCCTGCCGGACGCCATCGCCGCCGCCCAGCGCCAGACCCGCAACTACGCCAAGCGCCAGACCACCTGGATGCGCGGCCAGATGGCCGGCTGGCCGCGCCTCCACGCCACCGACGCGGACGGCCAATGGAGGCAGTTTCTTGCGCTTAACCCTGCCTTGACGCCCTAGGCGCAGCATGCGAAACGCCTGATCCAATCCTTCTGAGGAAATCTCGTGCGCAGCATTCTTGTACTCGTAAGGCGGCCCGGCGCGGACTGACATCGGTCAGTTCGTCAAACGGTCGCTTGCACCAGGCCCCCTAGAGGGCCTTTTTTATTGCCCTAACCCTCGAGCCCTCCCATGACCGCCCATACGCCGACCATCGAAGCCGAAACCGTCACCCTCTCGGGCGCCGAGATGGTCGTGCGCGCGCTTCTCGACCAGGGCGTGGACGTGCTGTTCGGCTATCCGGGCGGGGCGGTGCTGCCGATCTACGACGCGCTGTTCGCCGAGCCCCGGCTGAAGCACGTGCTGGTCCGCCACGAACAGGGCGCGACCCATGCGGCGGAAGGCTATGCGCGCTCCACCGGCAAGCCCGGCGTGGTGCTGGTCACCTCCGGCCCCGGCGCCACCAACGCGGTGACCGGCATCGTCGACGCCCTGATGGACTCGATCCCGCTGATCGTCATCACAGGCCAGGTCGCCACCCACCTGATCGGCACCGACGCCTTCCAGGAATGCGACACCATCGGCATCACCAGGCCCTGCACCAAGCACAACTATCTGGTGAAGGACGTGGCCGACCTGCCGCGCATCCTGCACGAGGCCTTCCACATCGCCACCTCCGGCCGCCCCGGCCCGGTGGTCATCGACATCCCCAAGGACGTGCAGTTCGCCAAGGGCGCCTATCTGGGGCCGGCGCAGGTCAAGCACGTTCATAATTACAACCCCCGCACCAAGGGCGACCCCGGCCGCATCGCCGAAGCCGCCGCGATGATCGCCAAGGCGCGCCGGCCGATCCTCTACACCGGCGGCGGCGTTATCAAC
>DATAUR010000135.1:0-48508 GCA_036268175.1 Phenylobacterium sp. | reverse complement strand
AGGGTGGAGAAGTCCACGTCGTTTTCTTTGTAGGCGGTGGTGTTGACGTTGGCGATGTTGTCGGAGATCGCCGCCAGCGCCGAGGAGTTGGCCACCAGGCCCGAAACCCCGGCCAGCAGTGCCGAATTGATGCTCATGGTTTTATCCGTTCTTTCCTAGGTTTGCCGCCTGCTGCGGAGCTCGATCGGCGTCTCTAGGCCGTGGGAGGGACAGCGTTTTGCCGTCCGGGTTCATGGGGGGACGCGACGGGCTCAAGAGCCTGTCGAGGTGTTGGAGTTGGTATTGGTGTTGGTGTTGGTCGCCTGGTTGACGCTGACCACGCTCGACAACGGCACCGAGCTGCCGTTGACCGTGATCATGGCCGCGCCGTTGCTCTGGGTGACGCCGGTCACCGTGCCTTCCACGAAGGAGGAGGTGGTGATGGCGTTGCCGGACGCGTCGAGGGCGCTGACCTGCAAGGTGTAGGTCCCGCCGTTCGGAAGCTGCGTGCCGGCGAGGTTCTTGCCGTTCCAGGTGAAGGTCTTGTCGCCGGCGCTAAGGTCGGTGGGCGCCTGGGCGGCGACGATGTTGCCGTTGGAGTCCAGCACCTCGACCTTCAGGTCGGAGGCGGCCGACGGCAGGTTGTAGCCCCACTGCGCCTGGCCGTTGGTGAGGTTCGCCGTGGTGCTGGTCGCCTTGACGTTGGTGCCGATCATCGCCACCGCGCTGGAGACCCCGCCGGAGGTGTTGTTGACCACCTGCTGCAGCAGGCTGTTGGTGTTGAGCTGCTGCTCGACCCCGGTCATCTGCACGAGCTGCTGGGTGAACTGGTTGGAGTCCAGCGGCGCGGTGGGATCCTGGTTCTGCAACTGCGTCGTCAGCAGGGTCAGGAAGGTGTTGAAGTTGTCCGCTAGGCTGCCCAGGCCCTGCAGGGTGGCGTCGGACGTCGTGCCCGTGGCGGGCGTCGTCGTCTGGGTGGCGGGCGTGGTGGCGGAGGGTGCGGTGACGGTCATGGCGTCCTCAGATCCGGATATCGACGCCTGAAGCGGACGTGCTTCGAAGCGTGAGTTGTGGCGGCGGGGTGTCGGCCGTGGTGTCGAGCGCCGCCTGGAAGGCCCGGCCGCGGAAGGCCGCGCCGGAGTCGGATTGCTGGTTCTGGGCCTGTCCGCCCTGGCCGCCGCCGCCGCTGGAGATGTCGAAGGACATCCCGCCGGAGAGGTCGAAGCCGGCCTGGGCCATGGCCTGGTGCAGTTCGCCGGCCCGCGAGCGCAGCTCGGCGGCGGCCTGCGGGCTGTCGAAAGACATGGCCGCGCTCATCTTGCCGTCGGCGCCAATCTCCACCCGCACGTCGACCTTGCCCAGGCCCGCGGGGTTGAGCTGCACGTCGAACTGGGTGGAGCGGCTGTCGAGCTTCTTGACGATCTGGGCGGCGAGGTCGGCGACGGTCTGCGGCGAGCCGCGGACCGGAACATTGGCGGCCGCGACCAGGACGGCCGGGGTGGTGGTGGCCGCCGTCGCGGTCGGATCGGCCGGCGCCTGGGCGGTCTGCGGCGCATCGGCCGGAGCGTCCGCGGCCGGCGCCGGGTCGTTCTTGTCGTCAGCGCCGCGCTTGGACGCGGCGGCCAGCGGCGTCAGGGCCGCGTCGGTCTTGGCCGAGGTCGAGGCGTTCGTCGCGGCGTCCGCGTCGGCGACGCTGGGCGCATCGGTGGTCTTGGCGGTATCGGCGCGCGCGGTCTTGCCGGCGGGCGCCTTGGCGCCGGTCGCCGTGGTCGCGGCGGTCGGTGAGGCCGGCTGGGCCGCCTTGGCCTGGCCCAGGAGCTGGGCGGTGTCGGCGGCGATGGCGGCGGTGGTGTCGGGGGTCGGCGCCTGGACGGGCGGCGCGGTCTGAGCGGTCGGTTGCGGCGCCTGGGGCTGGATCTGCGGTTGCGGCGGCGCGGCGTCGGTCTTCACCGTGGCCGTCGCATTGGCCGCGGCGGCTTCGACGGACGCGGCGCTGGGCGTGGCGGCGGTCTTGTCGCTGGCGGTCGCGGCGGCGGCCAGCTTGGCCGCGTCCGCGCCGGCCTGGGCGTTGGCCGAGCCGGCCGTGGCGGCCAGGCTCGCGGTCTTGGCGCCGAAGGAACTGGCGGCGGCCTCCTCGGCCTCGTCGGCGTCGGCGGCGGCCGTCGTCGTCGTCGAGGCGGCGGGCGCCACTGGAACCAGCAGGGCCGCGGGCGGCGTCAGCATGGCGGCGTTCGCGGCGGTGGTCGCGCTCTGGCTGTCGTCGTCGTCCGAGGCCGTCTTGCTCTTGGTCTTGGTGTCGGCAGCGTCGCCGGCCATCTTGGTCGCGCCAGTGGTGGCGGTCTTGGCCGTGGTCGCAGCCTGGCCGGTGGCGGCGCCGTCGGTGGCGGCGTCCTCGGCGCTGGAGAGCATGGCCAGCAGGGCGTCGAAGCCGGTCAGCGGGCCATGCTTGCCGGCCGCGTTCGCGCCAGCGCTCGCCCCCGTGACGGCGGACGCGCCGGGGGTGGCTGAGGGGACGGAACTGATCGCGGCAGCGGACATACGCTTGGGACGCCTTGGATGGGATGACGGACGGACGCCTGCTGCGTCGGGATCATTCGGACCACCTGGAGCAACCTTTGCGCCAACTTCCCAAGTTGTTGTTTTTCATCAGCTAATACCCCTCCTGGTGGGGCGAGGCAGAGGGGGTGAAGAGCCGAAATTGCCGGGCCGATTGCGGCCAGATGGGGCGTTTCCTGCCGCCCGCGATCCGCGTCGAAGCCCAGATGCCGGTGGGGCGCCCGACGGGGACTTCGACCCGGGGAATCCGAAACTGGCGCCAGTCTTGCGGTTAACCACGCGAGTTCATTGGCCCCAGGAAGGGACCACGTTGAAAACGAACAAGATTTCCCGGCCCTCCGCGTGGGCGTTCAATTCATCCCCGGCAGAATCCGCCGGGCCACGCGTCAGCCTTTGCCGGGCGGAGAGCTAACCAGCGATGTCCCTCAACGGCATTTTGCAAAACGCGACGTCCGGATTGAACGCGGCTCAGGCGGCCCTGAACGCGATCTCCGACAACATCGCCAACGTCAACACGCCCGGCTACACGCGCAAGACCATCACCCAGCAACAGCAGGTGGTGGCCGGCGCCGGCCAGGGCGTCGATGTCACCGGCGTGCAGCTGGTCACCGACCAGTACCTGCAGGCGGCCAGCATGACCGCCGGTTCGCAAGCCAGCCAGTACAGCGTCTATTCGCAGTTCCTCGACAACGCCCAGGGCCTGTTCGGCGACCCCACCGGCGACCAGTACTTCTTCAACCTGCCCGACAGCATCTCGGCCGACTTCGCCAGCGCCGCCAACGATCCGTCGTCGACCCTGCTGCGCGGCCAGGCGCTGACCGACGTCAACAACTTCCTGAGCAGCGCCGGACAGATCAACACCCAGATCAACACGCTCTCTTCCAGCGTCGACAGCCAGGTCGGCAGCGACGTGCAGCAGATCAACACCCTGCTGAAACAGATCGACAGCCTGAACAGCGACATCGCCCGCGCCCAGGTCACCGGCGGCGACGCGACGGGTTCGGAGAACCTGCAGAACCAGGACCTCAACACGCTCTCGGGCCTGATGAACATCAATGTGACCGCGCGCACGCAAGGCGGGGTCACGGTGCGCTCCACCGAAGGCGTTCAGCTGGTCGGCGATGGCGGGCCCTCGATCATCGCCTACAACTCCAGCGCCACGACGCCGGGGTACATCACCGCGACGACGCCGGGCGGCGTGCAGACGCCGCAGCCGATCACCGTCGCCTCCGGCGAGGTCCGCGGCCTGCTGGACCTGCGCAACACCGCGCTGCCCGGCCTCTCCGACCAGCTGGGCGAGTTCGTGTCGCGCACCTCCCAGGCGCTGAACGCCGCCAGCAACGCCTCGACCGCCTATCCGCCGCCGACCACGCTCAACGGGAGCAACACCGGGCTGGACCTGCCGACCGCGGTCAGCGGCTTCACCGGCCAGACGACGGTGGCGATCACCAACTCCACGGGCGTCGTTCAGAAGAGTGTCGCGATCGACTTTGACGCGAGCACGATGACGGTGGGCGGGACCACCACCAGTTTCACGCCGGCGACGTTCCTCAGCACCCTCAACACCGCGCTCGGCGCGTCCGGCTCGGCGAGCTTCACCAATGGCGCGCTTTCGATCTCCGCCACCGGCGGCAATGGCGTGGCGATCGACGAGGGGACGTCGCAGAAGGCCGGCGAGGGCTTCTCGCAGTTCTTCGGCCTGAACAACCTGATCACCGCCACCGGTGTCTCGACCTACGACACCGGCCTGTCGTCCACCGACGCCAACGGCTTTACGCCAGGCTCGACGATCACGCTGCAGGTCTCTTCGCCCGCGGGCAATCCGCTGAAGACGGTGACCGTCGCCGTGCCGCCGGCCGGCAGCCCGACCATGGGCGACCTGGTCAACGCCTTGAACAGCGCCACCAATGGCGTGGGCCTCTACGGCTCCTTCACGCTGGACGCCCAGGGCGGCCTGACCTTCACCGGCAACCAGCCGCAGAACGCCCAGCTGTCGGTGGTGTCCGACAATACCGCTCGCGGCGTCGGCGGACCCTCGATCAGCCAGCTGTTCGGCATCGGCACGGCGGCCCGCTCGGCGCGCGCCGGCGACTATCAGGTCAATTCCAGCTGGGTGAGCAATCCAAGCCTGGTGCCGCTCGGCACGCTGAACCTCGGGGTCGCGGCCGGGCAATCGGCGATCACGCCAGGCGATGGCACCGGCGCGCAGGCGATCGCCAACGCGACCCAGGCCACCACCCTGTTCAAGGCGGCCGGCGACCTGGGCGACATCAGCACCTCGGTGGACGACTACGCCGCCCAGTTCGGCGGCTCGATCGGCCGCGACGCCCAGACCGCCTCGGATGAATCCACCAAGGCGACGGCCGTGCAGACCGAGGCCACCGCCAAGCTGCAGTCCGTCCAGGGCGTCAACATCGACGAAGAACTCGTCAACCTCACCACCTACCAGCAGGCCTACAGCGCCAACGCCCGGATGATCCAGGCGACCAAGGACGTGTTCGACAGCCTGCTCTCCATACTTTCCTGACCAGGCTTTTGTTTCTGGCCAGCTCTTAAGAGGACCCGACCATGGTCGACCGCGTTTCCACCGCCGGACAGTATTCCGCCATCCTGGCGAACCTGATGACGTCCGAGTCCCAGCAGACCGACGCCGCCAACCGCGTCTCCTCGCAGGTCAACGGCACGGACCTGAAGTCCTACGCCCTGCAGGCCGAGACCCTGACGGCGATGAAGTCGGTGGACGCGCGCATCACCAGCTATCAGTCGCAGAACACCCTGATCGCCGCCAAGCTCTCCACCCAGGACCAGGCCCTGACCGGCATCGCCGATTCCGCCACCGCGGTGCGCCAGGCGCTTTCCGACGCGCTGGCCAGCAACGACGCCACCAGCTTCATGCAGGAGGTGCAGGGCCAGTTCCAGACCGCGGTCAGCGGCCTGAACACCCAGTACGACGGCAAGTACCTGTTCGCGGGCGGCCAGATCGACACCCAGCCGGTGACGGCGAGCGCGATGACCGACCTGACGGCGGGTTCGCCGCCCCTGCCGGCGATCTCGAGCTTCTTCCAGAACGACAACCAGCTCACCCAGGCCAAGCTCGACGACACCACCACCGTCACCACCGGGCAGGTGGCCAGCACCATCGGCTCGCCGATGCTCACCGCCTTCCAGGCGATCCAGGACTTCAACGATGGCCCCAACGGCCCGCTGACCGGCACGCTGAACGCCACTCAGCAGGCGTTCCTGACCACCCAGTTGCAGAACTGGACGACCATCGGCACGAACCTCACCCAGGCCGCCGCCCAGAACGGCCTGGTCCAGCAGCAGGTCACCGCGGTGGCCAGCAACCTGACGACCCAGCAGAACACGCTCACCGGCATGATCGGCGACATCACCGACGCCGACATGGCCAAGGCGGCCACCGACCTGTCGGACGCCCAGCTCTCGGTGCAGGCCTCGGCCAAGGTGCTGCAGGCCCTGCAGAGCGATTCCCTGCTGACCCTGCTGCCCGTCGCCTAAGCGCAGGGGCCCACCCTCCCCAAAAGGGGGCGGGAGCGCTATATGCGCCCCATGAACGCGCCCGTTCTCACCACCGCGAGCCTGAGCGACGGCCTGATCGAGGCCGCGCGGGAGGCCGTGCGCCTGCCCGCCGGCAGCCGCATCGTGGCGGCGATGTCGGGGGGCGTGGACTCCACGGTGACCGCCGCCCTGCTGGCCAAGGCCGGCTACGACGTGGTCGGCGTGACCCTGCAGCTCTACGACCACGGCGCCGCGATCCAGAAGAAGGGCGCCTGCTGCGCGGGCCAGGACATCCACGACGCGCGCACCGCCGCCGAGAGCCTGGGCGTGCCGCACTACGTCCTCGACTACGAGAGCCGCTTCAAGGACCAGGTGATCGAGGACTTCGCCGACGCCTATCTGCGCGGCGAGACGCCGATCCCCTGCGTGCGCTGCAATCAGACGGTGAAGTTTCGCGACCTGCTGGACGTGGCGCGGGACCTGGGCGCCGAGGCGATGGCGACCGGGCACTATGTCCGTCGCGAACCGGGAGCGAACGGGCCGGAGCTGCACCGCGCCGCCGACGCCAACCGCGACCAAAGCTACTTCCTGTTCGCCACCACGGCGCAGCAGCTCGCCTACCTGCGCTTTCCGCTGGGCGGCCTGCCCAAGCCCGCCGTGCGCGCCGCCGCCGCGGAACTGGGCTTGGCGGTGGCCGACAAGCCGGACAGCCAGGACATCTGCTTCGTGCCCGAGGGCCGCTACACCACGGTGATCGACCGCCTGCGTCCGCAAGGGGCGCTGCCGGGCGAGATCGTGCACCTGGACGGCCGGGTGCTGGGCGCCCACGAGGGCGTCACCCGCTACACCATCGGCCAGCGCCGGGGCCTCAACGTCGCGGTGGGCGATCCGCTGTTCGTGGTGCGCATCGACGCCGACAGCCGCCGAGTGATCGTCGGGCCGCGCGAGGCGCTGCTGACCCATTCACTCGCGCTGAAGGAAATCAACTGGATCGGCGACGGCGCGTCCATCGAGGCCGCCTGCGAGGCGTCGCGCCCGGTGCTGGCCCGCGTCCGCTCGACCCGCGAGCCCGCCCCCGGCCGCCTGGCGCTGATCGAGGGCGCACCCGCCGTGGTGTTCGACGCGCCGGAAGAGGGCGTCGCGCCCGGCCAGGCCTGCGCCCTCTACGCCCCCGAAGCGCCCGCCCGCGTGCTCGGCGGCGGCTTCATCGCCGGCACGGTGCGGGCGCGGTAATTCCCGTGTCATCCCGGAACGGCGCAGCCGTGTCCGGGACCCATAGACACCGGGTTCGCCAGACCGGCGCGGGGCCGCGACGCCGCAGATCATCTCAAGCACGGAGTCTATGGGTCCCGGTCTTCGCGTGCCGCGAAACCGGGATGACGGCTTGTGGGTTTGGCTCCGCGAAGGAGACCTGCCATGGCTGAGAAGAAGAAGTGGATCGCCGGCGCGACCAAGAAGGAAGGCAAGCTGCACGAGGCGCTGCACGTGCCGAAGGACGAGAAGATCCCCGCCGGCAAGTTGCACGCCGCCGCCAAGAAGGGCGGCAAGGTCGGCAAGGAGGCGCGGCTGGCCGAGACCCTAAAAGGGCTGAACCACAAGCACCACTGACGCAGGTGGGATGACGCGGTGGCTGGGCGCGCCTATATCCCGCCCATGACCAACACAGCCTCCGACCCCGTCGTCATCGCCGCCTACGCCCGCACGCCGATGGGCGGTTTCCAGGGGGTTTTCGCGCCCGTGAAGGCCACCGACCTGGGCGCGGCCGCCGTGCGCGCCGCGGTGGATCGGGCGTCCGCGCCCGTCGACGCCATCGGCCAGATCCTGATGGGCTGCGTCCTGCCGGCCGGGCTTGGCCAGGCGCCGGCGCGTCAGGCCGGGATCGGCGCGGGCCTCCCCAAGTCGGTGGAGGCGACCACGGTCAACAAGATGTGCGGGTCTGGCATGCAGGCGGCGATCATGGCGCACGACGCTCTGGCCGCCGGGACCGCCGACATCATCGTGGCGGGCGGCATGGAGAGCATGACCAACGCCCCGTACCTGTTGAAGAACCACCGCGCCGGCGCCCGCATCGGCCACGACACCACCTACGACAGCATGTACCTGGACGGGCTGGAGGACGCCTACGAGCCCGGCCGGCTGATGGGGTCGTTCGCGGAAGAGACCGCCAAACAGTACCAGTTCACCCGCGAGGCCATGGACGAGTTCGCCATCTCCTCGCTGACCCGCGCCAAGGCCGCGATCGAGACCGGGGCTTTCAAGCGAGAAATCGTCCCCTTCGAGGTGGTCACCCGCAAGGGCGCGGTGCTGATCGAGGACGACGAGCAGCCGATGAAGGCCGATCCGGCCAAGATCCCGACGCTAAAGCCCGCCTTCGCCAAGGACGGCGGCATCACCGCGGCCAACGCGTCCTCGATCAGCGATGGCGCCGCCGCCCTGGTGATGACCCGCGAGAGCGTGGCGAAGAAGCTCGGCATGACCGTCGTCGCGCGGGTGGCGGCCCACGCCGCCCATGCTCATGAGCCGGCTCTGTTCACCACCGCGCCCGTGCCGGCGATCCAGAAGTGCCTGAAGCGCGCGGGCTGGAGCGTCGACGACGTCGACCTGTTCGAGGTCAACGAGGCCTTCGCCGTGGTGGCCATGATCGCCGAGCGCGATCTGGGCATCGACCGCGCCAAGCTCAACGTCAACGGCGGCGCCTGCGCGCTCGGCCACCCCATCGGCGCCAGCGGCGCGCGCATCCTGGCGACGCTGCTGAGCGCGCTGGAAGCCCGAGGCGGCAGACGCGGCGTCGCCAGCCTCTGCATCGGCGGCGGCGAAGCCACGGCGATGGCGGTGGAGCTGGTTTAGGAACGTCGCTCCCTTTGGGGAGCTGTCAGCGAAGCTGGCTGAGGGGGTCCTCCTAGATCCGAGCGGACCCCCTCCGGCCCTTCGGGCCACCTCCCCCGATGGGGAGGAACTTGAACTAGTGCTGCTCCGCGTGGGCCTTGGCCATGGCTTCGGCCTGGGCGCGCATCTTGGCGATGTTGGCGCCGGTGACGTGACCGGGCTGGCCGCTCGCGCCGTCGGTCAGATTGACCTTGAAGCCGCCGGGCATCTCCATGTCGCCGGGCTTCATGTCGGCCGGGCAGGGGCCGGTCCAGGTCGCCTCGATCATCATCTTGTGGGAGCCGTTGGCCTGCGGCATCGGCGAGCCGGCGGTCGTCGAGGTCATCTCCACGGTGTAGTGCGAGCCGAAATCGCCGCGCATGGCGCCGTCCGAGGTCACCGTGCCGCTCTCGCCCATGTTGCAGACCGAGTGGAAGTCCCAGCCGCCGCCCAGGTGCGGGTGGAACGACTGCTCCTGGCAGTCCGGCTTGTGCGGGCCGGCGTTGGAGCCCCACCACTTCATCTTCTGCTCGGTGGCGGCGTCGAGGCACATCTTGATCGACTGCTTCATCCCCGGCCCGCCGGACTTCATCCGGTCGCTGGAGACGGTCTGCACCCAGAGCCCCGGCTTGCGGGGCGGCGGATTGAGCAGGGAGGGCGGCGTGCTGGCCGAGACCGAGGTCGAGGTCGGGGTCGGGGCGGCGGTTCCCGTCGCCGCGGTGTCGGTCTTCTTGCCACAGGCCGCCAAAGCCAGCACCGCCGCAGCGGAGATCAGGATCGCGCGTTTCATCTTGCACCCTCCAGCCCTATGTCCAGTGAGCCCGCGAGGGCTGCGACGGCCAAGCTAGACGCGAACCCGCATCAGGAGAACCCGGATATGTCAGAGTTGCGCGATACCGGCGCCCGCTACGAGATGGACGAGCAGGGCCAAACCTCCTGGGCCGACTACCGCCGCGCGGGCGACCGGCTCTACATCGACCATGTGGAGGCGCCGATGGCCCTGCGCGGGACCGGCGCGGCGGGGCGGCTGATGGCCGCGCTCTCCGCCGACGCCCGCGCCAAGGGCCTGCGCATCACGCCCATCTGCGGCTATGCGGCCGCCTGGCTGCGGCGCAGCAAGGAATTCGGGGATCTGGTGGGCTGATCCCCGTCCCGGCTAGGTCCGCGCGGTGATGGCTTCCAGGGTCTGCACGCGGGCTTCGCAGTCGTCGACGAAGCGGCGGGCCAGGTCGCGGACGCCGGCCGGATAGGCATCGCCGCCCTCGGCGATCTCGGCGGCCATGCGCTCCAAGTCGGACATGGCCGAGGTGAAGGCGTGGATGTGATCCTTGGCCAACTGGCGGGCTTCGGCCTGCAGCCGGCGCACGCGCTCGGCGACCGTTTCGGCCTTCTGGATTTCGAGTTTGGCGGGAGCCGCGGCCCGAAGGTCGTTATCGGCCACCACGCTTAGAGACGGGCTCATGCGATAGCACCTCAACTGAACGTCCCAGGTTCGGCGAGGTCCCGCGGATCACGGCGATCCGCGTAGGGCCTCGGGCCCTGTGATGTCTCGGTTACGTACAAACGACAGCACAGGTTCCCTGACCCCTGCATGAACGGCGCCGCTTGCGGAGCCGGTGGGGCGTTGGGGTCACAGGTGGGGCGCGCCGGCCGTCACCAGCTTGATGTGGTCGCCCGGTGCGTCGACGAAGCGGTAGTCGACGCCCGGCTGCAGCGGCCCGAAAATGTCGTCCGTGCCGCGGATGCAGGCGAGCTGCAGCAGGCGGCCTTGCGTGAAGTCGTCGCCATAGGTCTTGCCCATGTGAACCTTGAGGTAGGCCCAGGTGTGGCCGCTGACCAGCAGGGTGCACTCCACCACCCGATGGGCGTCGTTGGTGACCTGGAAGTGTTCGAGCGGGTGGGCGGCCCGGGCGGTCGGCGCGGCGCCAAGCACGAAGAGGATCGGGGCGGCGAGAGCCAGGGCGGCGGCGGAGGGACGCTTGGACATGGCGCCGATTGCGACGCCGCGTGCGCCCGCTGTCAAGCAAGCCCCAGCCGCGCGGGGATTGACAGGCGGAGGGCGGCGTTTCCTGCTGCGGCGGGGTCGCTTGGGGAGAAAATCGGCATGCGCCACGGATCGAGGCTCTTCGCCGGCCTGGCCGCCGCGCTGTTCTGGGCGCCGGGCGTGGCCTTGGCGCAACCGCCGGCGCAACTGCCCGATGCGCTGAGCCAGGCGATGCGCGACCAGCTCGCCCATCCGCTGCCCGCCCTGGACTCCAACCCCAACGTCGCCGAGCGCCGCGCGATGTCCGACAAGATCCAGGCCGACCTGGGCGCCAAGCTGCGCCAGACCTATGCGGTGGAAATCACCGAGGGCGTCATTGCCGGCGTGCCGGTGCGCCACATCGCGCCGAAGGTCCGGCGCGGCACGAAGGCCGTGCTGCTGGACCTGCACGGCGGCGGCTTCCAGATCGATAGCGGCGGTATGACGGAGACCATTCCCCTCGCCGCGCTCACCGGGGTCGAGGTGGTGGCGGTGCGCTATCGCATGGCGCCCGAGCACCTGTTCCCGGCGGCGGTGGACGACGCCCTGGCCGTCTATCGCGAGCTGCTCAAGACCCATTCGCCCAGGCAGATCGTGGTCTATGGCACCTCGGCGGGGGCGATCCTTGGGCCGCAACTGATCCTGCGGCTGCGGCGCGAGCATCTGCCGCTGCCCGCCGCGGTAGGGGTGTTCGCGGGCGACGCGGACTTCGCGCGGACGGCGGATTCCGAGCGCCTGCTCGGCATGGGCGACCTCAACAAGAGCTTCGCGACCTACATGGGCGCCCACGCCGCCACCGACCCGCTGGTCTCGCCGATCTACGGCGACCTGCACGGCTTTCCGCCGACCTACTGCGTGACCAGCACCCGGGACTTCCTGATGGGGCCGACCGTCGACTTCTGCCGGGCGCTGGACCGGGCGGGCGTGACCACCAAGCTGACCGTCTTCGACGGCCTGCCGCACGCCTTCTGGGCCTACATGCTGGGCCCGGAGGAAGAGGAGGCCAACCAGGACATGGCGGCGTGGATGCGGGGGGTGCTGGGGGTGAAGTAGGCGTGTCTCACAAGGATCACTATCGACGCCTCGGGATTTCAAGCTGACGTTCGCGGCCGCCCAACAGCGTCAGCCGCCGCGCGCTTTCGCGCTGGATCAGAGCGACCAAAGCCTCGCACACCAGCGCCGACATCTCCGTCACGCCTGTCGCCGCCTGCGCCTCCGCCACCAGATTGTCGTCGAGCACGAGGGTGGTTCGCATGATCTCTTGCCTTCGATCTGGGTGCCGCCTTGCGAAAGATACTCGACTTGTGGTCCCCGAACAAATAGGGAACTTGTCGTAAAATTACGACAGTCCAAATTCGCGCTACGCTCATGCATGTCCGTCGAACGATTCGTGCCGGAAGACGTCCGAGCCCTCTACGAGGTGCACGAGTGGCGGAACGGCTTGGCGGTGTTGAGTGCCGCGCATCCCGAGGAGTGGAACGACCTTCTCAGCGTGCTTCGCGGATTTCGGCTGCTTCATACCGAAATCGCCACGCCGGGCGGCCGCAAGTCGCTTATTGCGGATCGGTTGGACGGCGCCTTCAAGAAGGTGGGGTGGAAGGAAAAGCGGTTCGACACGCGGATCGTCGTGGACGACGAGGAACACGTCTCCCCGACCCACGAGGTGGACGTGCTCAAGAACCGCGTCGCGCTGGAGGTGGAATGGAACAACAAGGATCCGTTCTACGACCGCGACCTGAACAACTTCCGCCTGCTGTTCGATCTGCGGGTGATCGACGTCGGGATTATCATCACCCGATGCAGCGAGTTGCAGAGACTGTTCGTGGAAGTCGGACGCGACAAGCAGTCCTATGGGGCGTCCACCACTCATATGGAAAAGCTCCTGCCACGCCTCGAGGGCGGCGGCGGCGGCGGTTGTCCGATCATAGCCATTGGAATTCGGAGGGCGGCGTATGTCGATGATCGACCTGTTCCCCCGGCCGCCATCGAAGGGGATGTCGATGTCTGACGCTGGCCTGGAAGCCGCCAAGAGCCTTGCCGGCTTTGCGCGCGGACGGAAGTTCAAGACGATCCTCGCTGACCCGCCGTGGCAGTTTCAGAACCGCACGGGGAAGATGGCGCCAGAGCATCGCCGCTTGAATCGCTATTCGACCATGACGCTGGACGATATCTGCGCCTTGCCAGTTGAAGGCGTCGCGGCGGAGACCGCCCACCTCTATCTGTGGGTGCCGAACGCACTGCTGCCCGAAGGCCTACGGGTCATGGAGGCCTGGGGCTTCCAGTACAAATCCAACCTGATCTGGCACAAGGTCCGCAAGGACGGCGGCTCCGATGGCCGTGGCGTCGGCTTCTACTTCCGCAACGTGACCGAGGTCATCCTGTTTGGTGTGCGCGGCAAGAATGCGCGGACCCTCGCGCCAGGCCGCAGCCAGGTGAATATGATCGAGACCCGCAAGCGCGAACACAGCCGTAAGCCGGATGAGCAGTATGCGCTGATCGAAGCCTGTTCGCCGGGGCCGTATTTAGAGTTGTTCGCTCGGGGTGAGCGGAAGAAGTGGCAGGTTTGGGGTAATCAGGCGGATGCCGACTACGCGCCTGATTGGAAGACCTATGCCTACAACTCGACGATTGCGGCGGAGTAGGGCCGCCCCATCATCCGGTCCACAACCCTCTCAGGGCGCGATCAACTGGAGTGTTGGAAAGTAGCCGGTAAAATCCTTGGCGTTGGCCGTTATGAGTGGTGCTCCCGCCACCTCGGCAATCGCTCCGATCAGGAAATCCGGCAGAACGTTCGTCTTTGTGCCTTTGTTCGCCTTGTATTGTCGGAACGCAGTGCCCGCTCTGAAAAGCGTAGCGTCGTCACTCGGCATTCTTTCAAGCGCGAACTGGGCTATCGCGGCATCGACATGGGCTTGGCTAGCCATGCCTGCTGAGAATTCGCAGTAGACAATATCAGAGATTAATGCGGGCCCATTCAACTTGCAGGCACCCAACTGTGCGACGCACCAAGCATGATGCTGCTCTTGATTGTTCAGCAACGCTATCAGGATGTTTGTGTCGAGGAAGGTCGTCATTGATCACGCGTCATCTTCATCAGCTCTTCAGCCGACATCGTGGGTCGAACATGTTCGGCTCGAAGTCGCTCGATAGCGGCCTGCGTGTGCCGCCGAACAAAGTCCTCGGCGTCGAACGTCTCAAGCTCCTCGGGATCGATCACCTCAAAGCCGGCGTAGGTTGCCAACATCGCGCACGCGCGAGGGATGCTCTTGAGAATATTCGGATTGGTTGGGTGAACGGCACCGCGAGGACGAGGATCGTTCGCGATGTACCACTCTAAGTCGGGCACCTTGAGTGCGGTTCGCTCTCGTACGTGCGCTTCAGAAAAGCGCTCCCGCGCTCCGCATTCTGCGTAGAGCCGTGCAAGATGCCGGGTTGCGAGATCTTTTTCCAAACTTCGCTTGCCGGCGATGTCACCAAACCCAGACTGGCTCAAGATCCCCGGCAGTTGGCCGTCGGCCGGAGCGGCTCCATCAAGCTTTCGATCCTCGATCAACCGATCTAGAGCCAGGAACAGTGCATCCACCCACCATCTCTCAACGCGACCAGTTGCGAATTCTCGGATTCGACCAACGCGATACAGATAGTTTAGGTTGGTAGCGAGCTTACGCGCCCCTTGAGCCTTGTACCTCGGCTCGGCCGTAACAAACGCTTCGATATCGTCAGCGTTAATTTGGCTCGTGTCCCAGCGGAATTCCTGTTCAATCCGATCACGAACGTAGTGATATGCCCATAGAGCAGGTCTTCGTTGTTCCTGACGTGATCGTGCCCAACGTCCAGCATAGCTGAAATTGAAGGCAAAGAGCGCGAGCTTGTCGAACCGCGCAGAATGTCTCGCGGTGAGTGCCTGGAACACGAGTTCATCCGCCACAACATAATCTATGCCAGCGGAAGTTCTGTTGAATAAAAAGAAATTTATTGGAATATAGTCAGGTCTGCCCGCCTCGGAAACACGCTGCCTAAAGAGGTCGCGCGGAACATCAGCCACTTCTGTGCCGAATCCGAGGCGCAATGTTTTATGCAGCTCGATCAAGCCATTGCCTGTCGGGCCCCAACTAAAGTTCTTTGTGAAACTCCCTGGTCGCCATTCCTCAGAGTTGGACATCACGCGCACCGAGCAGCTTGATCCGATGCGCTAGGCAGCGGCGGATTTGGCAGCGTGCGTCAATTGGCTTGAGCAGGTCAACTACCGCCGTCGCCCGAGCCTGGCCTTGCGGAACCGTTCATCCGCCTCGGCCTTGGCTTCGGCCTTGACGCGCTTCACGGCGCCCCGGTCGACGTCTTCGCCCGACGCGGTGAGGATCTCGTTGGCGAATTCCAGGTCGAGCATCTTCAGGCGCTTGATCTCGTCGCGCAGGCGGGCGGCTTCCTCGAACTCCAGGTTGGAGGCGGCGGCGCGCATGCGGCCCTCCAGGTCGCGCAGGGTGGCCTTGAAGTTGTCGCCCAGGAACGGCTTGGAGCCGTCCTCCGCCACGCCGACCGGCACGGTGACGCGGTCCTTTTCGTAGGGCGAGGCGAGGATGTCCTTGATCTGGCTCTTGACGCTCTCGGGCGTGATGCCGTGTTCGAGGTTGTATTCTTCCTGCTTCTCACGCCGGCGCTTGGTCTCGGCCATGGCGCGTTCCATGGAGCCGGTGACGGTGTCGGCGTAGAGGATCACCCGGCCATCGACGTTGCGCGCGGCGCGGCCGATGGTCTGGATCAGCGAGGTTTCCGAGCGCAGGAAGCCTTCCTTGTCGGCGTCGAGGATGGCCACCAGGCCGCACTCGGGGATGTCCAGGCCCTCGCGCAGCAGGTTGATGCCGACCAGGGCGTCGAAGGCGCCCAGGCGCAGGTCGCGGATGATCTCGATGCGCTCGAGCGTGTCCACGTCGGAGTGCATGTAGCGGACCCGCAGGCCCTGCTCGTGCATATACTCCGTCAGGTCCTCGGCCATCTTCTTGGTGAGCACGGTGATCAGGGCGCGGTAGCCCTGGGCGGCGACCTGGCGGACCTGATCGATCACGTCGTCGACCTGGGAAAAGCCGTCCTTGCTGACCGGCTTGATCTCCACCGGCGGGTCGATCAGGCCGGTGGGGCGGATCACCTGCTCGGTGAAGACGCCGCCGGTGCGGTCCATTTCCCAGGGGCCGGGCGTGGCCGAGACGTGGACGGTGTCGGGCCGCATGGCGTCCCACTCCTCGAACTTGAGCGGGCGGTTGTCGATGGCCGACGGCAGGCGGAAGCCATACTCGGCCAGCGTGAACTTGCGGCGGTAGTCGCCCCGGTACATGCCGCCGATCTGCGGCACGGTCTGGTGGCTCTCGTCCACGAACAGCAGGGCGTTTTCCGGGATGTATTCGAAGAAGGTCGGCGGCGGCTCGCCCGGCCGGCGGCCGGTCAGGTAGCGGCTGTAGTTCTCGATGCCGGCGCAGGAGCCGGTGGCCTGGATCATCTCCATGTCGAAGGTGGTGCGCTGTTCCAGGCGTTGGGCTTCCAGGAGCTTGCCCTCGGCGATCATCCAGTCGAGGCGCTCCTTGAGCTCCTCCTTGATGCGGCCGAGCGCCTGGTTGAGCGTCGGTCTCGGCGTCACGTAGTGGGAGTTGGCGTAGATCTTCACGCCCTTCAGGTCGGCGGTCTTCTTGCCGGTCAGCGGGTCGAACTCGGTGATGGTCTCGATCTCGTCGCCAAACAGGCTGATCCGCCAGGCGCGATCGTCGTAGTGAGCCGGGAAGATCTCGATGGTGTCGCCGCGCCGGCGGAAGGTGCCGCGCTCGAACGCCTGGTCGTTGCGCTTGTACTGCTGGGCGACCAGGTCGCTCATCAACTGCTTCTCGTCGAGCTTCTGGCCGGGCTCCAGGGTGAAGGTCATCGCCGTATAGGTCTCGACCGAGCCGATGCCGTAGATGCAGGAGACCGAGGCCACCACGATCACGTCGTCGCGCTCCAGGATCGCGCGGGTGGCGGAGTGGCGCATGCGGTCGATCTGCTCGTTCCGCGAGGAGTCCTTCTCGATGAAGGTGTCGGTGCGCGGGACGTAGGCCTCGGGCTGGTAGTAGTCGTAGTAGGAGACGAAGAACTCGACGGCGTTCTCCGGGAAGAAGCTCTTGAATTCGCTGTAGAGCTGGGCGGCCAGCGTCTTGTTGGGGGCGAGGATCAGGGCCGGACGCTGGGTCTGCTCGATGACCTTGGCCATGGTGAAGGTCTTGCCCGACCCGGTGACGCCGAGCAGCACCTGGTCGTGCTCGCGCGCGTTGACCCCGGCCACCAGCTCGGGGATCGCGGTGAGCTGGTCGCCGGCCGGTTCGTAGTCGCTGACCAGCTTGAAGAGCTTGCCGCCTTCCGACTTCGCCGGCCGCGTCGGGCGGTGCGGCTTCCACAGCATCGGCACGCTGTTCTCGTCGTAGTCGAAGGCGGCCGACATGTCGGCGACGCCCTCGGCGAGGGAGCCATCAGCTAGGGCGGGGACGGGCGAGCGAGCCATGCAGGCAAGGTAGGTTTTCGGGCCGCCGAACGCCACCCTCCGCGACATCGCGGCGCCCCGGTTGCTGACAGTGGGTTGGCAGCAGGTTGTGCGCGCGAAGGCCGGCGGCCGGGCGGTTTGGGGGCTCATGCGTATTCCGCTGGGCGGCACGGGCCTTGGGCGCGGTTGACCGCCACCGCCGGAGCGCCTCAGCTTGCGGCCCCGCGCTCGCGGGAACAGCGGAGTTTCCCATGTCCAACGACCACCTCGACGCCGAAGCGATCCGCGCCGCCCAGGGGGTGCTCGACGCCTTCATGAAGGCGTTCAACGCGCGCGACATCCCGGCCTTCGAGGCAACCTTCAACTTCCCGAGCGTGCGGCTGGCCAGCCGGGGGCTGGTGATCATCAACGCCGGCGACCAGAAGGCGGAGAAGTTCACCACCGGCGCGCTCGCCGAATGGGACCACTCGGCCTGGGACCGCCGCGAGGTGATCCACGCCGGGCCCGACAAGGTGCACATCGACACCCGCTTCACCCGCTATCGCAAGGACGGCTCGGTGCTCGGCGGCTTCGATTCGATCTATGTGGTCACCCGCCAGGACGGCCACTGGGGCGTGAAGATCCGGTCGAGCTTCGCGCCCTAGGCCCGCTCCAGGAAGCCCAGGATGGTGCGCGTGGCGTCATCGACGTCATGGAGCACCAGTTCGGCTGAGATCCTGAGGGTCCGAATGCCCTTTGCCGCGACCCAGACGTCTCGCCGTTCGTCCCTCTGGGGTGGGTCACCGAAATCATGGCTCTGGCCATCGATCTCGACCGCCAGCTTTACGGCGTCGCAGTAGAAGTCGAGCACGTAGGGGCCGATCGGGTGCTGCCCGCGGAAGTGCAGGCCCCGCAGTTTGCGCCTCTTGATCGCGCGCCAAAGCAGGCCCTCCGGCAACGTCAGGCGCCGGCGAAGAGTCTTCGCGAAATCCCGGGTTTCGGCTGCCGCATCCACAGGGCCAGCTTATCAAGTTCCTCCCCAATGGGGGAGGTGGCGCATAGCGCCGGAGGGGGTCCGCTCAGACCTTGGAGGACCCCCTCAGTCAGCTTCGCTGACAGCTCCCCCAAAGGGGGAGCGACGAATCGCAGTCCCTCACCGCCTCGCGTTGAGCCAGTCCTTGACGGTGCGGTCGACGAGGTCCTGGGCGTCGTGCTGCACGAAGTGGCCGGCGGTGGGGATCATCAGGATGGTGGTGTCCTTGGTCACGTGGTCCCAGGTGCCGTTGTGGCCGGCGGCGTTCAGCGCGGTGTCCTTCATGCCGTGGATCACCAGGACGGGCACGTTGATCGGCGGATAGGTCTGCGGCGGGGCGGCGGTGTCGCCCACGCCCTTGGGATAGTTGGCGCGGTAGTAGTTCATCATCGCGCCGAAGTCGGAGCGCTTGAAGGCCTCGATATAGGCCGCCTTTTCCTTGGGATCCTTGACCCAGCCGGCCAGGCCCTCGGCGGTGAGCTTCTTCTCGGAGCCCGGCTTCTGGAAGTTGCGGGCGTAGTTGGAGCCTTCCTGCTGGGCCTTGTTGGTGGCCATCTCGCGGGCCATGCCGGCCGGGTGCGGCACGGCCATGATCACCAGCCTGTTGACCAGGTCCGGGCGGTTCAGCGCCACCTGCCAGCTGATCGCCGCGCCCCAGTCGTGGCCGATCAGGATGGTGTTGCTCTGGCCCTCGGCCTTCACCACGGCGGCGATGTCGCCGATCAGGTTGGGCATGGCGTACGCCGCCTCGCCCTGCGGCTTGTCGGAGAGGTTGTAGCCGCGCATGTCGAGCGCGGCGGTGCGGTAGCCGGCCGCCGATAGGGTGGCCATCAGCGGCTTCCAGGTGGCCCAGTAGTCGGGGAAGCCGTGGACCAGCACCACCAGCGGGCCCTTGCCTTCGGTGACGTAGTGGATCTTCACCCCGTCGTTGACCGCATAGTGGTCTTCGAACTTGGCGGGGGTAGCCGCCTTGTGCGTCGCCGGAGCCGCGACGGGCGCGGCCTGGGCCGGCCGGCTGGCGAAGGTCAGGGCGGTCGCCGCGGCGAACGCGCCGGCGAGCAGAAGTCTACGCATGCTGGAAAGCCTCCCGTTTGGGAGACCCTAGCACCGCTTACAGCGTAAACGGAAGCATCTTGACGGCGCGCCGGAGGGGCCTCGACCAGCGGCGATGCGCTGGCCAGGCGCTCCTAGTCGAAAATCAGACCTGCGGCTTCTGGCTGTCGTTCTGCACGTGGCCAGCGATGGCGCCGGCCGCGCCGCCCACCGCCGCGCCCACGGGGCCGCCGACGATGGCGCCGCCCACCGCGCCGGCGCCGGCCTTTTCCTCGGTGGTGGTGTTACAGGCGCCCAGCGCCACCAGGGCGCCGACGAGGGCGATCAAGCTCAGTGACTTGCGCATCGGTCTCTCCAATCCGGCCTAGTCCGGGAACATCGGCGAAACAAACGAGACGGCGGCGCTTGCGGTTCCTGATGCCGGCTCAAACGCTTGAGATGGCGCGCGAATTGCGGGGGAAACGGCCGACGGTTCAGAAGGGAACAACTCGCGCAAAACGGCCGATTTCATGCTGCGGCGCAATATAGACTTGCCAATCCGGCCGAATTTGTTCATACCCTCTTCACCATTTGCCGTCGCCCGCCCCCATCGAGTCCCGGGGCAGGCATGCCAGCGGTCACTGCCAGCACGAGCAGGGGCGATCGCGGCGACAATGTCGGGGGGCAGTTCGCCCTCGCCGCTTAGGACACGTTTGTTTTGTTAGCAGGAACGCAGGCCAGCGCCGATCGGCGCGGGCTGTTGAGCGCCGCTTTGATAGGTTCAGGCGTTGGCCTGGCCCTGGGCGCAACCTATCTGGCGGGCGGCATGGCGCAGGCCATTTCGAACCACCACCGGGCCGCCAGGATCGCGGAAGCGGCCGGTGGCGGCTTTTCGGAAACCATGTTGCAGCGCGAAATGAACCGCATGGATCCGGCCGCCCTGCGGCTGGCCCGCGCGCATGACGCGTTCGCCGCCGACGCCCCGCTCGCCGCCGATGACGCCTGGCCCGCCGGCATGGCCGACCGGCCGGCGCTCGGCCGGCGCGGCTCGGCGCTGGATAGCGCCCGCCAGCTCGATTGCCTGACCCAGGCGGTCTACTACGAAGCCCGCGGCGAGACTCCGCGCGGCCAGGCCGCCGTGGCCCAGGTGGTGATGAACCGGGTCGCCAACCCGTCCTTCCCCAAGACCGTCTGCGGTGTGGTCTTCCAGGGCGCCGCCACCCCGGGCTCTTTTGGGCACGGCTGCCAGTTCAGCTTCGCCTGCGACGGCTCGATGAGCCGTGGCTTGGAGGCGGACGCCTGGGACCGCGCCCGCCGCGTGGCCGAGCGCGCGCTTTCCGGCGTGGTGCTGGCCGACATCGGCAGGGCGACCCATTTCCACACCGTCGCCGTGCAGCCTGACTGGGGGCCGCAGATGCTGCGCGTCGCTCAGGTCGGCCTGCACGTCTTCTACCGCTTCAACCCGCACGCGCCGCTGACCCGGCCGGAGACCCGTTCGGTGCTGACGAGCCTCGGGCCGGCCTCGAACCTGCGGCTGGCGACGGCGGTGCTCCAGAAGGCGTCGGACGTGACGGTGGCCGCCAGCGGCCTCGCCCCAGCTCCGGCCCCGCCGGCGGCAGAGGCCAAGGCGCCGATCGGCAAGCCGGTGGACACGGCGGCCAAGTCGCCAGATCCCACCGCGGCCCAGCCCACGGATTCGGCGGCGTCCTAAGACGGCTTGCGCTCCGGCGGGGCGATGGGTTTGATGCCGGGCCCGATGGTGGGCCCATCCCAGGACATCGCCCCATGAAGTACCGCAAGCTCGGCGCCAGCGACCTCGAGGTCTCGGAAATCTCGCTCGGGTCGTGGCTGACCTATGGCGTCGGGGTGAAGGAGGACGCGGCGCGTTCCTGCGTCGACCGGGCGTTCGACCTGGGCATCAATTTCATCGACACCGCCAACGTCTATGGCCGCGGCGCCGCCGAAAGCGTGCTGGGCGAGACGCTCGCCGGGCGCAAGCGCGACAGCTATGTGCTGGCCACCAAGGTGTTCGGCGACATGGGCCATGGCGACCAGGGCCTGTCGCGCGCCCAGATCGAAAAGCAGATCGACGCCTCGCTGAAGCGCCTGCGCACCGACTACGTCGACCTCTACCAGTGCCACCGCTACGACGTGAACACGCCGCTGGAGGAGACCATGGCGGCGCTGAGCGACGTGGTGCGGGCGGGGAAGGCGCGCTGGATCGGCTTTTCCGAGTGGTCGCCGGACCAGATCGAGGCGGCCTTCGCGCTGCCGGGCGTCGAGAAGTTCGTCTCCAGCCAGCCGCAGTATTCGCTGCTCTACCGCCGGCCGGAGAAGAAGGTGATCCCGATCTCGGCGGCCAATGGCGTCTCGCAGATCGTCTGGTCGCCGTTGGCGCAGGGCGTGCTGTCGGGCAAGTACCGGCCGGGCGCGGCGCTGCCCGCCGACAGCCGAGGCGCCAGCGACTCCATGGGGAACGCCATGAAGACCTGGCTGGAGCCCTCGATCCTGGAAGCGGTGCAGAAGCTCAAACCCCTCGCCGAAGAGGCCGGTTGCTCGCTGTCGCAGTTTTCGCTCGCCTGGGTGCTGCGCGAGCCGAATGTCGCCTCCGCCATCGTCGGCGCCAGCCGGCCCGAGCAACTCGACGAGAACGCCGCGGCGTCCGGCCTGACGGTCGACCCGGCCCTGTTCGCCAAGGCCGAGGCCCTCGTCGCCGATGTGCGGCGGGCGGCTTAGCCGAAGGCCCGACCTTCCGATGGCGGCCTCGAAGCGATAGGAAGGGTGACTGCATAACGATGGGACGGGAAACGCAGATGACTGTGAACCTCAAGGCGGCGGCCGCGGCGGCGCTCGGATCCGCCTTACTCGTGGGCTTGGGGGCCGGCCCGACGGTCCAGGCGCAGCCCAAGGCGCCGGTCGGCAAGGCGGCGGCCTGCGCCAGCACGGCGGAGACCGGCATCACCCTGCCGCCCGGCTTCTGCGCCACCGTGTTCGCCGACAACGTGGGCAATACCCGCCACCTCGCCGTGGCCGCCGACGGCACGGTCTACGCCAACACCTGGAACGGCTCGTCCTACTTCCGCAACACCAAGGGCGATCCCAACGGCTTCCTGGTGGCGATGCAGGATACCCAGCACAGCGGCAAGGCCGACAAGATCACCCACTTCGGCGTGACGCCGGCGCAGGGCTCGCACGGCGGCACGGGCGTCGGGCTCTACAAGAACTTCGTCTACGCCGAGATGAACGACGAGATCGTCCGCTATCCGCTGACTCCGGGCTCCGACGTGCCGACGGGCAAGCCGCAGGTGGTGCTGTCGGGAATGCCGATAACCGGCGACCACCCGATGCATCCCTTCGTGATCGACGCCAAGGGCCAGATGTTCGTGGACATGGGCACGGCCACCAACTCCTGCCAGCCGAGGAACCGCCAGCCGGGCGTGCCGGGGGCCGAACCCTGCGTCGAGAAGGAGACCCGCGGCGGCACCTGGCTCTATTCCGCCGACAAGCTGGACCAGAAGTTCTCACCGGCCGAGCGCTACGTCACCGGCCTGCGCAACGGCATGGGCCTGTCGTTCGACGCGTCTGGCCGGCTGTTCGCCACCCAGCACGGGCGCGACCAGTTGATCCAGAACTGGGGCAAGCTCTATCCGGACGTGAAACAGACCGTCGAGCTGCCGTCCGAGGAGCTGGTGCTGGAGACCAAGGGCGCCGATTTCGGCTGGCCCAACTGCTATTACGACAACTTCCAGCACAAGCTGGTGCTCGCCCCGGAATACGGTGGCGACGGCGGCAAGGCGGTCGGGGTCTGCGCCAGCAAGACGCCTCCGGTGGCGGCCTTCCCGGCCCACTGGGCGCCCAACGACATGACGATCTACAAGGCCACGGCCTTTCCGGCCGCCTATCGGGGCGGCGCCTTCATCGCCTTCCACGGCTCGTGGAACCGCTCGCCCGAGGTGCAGGACGGCTTCAACGTGGTCTTCCAGCCGCTGAAGGACGGCAAGGCCAACGGGAACTACGTGGTGTTCGCCGACGGCTTCGCCGGCCCCGGCAAGGCGACCGGCAAGGCGATCTTCCGCCCGAGCGGCCTGGCCGTGGGGCCTGACGGGGCGCTCTACATCTCCGACGACACCAAGGGCCGCATCTGGAAGGTGACCTACCAGGGCCCGGCCAATGCGCCGATCGCGTCCGCGCCCGCGCCGGTCTACGCCGAGCCGGCGCCGGCCGCCGAGGCCGCCGTCACGCTGCCGACGCCGCCCGGAGCCACGGCCGCGCAGGTGACCGCCGGCATGGCGATCTTCAAGTCCAAGACCTGCGCGGCCTGCCACGGCGCCGACGCGGCCGGCGGCTCCATCGGCCCGCCGCTCAACACCGGCAGCCCGCTATGGACCGACGGCAGCCTGGCCTCGATCACCGAGCTGATCACCAAGGGGGTTCCGACGCCCAAGCAGTATCGCAGCCCGATGCCGCCGATGGGCGGGGCGCAACTGACGCCCGACGAACTGAACGCGGTGGCCGCCTACGTCTGGGCGGTCGGCCACCAGAAAAAATAAAAAGGACTTGGGAGGAAGACCGATGAACATGCCGATCCGCGCGGCGGCCCCGATCGCACTTGGGCTCGCCGTGCTTACCCTGGCCTGCGCGCCCGCCGCGCTCGCCCAGGTGCACCGCTCCAACCCCGGCGACGCCGACGCCAAGACGGTGCTCGACACCATGCCGGGCAAGGCCAAGCTCACGGTCACCACCCCGGCCTTCAAGAGCGGCGAGCAGATCCCGTTCGAGAACACCCAGTACCGGACCAACACCTTTCCGGGCCTGAGCTGGAGCAAGGGCCCCTCGGGGACCAAGTCCTATGCGCTGATCATGCAGGACAACACGTTGATCCTGCGAGGCGCGCCGATCCTGCACTGGACGCTGTTCAACATCCCGGCCGGCGTCACCAAACTGGAGGCCGGCATGGCCCCGACCGGCAATCCGGCGGGCTCGTCCTATGGTCCCAACTACAAGGGCGCGTCGCAGCCCTACACCGGCCCGCGCACACCGCCGGGGCCGGGCGACATGTACCATTTCGAGATCTTCGCGCTCGACACCACCCTGCCGGACGAGGCGAAGTCGGATTTCGCGGCGCTGACCAAGGCGATGGAGGGCCATGTGCTGGCGAGCGGCGAGGTCGTCGGCCATGGCATCGCCGACCCCAGCGCCCCGCCGCCCGCGCCGCGCCCGGCGCCGCCGAAACCCTAGGGCGCCGCCGCCGAGCCGCCCGGCCATCGACGTGCGGTCCCAACACTGTTCGGCCCTTGTCGTGGCGGCCGGCCAACCTAGGTTATGTCACCTGGGGAATCGGGGTTGGGGGCTTTCGTGGCGGAATTCACTGAGACCGAGAAGCGCGTCACGCTGTGGGGCGTGGCGATCGTCTTCCTGCTGTCGGCGCTGGACCAGACCATCGTCGCCACCGCCATGCCGCGGATCATCGCCGAGCTGAACGGCCTGGCGCTCTATAGCTGGGTGACCACCGCCTACCTGTTGTCCTCCACCGTCATGGTGCCGATCTGGGGCAAGCTCGGCGACCTCTATGGCCGCAAGCCCGTACTGCTGGCTGGGATCACCATCTTCCTGGCGGGCTCGTGGCTTTCGGGGCTGTCGGGCGAGTTCGGACCGCTGCCGCTGATCGGCGGCGGCATGGTGCAGTTGATCGTCTTTCGGGCCATCCAGGGGATCGGCGGCGGGGCGCTGTTCACGACGGCCTTCGCGATCATCGGCGACCTCTATCCGCCGCGCGAGCGGGGCAAGATCGGCGGCATGTTCGGCGCGGTGTTCGGGTTTTCCAGCACCATCGGCCCGCTGATCGGCGGCTATTTCACCGACCACGGGACGGTGACCCTGGCGGGCGCGGTGATCGCCGGCTGGCGCTGGGTCTTCTACCTCAACCTGCCGCTCAGCCTGGTCTCGCTGTTCATGATCCTGGTGAAGATGCCCAAGATGAGCCACCAGGCGAAGGGCAAGATCGACTTCATCGGCGCCGCCCTGATCATCGCCACGGTGGTGCCGCTGCTGCTGGCGCTGACCTTCGGCGGCCACCAGTACGCCTGGACCTCGCCCACGGAGATCGGGCTGTTCGTCGGCTCGGCCGCCGGGTTGCTGCTCTATGTGTTCGCCGAGCGGTTCGCGTCCGACCCGATCCTGCCGCTGGAGCTGTTCAAGAACCGGGTGTTCTCCACCGCCAACCTGGCGGGGTTCCTGGTCTCCATGTCGTTCATGAGCACGGTGGCCTTCCTGCCGCTGTTCCAGCAGCTCGGCCAGGGCGTGGCGGCCACCACCAGCGGGCTATCGACCCTGCCGCTGATGCTGGGGCTCTTCACCTCCTCGATCCTCTGCGGGCGGCTGGTCAGCCAGACCGGCAAGTACAAGGGTTTCATGATCGGCGGCGTCATGGTGACCTTCCTTGGCATCTGGCTCCTGAGCCGCATGCATGCGGAGACCACGCGCCTCGACCTCGCCTGGCGGATGCTGGTGCTGGGGATCGGCCTGGGCCCCGGCCAGAGCCTGTTTTCCATCGCCATCCAGAACGCCATGCCGATCGAGCGGCTGGGGGTGGTCACCTCGTCCAGCCAGTTCTTCCGCCAGATCGGCTCGACCATGGGGGTGGCGATCTTCGGGACCTTCCTGACCGCCAACCTCAACTCCGGCATTGGCAAGATCATGCCGGGCGTGGACGTGGGGAAGCTCCGCGCCATGGGCGGCATGACCCATGCGGGCGCGGCCCCGCAACTGCCGCCGTTCATCCGCGACATCATCTCCGACGCCATCACCGGGGTCTTCGCGCTGGGGCTCTATGTGGTGGCCGTGGCGCTGCTGGTGACGATCCTGATCCCGCATGTCCCCATGCGCGACCGCAGCCTGATGGGCGCCCAGGCCTCGCCCGAGAAGGATGGCGACACGGTCATCCCCGCCGAGGCGCACCTGTAGGGCTGTCGTCTAAGGCTTCAACTGCGCCGCCAGGAACTTCTTCACCCCTTCGCCGTAGGGCGGGCGGAGCGCCTTCATCGGCCCCAGGTCCTTCTTGATCTGGTGGTAGATCGACTTCCTGTGGCTGAACTCGCGGAAGCCGTCGACGCCGTGATAGCTGCCCATGCCGGAGGGACCGACGCCGCCGAACGGCAGGTCCTCCATGGCCACGTGGAAGATCACGTCGTTGACCGTCACCCCGCCCGAGGTGGTGTGGGTCAGCACCTTGGCCTCCTCCGCCGCGTCGTCGCCGAAGTAGTAGAGGCCGAGCGGGCGATCGTGGGCGTTCACATAGGCGATGGCCTCGTCGACGTTTTTGTAGGTGATCACCGGCAGGACGGGGCCGAAGATCTCCTCCTGCATGACCTTCATCTCGTCGGTGGGGTTGAGGATCAGGGTCGGCGGGATCTTGCGGTGCTCCTGCTGGCTGAAGTCTTCGCCGGCCGGGTTGATCTCGACGATCTGCGCACCCTTGGCCCGCGCGTCCTCGACGTAGCCCTTGATCCGCTCGTAGTGCCGCTCGGCGATCACCGCGGTGTAGTCGGGGTTGTCCTTGATGGTCGGGAACATGGCGGTGACCGCGCTGGTCGCTTCCTTGACGAAGGTTCCCAGTTGGTCGGCGGGCGCCATGACATAGTCGGGGGCCAGGCAGATCTGGCCGGCGTTCATGGTCTTGCCGGCCATGATGCGCCCGGCGGACGTGGCGTAGTCGGCGGACTTGCCCAGGATCACCGGGCTCTTGCCGCCCAGCTCCAGCGTCACGGGCACAAGGTTGGCCGCGGCGGCCTTCATCACGTGGCGGGCGATGGAGGTCGCGCCGGTGAACACCAGATGGTCGAAGGCGAGGTCGGAGAAGGCCTGGCCCACGTCCGGCCCGCCCGGGAAGACCGCGATCTCTTCCTCGTCGAAGGCCTCGGCGAACATCTGCGCCATCAGCTCCGACGTGGCCGGGGTGAATTCGGAGGGCTTGATCATCGCCCGGTTGCCGGCGGCCAGCACGCCAGCCAGCGGCGCGAAGGTCAGGTTCACCGGGAAGTTCCAGGGGCTGATGATGCCGATCACCCCCTTGGGCTGGAAGCGCACCTCGGCCTTGGCGCCCAGGAAGCCCAGGATGGCCGGGGTGGTCTTGCGCTTCTCCGGCTTCATCCAGGCCTTCAGATGGGCCTTGGCGTGCTTCATCGGGCCGATGGAGGCGCCCACGTCGGTGATGCCGCTGACCGCCTCGGCGCGGGAGCCGAAGTCCTGGGTCAGCGCCTTGACGATCGCCGGCTCGTGCTTGATCACCGCGGCGATGGCGCGGTCGATGCGGTCGATCCGCTGCTCGGCGGTGGGGGCGCCGTCGCGGATGTGGGCGGCCTTCTGGCGGCGCAGCACCTGCGCCATCCGGGCCGCTTCATTGCCGGCTTCGATCTTCGTGGCCACGTTCATGGTGGTGTCTCCCTGGTCGCGCGCACGGTGGACCGCTGTTCGGCGGCGGGCAAGCGCGCCCCGGCGTCAACCTTTGCCTTCAGGCGGCATCGAGGCCCCGCGGCCGGTCACGCCGCATCGAGACCAATGTCGAGGACGCTGGCCGAATGGGTCAGGGCGCCGACGCTGATCACGTCGACGCCGGCCTGGGCGATGGCGCGGACGGTGGTGAGGTTCACACCGCCCGAAGCCTCCAGCACCGCGCGGCCGGCGGTGCGGCGCACGGCTTCGGCGAGGTCGTCCAGGCTGAAGTTGTCCAGCATGACCACGTCGGGGCCGTAGGCCAGCGCGTCCTCGAGCTGGTCCAGGGCGTCGACCTCCACCTCGACCTTCGTCAGGTGACCGGCGGCGGCCCTGGCGCGGCGCACGGCCTCGCCCACCGAGCCGCAGGCGGCGATATGGTTGTCCTTGATCAGGATCGCGTCATCGAGACCGAAGCGGTGGTTCACGCCGCCGCCGCAGCGCACCGCGTACTTCTCCAGCGCGCGCAGGCCGGGCGTGGTCTTGCGGGTGTCGACGATCACCGCTCGGGTCCCGGCGACGGCGTCCACATAGGCGCGGGTGAGCGTGGCGACGCCGGAGAGCCGGCCGAGCAGGTTCAGCCCCACCCGTTCGGCGCTCAGCAGGGCACGGGCGTTGGCCTCGACGGTGGCGAGGGCCGTGCCCGGGTCCACCCGCGATCCGTCCTCGATGTGGACCTCGAAGGCGGCGGTGGGGTCGAGCTCGACGATGGCCAGGCGGGCGCAGGCGAGGCCGGCAATGACGCCGGGCTGGCGGGCGGCGAAGGCGGCGCGAAACCGGGCGTCGGCGGGGACGCAGGCTTGCGAGGTCACATCGCCCGCGCGGCCGAGATCCTCGGCCAGAGCGGCGCGCACGACGGGCGCGATCAGCAAATCCGGCAGGGGCTCGGTCATTCGGCGGCGTGCTTCCAGGTCCGGGCCGGCGTGAGATCGGCCCAGCGGACGAAGGTGCGGCGCGGAACGGTATCGGCCGCCCTGGCGTCGGCGCGGAAGTGAGCGCCGCGGCTTTCGGTGCGCGCCAGGGCCGCGGCGGCGACCAGGCGCGCGGCGGCGAGGGTTGAGGCGCGGCCGTGCCGGGCCTCCAGGGCGTCGATGGTGTCCAGCAGGCGCGTCAGGCCCTCGGCGGAGCGGACCACGCCGGCGTCGCGGCTCATGGCCTGCCGCAGGGCCTGGACGGCGGCGTCGGGCAGTTCGGGGGCGGAGAGGCGGACCAGCCGGGCGGGCGCCGGATCGGGCTCGGCGGCGGCGGCGCGGCCGGCGCGGGCCCCGAACACGGCGGCTTCCAGCAGGGAGTTCGACGCCAGGCGGTTGGCGCCATGGCCGCCGGTGGAGGCGCATTCACCGGCGGCGTAGAGGCCCGGCAGCGAGGTGCGGCCTTGGGCGTCCGTGGCGATGCCGCCCATGTGGTAGTGGCAGGCCGGCGCCACCGGGATCGGCTGGACGCGGGGATCGACGCCGCCGGACAGGCAAGCGGCGAACACCGCCGGGAACTCAGCTGGGAAGTGCTCTCCCACCGCCTCGCGGGCGTCGAGGAAGGCGCCTCGCCCGGCCTGGCGCTCCGCGTGGATGGCGCGGGCGACCACGTCGCGCGGCGCGAGCTCGGCGTCGGGGTGATAGCGGGCCATGAAGCGCTGGCCGTCGCGGTTCACCAGCACGGCGCCTTCGCCGCGCAGAGCCTCGGTGGCCAAGGGCGCCGGATCGCGGCCCACGTCGATGGCGGTGGGGTGAAACTGCACGAACTCCGGGTCGGCGATCGTGGCGCCGGCGAGGGCGGCCAGGCCAAGGCCCTCGCCCTTCAGCTCGGCGGGCGTGGTGGTGACGGCGTAGAGGCCGCCGATGCCGCCGGTCGCCAGGATGGTCGCCGCGGCGGTGATCTCGACGAACGCGCCGTCGCAGGCCGCCACCACGCCACGCACCCGGCCCTTGGCGTCCTGCAAGAGGCCGCGCAACCGGCAGCCGGTACGGACCTCGATATGCGGGGCGGCCAGCACGGCGGTGACCACGGCCTGCATGATCGCCGCGCCCGCCTGGTCGCCCTTCACCCGGGCGACGCGGGGCCGCGAGTGGGCGGCCTCCAGGCTCTGGGCGAAGTCGCCGGCGGCGTTGCGGTCGAAGGGCGCGCCGAGCGCCGCCAGCGCGCGGACCGCGGCGGGGCCTTCCTCGGTCAGCAGATGCGCCATGGCGGGGTCCACCAGGCCGGCGCCGGCGGCGATGGTGTCGGCGGCGTGCTCGGCGGGGCTGTCGCCCTCGGACAGCGCCGCGGCCATGCCGCCCTGCGCCCAGGCGGAGGAGCAGCCGCGGTTGAGCGGCGCATCGGTGAGCACCAGCACCTTGCGTGGGGTGGCGGCCAGGGCGGCGGAGAGCCCAGCCAGGCCCGCGCCGACGATCAGGATCCCATCATGAACGACGCGCTCAGCCATCGGTCGGATCCCGCAGCAGGTAGTAGATGTCGGTGCGCAGCTTTTCCGGATTGTCGGACCAATCGCCATAGACCTCCCAGCTCGCGCCGGTGATCGGGCGGCCCAGGCGCGCCGCCTCGGCGTGGACGGCGTCGTGCGCCGGCTTCATCTTGCCGTAGTCGCCGAAGTAGACGGCGTGGACCGCCTCGCCCGCCGGGGTCTCGGCGGCGACGACCTCGCCGACCGGACCAGGGAAGGGCGCGTCCAGCCGCACGCCGACCAGCAGGTTCATCATCGGCATGCCGGGCGCATAGTAGACGGTGTTGCAGCCCAGCGGCCCGTAATCTCCGGCCCGCAGCACGGCGTAGACCTTGTCCAGCCCGCCGGTGATGGTCTGCGGCAGGCCGGCGAAATCGGTCCGCGCGGCGATGGCCGCCATCGGCTGCGCCGCGACCGTCTCGATGGAGACCTGCGCCAGGCCCACTAGATCAGCTCCACATCCACGTGGTGGCGCGCCTTGACCAGATCGTAGCGCGCGGGCCTGGCCGGCGGCGGCAGGTCGATCATCCGCTGCACCGCCAGGCGAGCGCGCTCGGCGACGTCGGCGTCCACGGTCACCTCGTGGCGGCCGTGCAGCAGGGCCTCGTAGATGTTTTCCAGCGTGATCCGCTTCATGTGCGGGCAGAGGTTGCAGGGCCGCACGAACTCGGTGTCGACCGCGTCGGCGGCGACGTTGTCGGCCATGGAGCATTCGGTAATCAGCACCACCCGCTTGGGTTTGCGCGTCAGCACATAGTCGTTCATCGCCTGGGTCGAGCCGGCGAAGTCGGCGACCTCAAGCACCTCGGCCGGGCATTCCGGGTGGGCCAGCACCTCGGCGCCCGGATAGGCTTGCTTGATCTCCAGGATGTCGGCGGCGGTGAAGCGCTCGTGCACCTCGCAGCGGCCCTGCCAGGCGACGATGCGCACGTCGGTCTGGCGGGCGACGTTGCGGGCCAGGAACTCGTCGGGGATCAGGATCACCCGGCCGGTCCCCCACATGCGCGCGGCTTCCTCCACCACCTGCACGGCGTTGGCGCTGGTGCAGCAGATGTCGGTCTCGGCCTTCACGTCTGCGGTGGTGTTGACGTAGGTCACCACCGGCACGCCCGGATAGCGCTGCTTGATCAGCCGCACGTCGGCGCCGGTGATCGAGGCGGCCAGGCTGCAGCCGGCGCGCAGGTCGGGGATCAGCACGGTCTTGTCCGGCGACAGGATCTTCGAGGTCTCGGCCATGAAGTGGACGCCGGCCTGGACGATCACCCGGGCCTTGGAACGGGCGGCTTCCTTGGCCAGGCCCAGGCTGTCGCCGACGTAGTCACCGACCCCGTGGAAGATATCCGGCGTCATGTAGTTGTGCGCCAGGATCACGGCGTCCTTCTCCGCCTTCAGCCGGTTGATCGCGGCGATCAGCGGGGCCTGGGCGCGCCATTCCATGGGCGTGACGTGGCGCTGGACCTTCCGCCAGATCGGCGCGGTCTCGGTCTCGACCTCGGGGGTGAACGCGAACTGGAACCCATCGGCGGCCATGCGAAGCTCCTTATGCTCAAAATGAGCATTTCTTCGGCCTAAAAAGACGCCAGGCGAGGCTTCAAGTCCTGCTGGCGTGCTCCCGTCGCGGTTATGCTCAATCCGAGCAAAAGCGCCTAGTCACATATAGACCGATCTTGAACGGGCGCAAGTCACGAACGATCACAGAGCGTCCTTGGATGGATCAGGCGGCTTCGGGCGCGCGGCCCATCACTGCCTCGATCACCGCGGCCAGGGCCTCGGCGGGGTACGGCTTGGCGAGCAGCGGCCAGGGCGCTTGCGCCGCCGCCCCCAGGGTCTCGCCGGTGTAACCGGAGGTCAGCACCACCGGCAGACCGGGGCGCAACGCGACGGCGGCGTGGGCCAGTTCGACCCCATTCATCCCGCCCGGCATGATCAGGTCGGTGAGCATCAGGTCGATGCGGCCGGGCGCCTCCAGGATGGTCAGGGCCGGCGCGGCGGCCTCGGCGCGCAGCACCTCGTGGCCGAGGTCCGACAGCATGGCCTCGACCATCTCGCCGACGCTGACGTCGTCCTCGACCAGCAGGATCCGCCGCGTCGGACCGTGCCCCGCTGACTGGGCCTCGGGCGAGGCCGGCGCGCGTTCGGCGAGCGCCTCGGCCAGCGGCAGATAGACCCGCACGGTCGAGCCCTTGCCCGGCGTGCTTTCCACCGCCGCCGCCCCGCCGCTCTGGCGGGCGAAGCCATAGACCTGGCTCAGCCCCAAGCCGGTGCCGCGACCCGGCTCCTTGGTGGTGAAGAAGGGTTCGAACACCCGGCTGGCGGTGTCGGGGTCCATGCCCTCGCCGGTGTCGTGCACCGCCACGCAGAGATAGTCGCCGGCCGGGGCGTCTTCGGCTTCACCCGCCTGCAGCACGCAGATGTGGGTCTCGACCCGGATGCCGCCGCCGGCCGGGGTGGCGTCGCGGGCGTTGACCACCAGGTTCATCACCGCGGCCTCGAACTGGCTGGGATCGATGCTGCAGATCGAGCCGGGCGCGCCTGGCGCCACGGTCAGCGCCACCGCCTCGCCGACCGCGCGGCGCAGCAGGGGTTCGCTCTCCACCAACACCTCGTCGACCCGCACCAGTTCGGGCTTCAGGGCCTGGCGGCGCGAGAAGGCCAGCAGTTGCTGGGTGAGGCGCTCGCCCCGCCGGGCCGCGCCCTGCGCCGCTTCGATCATCCGCTCGCGGCGGGCCTCGTCGGCGGGATGGCGCTGCATCAGGTCGAGCGCGCCGATGATCACGGTGAGCAGGTTGTTGAAGTCGTGCGCCACCCCGCCGGTGAGCTGGCCCACGGCCTCCAGCTTCTGCGCGCGGCGCAGCGCCGCCTCCGCCTCGTCGCGCTCGGCGAGGGCCGCCTGCACCCGCTCCGCCAAGAGGTCGTTGATACGGGTGAGGTCCGCCTGCGCCCGCTTGGCGTCGGAGATGTCGTAGCCGACGCCGATGTAGCCGGCGATCTCGCCGCTCGGCAGGAAGCGCCGCTGCGAGACGGAGCGGATCCAGGGGTATTCGCCGTTGGCGCGGCGGTAGCGCGCCTCCCAGACGAAGTCCCCGCCGCTGGCGGCGCTGCGGGCCTCCTCGGCGGCGATGCGCTGCATGTCGTCGGGGTGGATCAGCGCGCGCCAGTCGAAGCGCAGCGCGCTCTCGTAGTCGAGGCCCAGGAAGGCCAGGTAGGCGCGGTTGACGAACTCGCGCGTGCCGTCGGCGTGGGACAGCCACATCAGCACCGGCGCGCTGTCGGCGAGGTTGCGGAAGCGCTGCTCCGTGGCGATCAGGCTGGCCTGGACCTTCGCCTCGGCGGCCATGGACTCGTCGAGTCGCAGCAGCGCTTCGCGCAGCGCACCGGCCACCAGCACCGTGGCCGCGCCGGACAGGCCGAACTGGATCAGCACGGCGTTGCGCGAGACGTTGGAGATCACCGCGGTCGGCCCGAAGTAACCTGTCACCATCACCAGGATCAGCGAGCCCCAGCCGAAGCGCGGGCCCGCGTAGAGGGTGGCGATGATGAAGGCCGGAAAATAGGTCGCCGAAATGCCCGCCGCCTGGTCGAGGCCCAGCAGCAGGCCACGGATCAACATCGCGCCGGCGAACGCGGCCACGGTGATCAGGACAGCGCGCCACAGCGGCGGCGATCGTCTGGGAACGAACCGCAGCGGCCATTGGGATGGCGTCATTCCAACCTGTCTCCGGCCACGGCGTCTCCGTCCAAGGCGTCTGGGGGCGCTTGAGCGTCTTTGCCCAAGCCTCGCTGGCCAGGGTTTTCCGGCACGGAGTCTGCAGGCCCGGCCCGTCGGCGCCAGAATGGGAGCGCTGGCGGCGAGGCGCAACCGAGGATATGAGCCTACGCCTCCCGCGCGACACTCCGTCGCCCGGGTGAAGCTTGTTCATCTTTTGGCCGGGTTGCGGCCCCATCCACGCCCCGTCCGTACCCTACGGCGCACGCCGGGTTGGGGTTCGAGCGGCGCTGAAGCAGGGAAGACCACGAGATCCAAGAGGCAATCGACAGATGGCGCCGCGCCGGCCTGGCGACGGTCTTGGGGCTCCTCGCCGCCGCCGGGCTGGTCCTGGCCGCCTGCGCGCCGGCCCGTGGGCCCGCGCCGCCGCCGGATGCCCAGGCGATGGTGTCCCACGGCCTGTCGGACGCCGCCCTGACCGCCGCCACGGCGAGGTTCCAGCCCGCCGTCCTCGCGCTCGCGGAGCGTCACGACCCGGGCCTGCGCCGGCCGAACCTCTGGGGCCGCCCGCCGGGCTGGACCAGCCTGGACCTGCGCAAGATTCCCGACCTGGGCATCCCGGCCGAGCAGGGCGAGGACGCCGTGGCGCTGAACAACCTGCGGCCCTTCGCCGGCCTGCCGATCCGACCCATGCGGCCCTTCGTGCTGCAGGCCGACGCCGACGACGCCAGCCGCGCCCTGCACTGCATGACCCAGGCGATCTATTACGAGGCGGCGCGCGAGCCGGTGCGCGGCCAGGAGGCGATCGCCCAGGTGGTGCTGAACCGGCTGCGCCATCCGGCCTATCCGAAGTCGATCTGCGGGGTGGTCTACCAGGGCTCGGCCCGTCCCACCGGCTGCCAGTTCACCTTTACCTGCGACGGGGCGCTGCGCTGGACGCCGCAGCCGGCGTTGTGGCGCCAAGCGCAGGACGTGGCGAGGCGCGCGCTGGCCGGCTTCGTCGACAAGGACGTGGGCTCGGCGACCCACTATCACGCGGCTTATGTGATCCCCTACTGGGCGCCGACCCTGGTGAAGATGACCCAGGTGGGCCAGCACATCTTCTATCGCTGGACCGGCCCCTGGGGCGAGCCGCCGGCCTTCACCGGCCACTATGAGGGGCGGGAATCCGACCTGTCGCCGGCGCTGCTGGCCAGCCTTGATCCGCGCACGCAGGGCGGGACCTATCTGGCGCCCCAGGCGCAGGGCATCCCGGCCGAGCGCAAGATCACGCTGGCGGTGGCCGGCGAGGTGCGCACCTACAACGTTGTCGATCCCACGACGCCGACCGGCGAGCGCACACGGGTGGCGGGAACCCTCTACGCCGCCCGCCGCCAGCCGACGCCCGAAGAGGTCCGGCAGATCGACGAAAGCCTGGCGGCCATGGACAAGGGCGCCGACAGCTCCGCCACGGCGCCGGCATCGCCAGCCAAGACCAGCGTGGGGCCGAAAGCCGAGGCGCAAGGGACCTCAGCCAGCGTCCCGGGCTAGTCAAGATTTTCAGCTAGTGCTGTGCGGAGTCCGAAGCTCCGAAGGCGTCCGGATAGGCGACGCTCAGGGCGCTGGCGAAGGCGTCTTCCTCCAGCGCGAGCGCCTGGAAGGCCGGCAGGCCGCGGAAGGGCGCCTTGACCTGCCGCGCGGCATCGGCCGAGAAGCCGAAGCGGCCATAGTAGGCCGGATCGCCCAGCACCAGCAGGCCATGGCAGCCGAATTCGCGGGCGTATTCCAGCCCCGAGCGCACCAGCCGCGAGCCCACGCCCGCGCTCTGCCGTTCCGGTCGCACGGCCAGCGGCGCGAGCGCCCCATAGAGCCCGGAACGGTCGGCCCACAGGCGGCTGAACAGGATGTGGCCGTCGATGGCGCCGTCTTCCTCGGCGACCAGTTCGAAGATGACGTCCTCGGCGGCGCGGAGCTCAGCGACCAGGTCGGCCTCATCCTGGCGGTCGAAGGCCGCGGCCACCACCTGCGCGATGGCGGCGTGGTCGGCGGGGCGGGCGTGGCGGATCATCCGCCGACCTTAACGCCTTAGTCGTCGTTGCGGGACTCGAAGCTGCGCTGCTCCGACGGCCGGCTACGACGTTCGTTGCGTGCGGCTTCGGCGGCGAGTTTCCGCCAGCCGGCGGCGATGTTCAGATAGACCTGTTTCTCAGCCGGATTCTCGGCGCGGGCCGCCATGCGGAACACGGCGTCGGCCTGGGCGTCGTAACGCTGACTGTCTCGCATCGCCGGGCGCTCCACCGCCTCAACTGACGGGTCGCCGACATTGTTTCAGTCGGCGGACGAGGCCCCTTGCCGCAAGATTCTGTCGAGAGTTTGAACCAAGCCGTTGTCGCGGCTCACCAAACGCCGATCTTCTCGGCTTCGTGGTGGCTGATCGGATGGTGCGCCTTGCGGTGGTCTTCCTCGGCCAGGAGGCGCACGGCCTCGAGCGCGGCCATGCAGCCCATGCCGGCCGCGGTCACCGCCTGGCGGTAGACGTCGTCGGTGACGTCGCCGGCGGCATAGACGCCCTCGATGGCGGTCGAGGCCGAACCCGGCTTCACCTTCAGATAGCCGGCGGCGTCCATCTCCAGTTGGCCCTTGAAGAGCTCGGACGCCGGCGCGTGGCCGATGGCGATAAAGACTCCGTCGCAGGCGACGTCCTGAGTCTCGCCGGATTTGACGTTCTTGAGGCGCACGCCGGTGACGCTGGGCGGGGCGGCGGAGCCCATCACCTCGTCGATGGCGCTGTCCCAAATGACCTCGATCTTGGGGTTGGCGAACACCCGCTCCTGCAGAATCTTCTCGGCGCGGAATTCGTCCTTGCGGTGCACGAGGGTGACCTTGGAGGCGAAGCTGGTGAGGTACAGGGCTTCCTCGACGGCGGTGTTGCCGCCACCCACCACCACGACCTGCCTACCGCGATAGAAGGGGGCGTCGCAGGTGGCGCAGGCCGAGACGCCGAAGCCTTTGAATTGCTGCTCAGAGTCCAGACCCAGCCACTTGGCCTGAGCGCCGGTGGCGATGATCAGGGTCTCGGCGAGCCACTCCTGGCCGCTGTCGGTGGTCAGGTGGAACGGGCGTTTGGAGAGGTCGGCGCTCAGCACGATGTCGCCCACGATCTCGGCGCCCACATGTTCGGCCTGGGCCTGCATCTGGTCCATCAGCCATGGGCCCTGGATCACCTCGGCGTAGCCCGGATAGTTCTCCACGTCGGTGGTGATGGTGAGCTGGCCACCGGGCTGGATGCCCTGGATCAGCACGGGGCTGAGCATGGCGCGGGCGGCGTAGACCGCGGCGGTGTAGCCCGCCGGGCCCGATCCCACGATCAGGCAGCGGACGTGGCGCGGTTCGGCGCGGGAGGAACGATCTTCGGACATGACGCTTATGTAGGTGCGATTCTGGAGCGCCGCATGCAAGACGAAATCAAGACCGCCGGTGTCATCGGCCTGGTCGGCGCCGCCGTTGGCGCGGGCGTGGCCCTGGGCCTGGGCCTGCGGCTGTTCTCGGCGGTGGCCATGGTGGGCCTGGGCACGGGCGTCGCGCTCGGCCTGACGCTGGGCGCGCGCAAGGCCGTCGAGGTCCTGCCGCCCCCATCGAAGCTTTGAGGCGACCGAAGCTCTGAACCTTTGCAAGGTTAACGACCGTTTCAGCCGCCGGGCGTAGACTGCCGGGCGATGAGCGCTTCGCCCGAGATCGAGATCGCCGGCCGCAAGATCGGCGCGGACCATCCGCCCTATGTCATCTGCGAGCTGTCGGGGAACCACAACGGCAGCCTGGAGCGCGCGCTGACCCTGATCGACGCGGCGGCCGCCACCGGCTGCGACGCGATCAAGATCCAGACCTACACCGCCGACACCATCACCCTCGACGTCGACCGACCGGAGTTCAAGATCACGGGCGGGCTTTGGGATGGGCGCAGCCTGCACGAGCTCTACCGCGAGGCCCAGACGCCTTACGAATGGCATGCGGCGCTGTTCGCGCGCGCCGCCGAGCGGGGCGTGACCCTGTTCTCCAGCCCGTTCGACGAGACGGCGGTGGATCTGCTCTCGGGCCTCGGCGCGCCGGCCTACAAGATCGCCTCGTTCGAGGCGGTGGACCTGCCGCTGATCCGCTATGCGGCGCGGCAGGGGAAGCCGCTGATCATCTCCACCGGCATGGCCAACTTGGCCGAGATCGAGGCGGCGCGGACCGCGGCGCTGGAGGCCGGCGCGGCCGGCGTGGTGCTGCTGCACTGCGTGTCCAGCTATCCGGCCGACCTCTGCGACGCCAATGTGCGGACCGTCGCCGACATGGCGCAGCGGTTCGACAACCCCATCGGCCTTTCCGATCACACCCACGGCGCGGCGGCCTCCATCGCGGCGATCGCCATGGGGGCCAGCGTCATCGAAAAGCACTTCACCTTGGCGCGGTCCGATGGTGGGCCGGACGCGGCCTTCAGCCTGGAGCCGGCGGAGTTTTCCGGCCTGGTGCGCGACTGCAAGGACGCCTGGACGGCGCTCGGCCGCGCGCACTACGACCTTCTGGGCTCGGAGCGCGCCAACCGCCAGTTCCGCCGCTCGCTCTACGTCACTGCCGACGTCAAGGCCGGCGAGCCGCTGACCCGGGCCAACATCCGCTCGGTGCGGCCCGGCAACGGCCTGCCGCCGGCGCATCTGGACGAGGTGCTTGGGCGCCCCGCCGCCCGCGACCTCGCCCGCGGCGAGCCGCTCGCCTGGGACATGCTCGATTAGCGGCAAGGCAACCGCGGATTAACCCAAATCGCGGCCTGTTATCCTCCCGATCCGGGAGTCTGTCTCGATGAACGCCCTGCGCCACGCCTTCGACCCGTCCGCTTCCAGCGATCAGCCCTCCATCGCCGAGACGGTGGTCGACGACTTCATCCGCGATGGCGCGCACCTGTTCGACCGGCCCATCGACCAGCACGCCTGCGCCGACCTCTTGGGCCGCATCCGCGCCACCCGCGACTTCGGCGCGAGCCTGTTCCTCAGCGAAGAAGAGTTCGACGCCGACCCGCAGTATACCGGCGTCAATCCCAGGCCGGGCCGCAACCTGCTGGAGCGGTTCGAGGACCGCCTGGGCTTCGTCGAGCGCGACCCGCAGCTTGTCGAGGGGATCACCGCGCTGCTCGGCCCCGACTACGAGGTGCTGAACAAGAAGGTGGTCTGCGGCGTGCCGGCCGAGGCGGTGCCCGGCTGGTTGAAGGAACGCATCCTGGGCAATCCGGTTAACAACCTGGGCGCCTATGTGCGACCGCAGCACCGGGACGTGACCTATTTCTACGGCATCGACTTCCACCAGGACCTGATCGACCACAAGGCCCGGGAAGCCGACTTCCTGACCCTCTACATCTATCTGCACCCGGTCACCCGGGCGGACGCGCCGCTCTATCTCTTGGAGGGCAGCCATACCCTGGGCGGCTCGGTCTTCCCGCACAACCTGACCCGCATCGGCGACAAGGACTGGCTCTACCGCAACGGCGAGCACGGCGATGTGGTCGCCCGCCAGAGGGTGCTGACCGGCGACACCGGCTTCGCGGCCATCTGGCATGCCTGCACCCTGCACGGCACCCAGCCCGACGCCGCCGACCATGAGCGCATCTCGCTACGCTACCTGATCGCCAAGAGGCACGTCGGGCCGACCGGCATGGACGCGGTCAACGCGACGCTGAAGGGCCCGCTCAGCATGACCTCGACCCGCGCCGACCTGGCCGCGGACGGCTCGGCGGCGATCAAGAGCAACACGGTGCTGAAGGCCTAGGCGCACCATGGACCTCGGCGCGGCCACCCCCGATCTGCAGGCCGGCCGCGAGGCCCTGCTTTCCGGCGACCCCTGGGCGGCGATCGCAATCTTCCAGGCCCACGTCCTACGCGATCCGGCCGAGCCGGAGCCGCGCTACTGGCTGGCCAGCGCCAAGCTGACGGCGGGTGAGCCGGACGCCCTGACCGCGCTGGACGACGCCCGCATCCTGCACACCCTGGCCGTGGCCAAGACCATGGGGGCCGACACCGCCCGCTGCCAGACCGACGCCGCCTACGCCTTCCAGGTGGGCCGCGAGCTCTACGCCCAGAACATCGTGGCCATGTCGGGGGTCATTCAGGGCCTGGCGCTGGCCGCCGGCCAGGTCGACGCCCAGCGCCTGCTGGGCTACGGCCTGGCGCTGCAGCACCAGGGTCGCCCGGAGGAGGCCAGCCAGGTGTTCCGCGCCGCGATGGAGAACTTCCCGTCCGCGCCCCTGCACCAGTTCCTGATCTATCCGCAGTTGCTCTGCGACGACGGCGACGCGCGCCACCTGGCCGAAGCCCGTGCCTGGGCCGCGCTCTATGCGCCGCCGGCCTTTGCGGGGCCGCTCGCCAATCCCGACCGGGTCGGCCGCAAGCTGAAGGTCGGCTACGTCGCGCCAAGCCTCGCCAAGTCGCAGGCCCGCCAGTTCATCGCGCCGCTGCTGGAGAACCACGATCCCGACACCGTCTGCGTGACCCTCTACACCACGAGCGCCGACACCGAGCAGGACTGGCCGGCCTGGATCGATGTGCATCCCATCGGCGGGCTGAGCGACGCCGGCGCCGCGGCGCTGATCCGCCGCGACGGCATCGACATCCTGGCCGATTGCTGGGGCCATAGCGCCGGCTCGCGGTTGCCGGTCTTCGCCCACCGCCCCGCCCCGGTGCAGGTCGCCTGGATCAACTATGTCCAGACCACCGGCCTCGGTCAGATGGACTATGTACTGCACGCGGGGGCCGGATCGACGCCCAGGGCCGATGCGCTGTTCACCGAAGAGATCTGGCCCATCGGCCCGGTGTTCAATGCCTTCCGCCCAGCCGCCGGCCGCTTGCCGCCCGCGCCGACGCCGGCGCTGCGGAATGGCTTCATCACCTTCGGGTCCTTCAATCACCCGGCCAAGCTCAGCGACTGGGCGCTCGACGCCTGGGCGGGCGTGCTGCGGGGCGCCCCGACCTCGCGGCTGCTGCTCAAGTACCGCTACTTCGCCGACCCGGTGCTGCAGCGGGTGACCCAGGCCCGGTTCGCCGCCCGGGGCGTCGCGCCGGAGCGGATCGTCTTCGCCGGCCATTCCGGCGGCGAGGCCTATTTCGAAGCTTTCCGCGAGATCGACCTGATGCTCGACGCGTGGCCCGCGCCCGGCTCGACCACCACACTTGACGCGCTCTCCAACGGCGTGCCGGTGCTGGTGATGGCCGAAAGCCCGCCGTCGATCGGGGGACTTTATGCGCGGTCCATCCCGCAAGCCGCTGGCTTGCCGGAACTGATCGCCCAGAGCTCGGAAGACTTCGTGTCGCGCGCCCTGGAGATCACGGTCGACGTGGACCGCCTGGACGCGTTGCGCGCGCGCGTGCGTCCCGGCTTCGACAACGGACCCTGCTGCGACGAGGCCGGCTTCACCCGTCGAGTTGAACTTGCGTTCGGCCAAATGTTCGACCGCTGGCGGGCCAGCCAGACCTAGGCCTCAGGTGCGCTTGTCGCGCCAGCTGGCCACGTCTTCGGCGGGATTCCAACGATAGCCGAGGTAGGGGCCCAGCACGGGGTGCTCGGCATATCGCGGGCCCAGCAGCCTTGGGATGTCGATCTGCTGGGCCAGCAACGGCTTGCCGATCAGGTGGTTCACGCCGCGGCGCGGCCCGCTTGAGACGTTCGAGCCGGCCCGATGATAGAGCATGGCGTGCATCATGATCACGCTGCCGGCCTTGGCTTCGACGACCAACTCCTGTTGGCCGACCAGCCGTCGGGACGGGAAATCCTCGAACATATGCGAGCCGGGCAGCACCAGGGTGCCTCCGGTCTCTAGGGTGAAGTCGTCGACGCAGAGCAGGGCGTTCACCGCCAGCGCCTGCGAGCCTACGAAGTGCTGATAGGGCAGGTCCCGATGCCAGCGCGACTGGTACTGTCGCCCCTGCGGCTGGTTGATGATCGCGTTCTGCTGCAGGAGGACGAGATTTTCGCCCAGGACGCGCCGCGCGATCTCCAGGATCGGAGGCAGGGTCGCGGCGTCCAGGAAGAGATCGTCATAGGCCAGCGGACACCGCAGGATGTCGCTCTCCGCGCCGAGCTCGCCGGAGTTGCCGCCGGCCGCCGCCTGGTCGCTGTAGGCCTGATCGATCAAGGCCCGGAACTGGGCCAGGACGCCTGCATCCAATTCCGACGGAACGACCGTGTAGCCCAGCACCTCGATCTCCTCGACGTGGGCGTCGAGGGGGTCGGCGAGTTCCCGCTGTCGCGTCACCCCATAGCTTGGAGGCTGAACCTCGATCATGGCCCTGAGCCTAGCCTGAATCTCGGGAAGGCGGCAGCTGCTCGCCGAGCGCGCGCTCGAGCCAGTCATGCACACTGATCCCGGCCGCGGCGGCGGCCTCGATGACCTTGGCGCGGGTTTCCGGGGTGACGGCCTCAAGCTGGCCGAGGTGGCGTGTGCGCATGGAGCCTCCGCGCCAGCCTTTGTGGCCGATGTCGGGGTCGATGGCGGGCAGGGTCTCGGCGACGGTGAAATCGATCAACCAGAAGCAGTTTCCCAGGAGCCAGGTCAGGCCCACCTCCGTGGCTGTGGGCGGTAGCCGCTCGATCGGCGCGGCATGCGCCCACAGGCGGTTGTTGGTGATCACCATTCTGCCGAAGTCGGTGTCGCGCAGCCAGGGCCCGATACCTTCATCGCTGACCACCACCCGTCCGCCCGGGCGGACGACGCGATTCATCTCGGCGATGCCCTGGCCTACGTCGTCGAACAGGTTGATCCCGCCGAAATGAAAGGCCGCGTCGAATGCGCCGTCAGCGAAGGGCAGGTGCAGGGCGTCGCCTGTCGAGAACCAGACCTGCGCCGCCTGTTCGGCGTGCTCCCTCCGCCATTGGGCAGCCGCTTCGTGCGTCATGGCCGGCGAGAGGTCCTGCGCGTGCACCTCGCCCGTCGGTCCGACGAGGTCGAGAATAGCCGGGATGTCGTCACCGAGACCGCAGCCGGTCACCAGGACGCAGCCGCCCGGCGATAGACGCAGCCGCACGGCCATGTCGCGCCGGAACGCGGCCTCGTCCGCCCTGAACGTGGCGAAGAGCCAGTCGAGGAAGTTCCGGTAGACCGCGGTCGCGGCCTGGGTGTTGTACATGCCAAGCGAGGTTCGCGATCCGGCGCCGGCTTCGGCCAGATTCAGGAAATCCGGGACGGGGTGCGCAAGGTCGGCGTCGCTCGCCAGGTAGGGATAGATTTTGCCGTCGTCACGAAGCAGGCCATCGTCGGTCGCGCTCAGGGGCCGACTTGTGGCGGGGCAGATGTATGGGACGCGAGGCATGAAGGGGTTCCAGCTGCCGCGTGACGGCAGGCGACTCTGTCGACGATCAACCTATGTCTGCCGCCCGTGGATGGCCAGCCGAGCCCGGGGATCGGTCCTATGAGCTGGCGCAAGCTTGGCATGGTCTACAAGCCCTCGGGCGCCTCCGACTGGGCGGTGACCAACGCCGCCTATCCCACAGCCGAGCTGCGCGATCCGGAAACCTTGCGCGTCTACATCACCTGCCTGGACGCGCAGAACTTCGGCCGCGGCGGATACGTCGACCTGGACCCGGTCGACCCGATTCGGGTTCTGCGGATCGCCGAGCATCCGGTCCTGGATCTGGGCGAGATCGGCGACTTCGACGATTGCGGCGCCAATCCCTTCGCGGTGATCAGCTTCAAGGGCCGCCGGCTGATGTACTATCAGGGTTGGCAGCGGACCCTGCGCGCGCCCTTCACGGTTTTCACCGGCCTCGCCATTGAGGCGCCGGACGGCCGCTTCGTGAAGTGGGGCCGCGTTCCGGTCCTGGAGCGCACGTCGGAGGAGCCGCACATCCGCGGCGCGCCCTGTCTGATGATCGACGGCGACCGCTTGCGCATGTGGTACGTCTCCTCGGCCCGTTGGACGCCGCGCACCGACGGCCTGCATTACCTTGTCAGCATCCGCCACGCGGTGTCCGACGACGGCGTGAACTGGATCGTCGATCCGGCGCCTTGTCTGCAGCCGGCAGCGGACGAATACGCTGTCGGGCGGCCCTGGGTGGTCCGTGACGGCGGCCTGTTCCGCATGTGGTACTCGGTCCGTTCGTTCGATCGACCCTACGCCATCGGTTACGCCGAATCCGAGGACGGTCTTGTCTGGCGACGGATGGACCAGCGCGCCGGCATTGCCCGGTCCGACACCGGCTGGGACTCCGAAATGATCTGCTTTCCCAACGTCATCGACGCCGGCGGCAGGCGGCTGCTGTTCTACAACGGCAACCATCACGGGGCGTCCGGCTTCGGCTGTGCGGAGTGGGTCGCCTAGAGCGTCAGGCGGTAGACGTCGTGAGTCAGGGCGCTGGCCCCGAACTCTTCCTTCTGGCGCATCAGGCCCTCATTGAGCACCCGGCCGCCGTCGGTGTTGGAGATGCCGAAATCGAAATAGCGATGGGTCGCGGCGTGGGCCTCGATCAGGTGCTCGAAGAGGCCGTCGAGCGCGCCGGTCTCCCGGCCATCCTCGCCCACGGCGATGTACTGCGCGTGGGCGACCTGGGCTGAGCGGAACATGACCACGCCAGCCTGCAGATCGGCGCCGGCGACGGCGGTGAAGAGGGCGATCTCGTCGGGAAAGCGGGTGGCCAGGAGCTCAATCTCCACCAGGGAATGAACTGGCGCTGCGCCATGGCGCCCGGCGAGGACGGCTTCCAGCAGCCGCCAGTAAGCGGCCCAGTCCTGCGAGCGGCCGAAGGCCAGGCCGGCCTGGCGCGCCTTGCGGGCGCCCCGCGCGCGGCGGCTGGAGACGTGCCCACGGGCGCGGTAGTCGATGGCGGCGCTGACATCGCGGCGGACCAGCACCGCGTCGCGCCGGAAGAGCCAGTAGAGGTCCTCCTGCGCCGGCGCGCGGGGATAGATCCAGGGCTGGGCCTTGTAGGTGAGGGCGACGGCGCCCCCCGCCCGAAGCCGATCGGCGCAGGCGTCGAGGATGGCCAGCGTCTTGGCGGCGCCGGCGCCATCCACGATCAGGCCGCCGAAGGTCAGGCCCTGGTGCGTCCAGGCTTCGTCGCCCGCCAGGTTGAGCGGCAGCAGCGCCACGACCTCGCCGTCCTCGACCACGATCCGCGAGCCGTCGGTGAACCGGTTGGCGTGATAGTCCATGAAGCCGCGGTCGAAGAGGAAGTGGCCGTTGCGGGCGCGGCGGTTGAAGGCGTTCCAGGTCTGCGCCATCTCCGGGCTGTAGCGCCGGATCTCCACGCCCTACTCCCGGACGCGGCAGAAGCGCTTGGCCGAGATCGTCCGCCGCTCCGCCGGCACGCCCATGTAGATCGAGTCCGGCTCGGTGGAGGCGGTGACCGCCGCGCCCATGGCGATGAAGTTGTCCGGCGCGATCGCCACATGGGCGGCCATGGCGGCGTTGACGCCCACGAAGCTGCGCGCGCCGATCCGGCAGAAGCCCGAGACCACCACGTGCGAGGCCATGAACACGTCGTCCTCGATCACCGAGCGGTGGCCGACGTGGTTGCCGCTCCACAGGGTGACGTTGTCGCCGATGCGGGTGAACGGCTGCAGCACATTGTGTTCGAGGATGAAGCAGTTCTCGCCGATGGCGACATTGTGCCAGACGAAGGCCTTGGAGCTGACGTAGCTCGCCAGGGCGTAGCCGGCGGCCTTGATCCCGTCGACGTGGCCGCGGCGCAGGCGGTTGAGCTGGCCGTCGCCGATAGCCACGAAGGCGTCGAAGGCGTCCGGCGGATGGGTCTTGGTCAGGCTCGCCAGGTCGACGACCGGCCGTTCGGCGAGGGTCGGGTCCTTGATGTAGTCCGCGCCGATGGCGAAGGCGGCCACCTGGCGGTCGCTGTCGTGGTCGAAGTATTCGCACGCCATCTCGGCGATCTCGCCATTGCCGACGATCACCAGGGGCTTGGCGGCGGCCATGGTTTTAGGGCCTCACGAGCAGTAGGTCATCCCGCCGGTTGGCCATGGGCAGGTCGGGCCCTTGCGGCAGGAGATAGGCGTCGCAGCCCCACGACTGGGCGCGCGCGATCAGACCGGCCAGAACCGCGTCGTCGATCTTGCCGGGGGCCGGTGCGTCCTGGGTTACGTCATAGGGTTCCATCGAGCCGGTGAAGGCATGGTGGAAGGCCTGACCGCGCTCGGTGGCGAAGAAGCGCCGACGCTTGGAGAGGTTCGGGATGTCGCCGATCAGGGCGCGGCCGCCGGACGCCAGCAGGGCGACCGTGGCGTCAATGAAGTCCAGCGAACTGGCGTCCAAGTGGATGTAGTGCAGGACGCTGTAGCAAAGCAGCGCGTCGGCTGGTCCGCCGGCGATGGCGCTCACGGCGGCGGCGTTGTTGGGAAACAGCCCTTCGCACTTGCGGGTGACGCCGGCGACGTCGGGCAGCAGGGCCAGCATCTCGGGGCTGTCTGCCAGCACCAGGGTGTGGCCGCGGTCGCGGCAGAGCTCGATCAGCCGCTTGGGCAGCGCCGCGCAGCCCGGGCCGATGTCCACGACGGTCCGGCGCTCGGCCTGCGTCAACATCGGCAGTTTCGCGGTGATGTCCGCCCAGATCGCGTCCTCGAAGCCCTCGCGGTAAGCTGGCGGGAAGCCGATCTTCTCGTGGTCGGTCAGGCGTCCGTCCTGGGCCAGCGCCCGGAAGCCTTCGTAGTCCAAGGGGAGGGTCGCCAGGTCGATGGGCGGGGTCCTGGCCGATGTCGGGGCGAGCGCGCTCATCGGGCGAAGAACTCGCGGACCCGGGCGACCACGAAGTCGATTTCACGGTCGCTGTGCAAGGGCTCCAGCGGCAGGCTGAGCAGGCTGGTGGCCAGGGCCTCGGCGACGGGGAAGTCGCCTTGGGCCCAGCGGCCGGCGTAGCAGGGCTGCAGGTGCACGGGCGTCGGATAGTGGATGTTCGTGCCCACGCCGCGCTCGGCCAGGAAGGCCTGCAGTTCGTCGCGCACGCCGGGCGCCCGCACCGGGAAGACGTGCCAGACCGGCTCGGCCCAGCCGCGCACGGCGGGCAGCTCCAGGCCGCGGACGTCGGAGAGGCCCAGGAAGTAGCGCAGGGCCAGTTGGCTGCGGCGGGCATTGCCGGCGTCCAGCCGCTCCAGCCTGGTGGAGAGCACGGCCGCTTGCAGGGGATCGAGGCGGGAATTGCGGCCCGCCAATTCGTGCCGGTACTTCTCCCGCGACCCGTAGTTGGCGAGCGTCCGCACCCTATCGGCGCTCGGCGTGTCGCCGGTGACCAGGCCGCCACCGTCGCCGAGCGCGCCAAGGTTCTTGGTGGGATAGAAGCTGAAGGCCGCCGCATCTCCCAGGCCGCCGCAGCGCCGGCCCTTGTAGCGCGCGCCGTGCGCCTGGGCGGCGTCCTCCAGGATCTTGATGTCGCGCCCGGCGATAGCCGTCTTCAGGGCGTCCATATCCACCGGATGGCCATAGAGGTGCACCGGTACGATCGCCCGGGTCCGTTCGCCGATCGCGGCGGCGACCTGGCCGATATCCATCAGGCCGGTGTCCGGCTCCACATCCACCAGCACCGGGCTCGCGCCGACCTCGTCCACCGCCAGAGCCGTGGCGATGAAGGTGTGGGCCGGCACGATCACCTCGTCGCCCGGACCGACGCCCCAGGCGCGCAGCGCGATAGCGAGCGCGTCAAAGCCGTTGCCAAGCCCGACCATGTGGTCCGCGCCGCAATAGGCGGCGAACTTCTGCTCGAAGGCCGCAACCTCGGGACCGCCGATCAGGTGGCCGGATTTCAGGACCCGGCGCATGGCCAGCTCCATCTCCGCGCCGAAGGTCTGGGACGCGCGCTGCAGGTCGAGGTAGGGCACCGCGGTCACCGGCTCGTTGCCGGCGTCCCAGCGGATAAAGTCGTCGTAGTCGCGGATGTAGTCGGCCTCGTCGTACTCCTCCGACGCCAGCACGATGATCACGGAGTCTTCGGAGAAGTCGCTGAGGTCGCGCCAGCAGCCGGCGGGGACGATCGCCGCCTGGGACGGGCGGTTGAGCTCCACCGTCTCGGTGCGGCCGTCCTTGGTGATGCTGAGCCGCACGCTGCCGCGCAGGCACAGGAAGCCCTGCCGCAGCGCCTTGTGGCCGTGCGCGCCGCGGCTTTGGCCCGGCGGCACGTCGCGGATGTAATAGACGCGGTGGATCGGGAAGCCGATATGTTTGGACACCTCGGCGACGCCGAGGATGCCGTTGGCCATGGGGATGGTCTGCAGATCGACGAGGCCGACCAGGGCGTCGGGGCCGTCGACAGGCGTCTGCGCCGGCGCGCCGCCCGTCAGCGTCTCGATCGGCCGCGCGCGGTTCGACGACAAGATTCAGTCCTCCGGGAATCCGGACGACAGGGCAACACGTTGCGGTTAACGGCGGATTTAGGCTCGGGCCGAGATCAGCTTC
>DATAUR010000134.1:0-12023 GCA_036268175.1 Phenylobacterium sp. | reverse complement strand
CTCCCCCGAAGGGGAGGGACTAAAGCAGCTAAGGAATCAGCAGGCTCGCGCCGATGGTCGCCCGGCCCTCTAGGGCCCGGTGCGCCTTGGCCGCTTCGGCCAGCGGGAATGTCTGGCCGATCTCGATCTTAACCTGCCTCGAGCCGATCATTTCGAACAGCGCCGCGGCGCTGGCGTCCAGTTCGGTGGTCGTCGTCTGATAGTCGCCCATGGTCGGGCGGGTGAAGAACAGCGAGCCGCCCAGCATCAACTGGCGGGCCTCGATGGGCGGCGGTGGGCCTGACGCGTTGCCGAAGCTGACGAACAGACCACGCTTGGCCAGGCTCTTCAGAGTGCCCTCGAAGGTGTCCTTGCCCACCGAGTCGTAGGCGACGGGCACGCCCTTGCCGTCGGTGATCCGGCGCACCTCGGCGGCGACGTCCTGGTCGCGGTAGAGGATCACATGGTCGGCGCCCAACTCGCGCACCCGGGCGGCCTTTGCCTCCGACCCCACCGTGGCGATGACCACCGCGCCCAGCGCCTTGGCCCATTGCACGAGGATCTGGCCGACCCCGCCGGCGGCGGCGTGGACCAGGATGGTCTCGCTGGCCTCCACCCGATGCAGCCGACGGATCAGGAACTCGACGGTCATGCCCTTCAAGAGGGCGGCGGCCGCGGTGCGGGCATCGACGCCGGCCGGGACCTTCACCGCGCGCTCGGCGGAGACCGCGTTGGCCTCGGCATAGGCGCCGGGCGTGCCGGCATAGGCCACCAGGTCGCCGGCCTTGAAGCGCGTGACGCCGTCGCCCACTGCCTCCACCACCCCGGCCGCCTCCGAGCCCAGGCCCGACGGCAGCTTCACCGGATAGAGGCCGGAGCGCTGGTAGGTGTCGATGAAGTTGATCCCCACCGCCTGGTGACGAACCAGGATCTGGCCCGGCCGCGGTGTCGGGGTCTCGACCTCGACGAGCTTCAGGACCTCCGGCCCACCGGCCTGTTCGAAACGGATGGCGCGCATCACCCCAGCGTCCTTTGGAAGAAGGAGAGGGTGCGACCGTTGGCGAGCCTGGCGGCCGCGGCGTCGTAGTGCTCGCCGCCTTCGCGGGCGAAGGCGTGGTCGCAGCCGGGATAGGTGTGGATCTCGATCTGCGGGTGGTCCTTCAAGCTGCTGAGGATCACCGCCTGCGCGGGCTTGGGCACGAACTGGTCCTCCTCGGCGATGTGCATAAGCAGCGGATGGGTCAGCTTCTCGGCCTCCGCCACCCGATTCTCCAGCCCGACGCCGTAGTAGGAGACCGACGCGTCCGCATCGGTGCGGGTGGCGGTGAGGAAGGCGAGCTGGCCGCCCAGGCAATAGCCCACCGCGCCCACCTTGCCACTGCAGCCGGCGTCCTTGCGGATGTGGCTGATGGTGGCGGCGATGTCGCCAACACCGGCCTCCACGTCGAAGGCGTTGAACAGTTCGAAGGCGCGCTTCCACTCGGCCTCGCTCTTGTCGGTGATGTCGATGCCGGGCTCGATCCGCCAGAACAGGTCCGGGCAGATCGCCAGATAGCCCTGGGCGGCCAGGCCGTCGGTGATGTCGCGCATCACCTGGTTCACCCCGAAGATCTCCTGGATCACCACCACGGCGGGGGCGGAAGGTTTCGAGGGCCGCGCCACATAGGCGCTGAAGGTCCCGTCCTTGGTGGTGATGGTGGTGCGCTCGCCCATGATCGTCTCCTCGGGTTTTCGTAAGCTGCGTGGTTTGCGCTACTAGCGCGCGGGGCCGCACCACGGCCATATGGAATCCGAAGCGGAGGCATCGGCCATGAAGATGACGATCGAGGTGGACTGCACGCCCGAGGAGGCCCGGCGGTTCATGGGCTTGCCCGACGTCAGCGCCATCAACGAGCACCTGGTGAATGAGATGAAGGGCCGGATCGACGCCAACATGGCGATGATCTCGCCTGACGAGCTGGTGAAAAGCTGGATGAGCTTCGGCGCCGGCGCCCAGGAGCAGTTCCGCAAGCTGATGGAAGTGGGCATGAACGCGGCGGCTCCCAGGAAGTGACGACACCGACATGAGCGACACCATCTTCGCGCCAGCCACGGCGGCGGGCCGCGCGGCGGTGGCCGTGGTGCGCCTGTCGGGACCGGAGACGGCGAGCGCGGTCCGGGCGCTGGCCGGGCGGCTGCCGGCGGCGCGGCGGGCGAGCCTGCGCCAACTCCGTTCGCCTGGGGGCGTGGCCCTCGACGCGGCCCTGGTGCTCTGGATGCCGGCGCCCGGCAGCTACACCGGCGAGGACACCGCCGAATTCCATATCCATGGCGGCCCGGCGGTGGTGGCGGCCCTGGTCGAGGCGCTGTCGGAGCTTGGCCCGCGCCTGGCGGAGCCCGGGGAATTCACCCGCCGGGCCTTCGAGCACGGCAAGCTCGATCTCGCCCAGGCGGAGGGTGTCGCCGATCTGGTGGACGCCGAGACGGAGGGCCAGCGGCGCCAGGCGCTCGCCCAGCTTGGCGGGCGGCTGTCGGAGGTGCAGGGGCGCTGGCGCGATGGCCTGATCCGCGCGTCCGCCATGCTGGAGGCGGCCGTCGATTTCCCGGACGAGGAGGTGCCGGCCGACGTGGCGGGGCGGGCGCGACCGATCCTGGCGATCCTGGCCGACGAACTGGAGGTCGCCGCCGCCGACGTGGCGCGGGGCGAGCAGGTGCGGGAGGGCTTCCGCATCGCCCTGCTCGGCGCGCCCAACGCCGGCAAAAGCACGCTGTTGAATGCGCTCGCCAAGCGGGAGGCGGCCATCGTCTCGGCGACACCCGGGACGACGCGGGACATCATCGAGGTTCCGATGGTGCTGGGCGGCTACAAGGCCATCGTCGCCGACACCGCCGGCCTGCGGAAGACCGATGACGAGATCGAGGCCGAGGGCGTGCGGCGCGCCGAGGCCTGGGCGGAGAACGCGGGCCTTCGGGTCTGGCTGGTGGACGGCTACGGCGATCCTGACCCGGAGGTCCCGGCGTCCCTGCGCCAGGGCGACATCGTGCTGCTTACCAAGCGCGACCTCGGCGAAGGCCTGGAAGGCCTGCCGGGCGAGCCCTTCACCGCCAAGAGTCCCAACGACGTGGCCTGGCTGGAGCGGTCGCTGACGCAGAGCGTGGTCGAGGCCCTAGGCGGCTCGGAATTCCCCGCCGCCACCCGCCTGCGTCACAAGGAGCTGCTGACCGAGGCCGCGACCCGTCTGCGCCACGCCTTGGCCGAGGAGGAGGCCCTCGAACTGGCCGCCGAAGACGTCCGCCTCGCGGCCCGCGCGCTGGACCGCATCACCGGCCGCATCGACCCCGAAGAGGTGCTGGGCCGTATCTTCTCGACCTTTTGCATCGGGAAGTGAGGCCGCGGCGCTGTTTCACGTGAAACAGTGGCGGCCTTCGACTATATGCAGCCGCTCATGACGACTTGGGACGTGATCATCATCGGGGGCGGGCACGCCGGCTGCGAGGCGGCCGCGGCGGCGGCGCGGTTCGGCGCGCGCACCCTGCTGCTCACCCACAAGCTCGAAACCATCGGCGAGATGAGCTGCAACCCGGCCATCGGCGGCCTGGGCAAGGGGCACCTGGTCCGCGAGATCGACGCCCTGGACGGCCTGATGGGCCGCCTGGGCGACAGGGCGGGCATCCAGTTCCGCCTACTGAACCGCTCCAAGGGCGCCGCGGTGCGCGGGCCGCGCTCGCAGATCGACCGCAAACTCTACCGTGAGGCCATGCAGGCGGAGCTCGCCGCCACGCCGAACCTGACGATCGTCGCCGAGGCGGTGGAAGACCTGATCCTCGACGACGGCGTGGTCACCGGTGTGCTGGGCGCCAGCGGGACGGCCTACCGCGCCGGTCGCGTGGTGCTGACCACCGGCACCTTCCTGAAAGGCGTGATCCACCGGGGCGATGAGCGGATTGCCGCCGGCCGGGTGGGCGACGCCCCGGCGATCGGCCTTTCGGACCGCCTCTACGCGTCGGGCCTGCGCATGGGTCGCCTGAAAACCGGCACGCCGGCGCGGCTGGACGGCCGCACCATCGCTTGGGACCGGCTGGAGAAGCAGGCGGCGGACGAACAGCCCGTGCCGTTCTCCTTCCTGACAGACCGCATCGAGGTCCCGCAGATTTCCTGCGGCATCACCTACACGACGCCTGAGACCCACAGGATCATCGCCGAGCGCCTGGGCGAATCCGCGGTCTATGGCGGCAAGGCCACCGGCGTCGGTCCGCGATATTGCCCTTCCATCGAGGACAAGGTGGTCCGGTTCGCCGACAAGACTAGCCATCAGGTGTTCCTGGAGCCCGAAGGCCTGGATGACCCGACCGTCTATCCCAATGGCGTCTCCACCTCGGTGTCGGAGGAGACCCAGGATCTCTTCCTGCGCACCATGCCCGGCCTCGAGGCCGTGCGGGTGTTCCGCTATGGCTACGCCATCGAATACGACTACGTGGACCCCCGGGAGCTCTATCCGACGCTGGAGGCCAAGCGCCTGCCGGGCCTCTACCTGGCGGGCCAGATCAACGGCACCACCGGCTATGAGGAGGCGGGCGCGCAGGGGCTGGTGGCTGGCTTGAACGCCGCCCGCGCCGCTTCGGGGGCGGATCCGGCCGCCTTCGCCCGGGACGAGGCCTATATCGGCGTGCTGATCGACGACCTGGTGACCCGGGGCGTCACCGAGCCCTATCGGATGTTTACCAGCCGGGCGGAGTTCCGCCTGATCCTGCGCGCCGACAACGCCGACCAGCGGCTGACCGCCAAGGGCGAGGCCCTGGGCGTGATGGGCTCGGTCCGCGCCCAGGCGTTCGCGGCGAAGGCTGCCGCCCTGGCCGAGGCCCGCGAACTGGCCGCCAGCCTGACGCTGACGCCCTCCGCCGCCGACAAGGCCGGCCTGCCGGTGAAGGCGGATGGTCAGCGGCGCAACCTAACCGAACTGCTGGCCTATCCGACAATCGGCTTCAACGACCTGGCCCGCGTCTGGCCGCAGATCGGCGCCTGGGCGCCGGCGGTGCGCGAGCAGATCGAGATCGACGCTTCCTATGCGGGCTACCTGGACCGCCAGGCCGCCGACGTGGCCGCCTTCCGGCGCGACGAGGACCTGACCCTGCCGGCAGCCCTCGACTACGCCACAGTCGGCGGGCTCTCCAACGAGGCGCGCGAGAAGCTCGCCGCCGTCCGGCCGCTGACCCTTGGCCAGGCCGCCCGCATCGAGGGCGTCACCCCTGGCGCGCTCACCGCCCTGTTGGCCCATGTCCGCCGCCGCGCCGCCGCCTGAGGCCCTAACGGTCCCGTTGATGACCGCCGACGGCTTCGCTGCCGCCAGCGGCGCCACGCCCGCCCAGATGGCCGATCTGAAAAGGTTTCGGGTCATGTTGGCTGAGCGCAACGAGGTCATGAACCTCATCGGCCCGGCGACGGTCCCGGACTTCTGGTCGCGCCACGCCTGGGACAGCGCCCAGTTGCTCAAACTGGCTCCCGAAGCGCGCGCCTGGGCCGATCTGGGCGCCGGCGCGGGTCTTCCCGGCCTGGTGCTGGCCATACTCGGAAAAGGCGTCGTCGGCTTCCACGTGGACCTGGTGGAGAGCATGACCAAACGCTGCAAGTTCCTGTCGGATGTGGTTGCGGCGCTGGAACTTCCCGCCACCGTCCACAACGCGCGTGCGGAAAACCTCGATCTAACTGTGGAGATCGTCACCGCGCGGGCTTGTGCGCCGCTCTTCCGCCTGCTCGGGTATGCCCGGCCCTACCTTCAGGGCGGCGCCACCGGCCTGTTCCTCAAGGGACAAGATGTGGTAGCCGAGATGAAGGAAGCCGCTAGATATTGGGAATATGAGGCTGACGTCGTGCCATCCAAAAGCGACCCCCGCGGCCGCATCGTTCGCGTGAAGAGGCTCGGCCGTGCCCGCAAGGTCTGACCAGCCCCCGATGCGCGTGCTCGTGGTCGCCAACCAGAAGGGCGGTGTGGGCAAGACCACGACCGCCATCAACCTGGGCACCGCCCTGGCGGCGGTGGGCGAGCGGGTGCTGCTGATCGATTCCGATCCGCAGGGGAACGCCTCCACGGGCCTTGGCATCGGCCGGGCGCTGCGCAAACACACCCTCTACGACGTGCTGATGGGCGAGAAGTCCCTGGCCCAGGGCGTGGTGAAATCGACGGTGCCGGGCCTGGACGTGGTGCCCTCCGATCCCGACCTCTCCGGCGTCGAGATGGAATTGGCCCAGGAGCAGCGGCGCTCCTACAAGCTGCGCGACGCGCTGGACGCCGTGCGCGAAGCCGGGACCTATTCCTATGTCCTCATCGACTGCCCGCCGTCGCTGAACCTGTTGACCGTCAACGCCATGGCCGCGGCCGACGCGGTGCTGGTGCCCCTGCAGTGCGAGTTCTTCGCCCTGGAGGGCCTGACCCAGCTGCTGCGAACCATCGATCTCGTCCACACCAGCCTCAATCCGAAGCTGGAGATCCAGGGCATCGTCCTGACCATGTTCGACCGCCGCAACGGGCTCTCGGCCCAGGTGGCCAACGACGTGCGCAGCCATTTCGGCGAGACGGTCTACCAGACGGTGATCCCGAGGAACGTGCGGGTCTCCGAGGCGCCGTCCTTCGGCAAGCCGGCGCTGGTCTACGATCTGAAATGCGCGGGGAGCCAGGCCTATCTGCGGCTGGCCCGCGAGGTGGTGCTGCGCGAGCGCGCCCGCCGCAAAGTGGCGGCGTAGGGGAGTTTTCGATGGCCAGAGGTCTCGGCCGGGGGCTTTCCGCCCTGATCGACGATGCGAGCGACGGCGATCCGCCGGGCGGCCCGGGCGAGGGCGTGCGCGAGATCCCCATCGAACTCGTCCACCGCAACCCCGACCAGCCGCGCCGGCACTTCCCCGAGGAAGAGATCGCCGAGCTGGAGGCTTCGATCCGCGACAAGGGCGTCCTGCAGCCGATCCTGGTGCGCCCTTCGCCCAAGACCCAGGGCGAATTCGAGATCGTCGCCGGCGAACGGCGCTGGCGGGCGGCGCAGAAGGCCGGCCTGAAGGCCATTCCGGCGCTGGTGCGGGTACTTGACGACGACAAGGCCTTCGAGATCGCCATCGTCGAGAACGTTCAGCGCGAGGACCTCAACGCCATGGAGGAGGCCCAGGCCTATCAAAGCCTGATGCGCCGCATGGCCTACACCCAGGACAAGGCCGCCGCGGCGGTGGGCAAATCGCGCAGCCACGTGGCCAACACCCTTCGCCTGCTGCAACTGCCCGACAGCGTGCAGGACCACGTGCTGTTCGGCCGCCTGACCGCCGGCCATGCGCGCGCCATCCTCGCCGCCACCTATCCCGAGGTGCTGGCCCAGACCATTGTCGAGAAGGGCCTCTCGGTCCGCGACGCCGAAGCGCTGGCGAAGAAGGGCGACGCCGGAGCCAAGAAGGCGTCCGGGCCCCGCCGCACCGGCAAGAACACCGACACCGCGGCCCTGGAGGTCGACCTCGAGGACATGCTGGGGATGAAGGTGGACATCGTCGACCGCGGCGGCGCCGGGGAATTGAGAATCAGATACGCCACCCTCGAACAGCTCGACGAGCTCTGCCGCCGGCTGACCCGTCCATGACCACCCTCGCCGACGGCAACCTCGTCCGCCTGCGCACGATCCGCATCCCGGATCTGAAGGCCTGCGTCGCCCATCCCTATAGCCTCTCGGCCACGGAGCCGATGACCGACCTCGCCTGGGCCCGCTCGGTGCACGACCAGACCGGGTTCTGGACTCCCAAGGCCGGCGTCGCCGCCTTCGAGGTGGAGGAACGCCTGGCGGGAACCATGCAGTTCTATTCGCCGGGCCCCACGGTGCACGGCTTCGAGATCGGCTACTCGCTGCACAGCGAGGACGACCGCGGCAAGGGCTATGGGTCGGAGGCCCTGCGGCTGTTCTCCGACCTGTTGTTCGCGCAGCACCCGGAATGCCACCGCCTGCAGCTGATCATCGCGGTGGAAAACTTCGCCGATGCGCGGACGGTGGAGCACTGCGGCTACGCCGCCGAAGGCACGCTGCGCAAGGCCCACTACATGGTCCCCGGCGAGCCGGCGGATTGCCTGATCTATTCGCGGGTCAGGGACTAAGCGCGGTCCTCTAATCCCATACCGATCGTCATTCCCGGCCTCGTGCCGTGAACCCATGATCGCAAGCGGTTCAGATGAACCGCGGCGGCGCCCACGCACACCCTTCGTCACGGAGTTCATAGGTTCCCGGGACAAGCCCCGGAATGACGAGCAGAAGAGGGAGCGCGTCAGGCCTCTAGAACCCCTCGCCGGCGTCCTCGGCGTCGCTGGGCTTGGCTTTCTGGTCGATGTTGGTGGGGGCGGTCTTGACCCCGGTGCGCTCCTCGGTGCGGGCGCCCTGCAATATGTCCACCAGGCCGTAGTTGCCCTCGTGGCAGGCGTATTCGTAGATCTGGCCGGTGATCTTGGAGAACTCGTATTCGCCACCCCAGGGCTGGGCGAAGACGGTGGGGTCTTCCACCCAGAAGGCGTAGTGCAGCCGGTCCTTGCCGACCCGGGTGAACCGTTCGGTGACCTTCAGATGTTCCGACGCGCCGCGGAAGACCTGCTCCGGATTGAAGTTGGTGGTCTCCACCACCAGGGTCGGGCCCTGCCAGCGGCCGATGGAATCGCCCATCCACGGCCGGATCGAGGCCGGCAGGTGCTGGGTGGTGTTCAGCCGGATGTGGCGCACGTCGTGAACCATCTCCACGTCGATGGCGACCTCGTCCTTGGTCTGCACGAACTGATAGGTGTTGTTGTAGAGCACCGGCAGCATCACCGGGCCCGAGGAATTCCCAAAGGAAAGCAGGCAGCGCTCGCCCAGCGCCCGGGTCTCCGGGTTGTCGCTGGGGCTTTGACCCGGCTTCAGGTTGCGGCCGTAGAGGTTGACGTGGATGTCCTTGCGCATCGGCACCCGGCCGTCCGGCGTCGAGGTGATGAAGCCGTTGCGGGGCTGGCCGTTCACCCGCATCACCACGCTGCCGGGATCGGTCCAGGCGGCGTTGTAGTTGCAGTTGACGCCGCGGCCGCCGGAGCAGTCGGCGGGCAGGTCGGTGACCTTGGCGTTGGGATCGGTGGGCTTGTTGCCAAGGTCGATCTGCGCCTGGGTCCTGGCCTCGATCTTCCGGGCCTCGGCGTCGGTCAGCACCAGATTGGCGCCATAGCGCGGATTGCGCTCCAGGCGGGTGACCGCGGCGTTGGTCCAGACGCCCTGCAGGTCGGGATGGCCGTCGGCGGCCAGCGGCGCCTTGTAGCCGGTGTTCGGTGGCGCGGGCGGCTGGGCGGCGGCGAGGCCCGGCGGGATCAGGGCTCCCAGCGCGATCGAAAAGGCAAGCACCTTCAGAGCCTTGGCCGACATGACACGCTCCCGGATGTCTGCAGTCATTGCTGCTTATGGGCGCAAGTATCCGGGCCTTCGGACCGGACGGCAAGAGGCGGTCGCTAGAGCCCCAGCCGCCGCGCGCGGCCGGCGACCGCTAGGGCCAGACGTTCGGCGATCAGTTGATCGGGGGAGCCGGCGGTCTTGCAGAGCCGGTCGGCGTTGAGAATCTCCGGCTGGATGCGGTCGAGCTCGTCGAGGGTCCAGGACCGCGCCTGGCGCAGGAATTCCCGTTCCTGCTTCCAGAAAACCCCGGCCGCCTTGGCCGCCTCTTGCAGGCCCGCACCGTTCTTGGCCAGCGTCAGGGCGCGGCGCAGGCGGCCCAGGTGCATCCCCATGGCGCGGACCGCCGCGGGCCCGCCTTCGCCTTCCTGCGCGGCGCGGCGCAGGGCCGACTGGGCCTCGCCCAGCCGCCCGCCGAAGGCGTCGGCGGCGGCGTCTGACAGCGAGGCTTCCGGTTCGACGCCCAGGAAGGGCTCCAGGTCGGCCGGCGTGGCGGCCATGCCGCTGCCCGGGCCCAGGAACAGCGCCAGGCGCTCGATCTCCTGGCGCGCCACGCCGCGCTCCTTGGGCATGCGCGCGACGAACAGGGCGAGCGCGTCGGCGCTGAGCGACAGGTTGTCCCGGGCCAGGCTCTCGCGGACCTGGCGGGCCACGTCGCCGGGCTCGTCCTCGTAGCAGGGGATGGCCGCCACGCCGGCCGCCTTCTCGGCGGCCTTGCGGAGCGCCGAGTCGCGGCCGAGCGCCCCGGCCTCGATCAGCAGGAAGGCCTCGGGGTTCAGTTCGCCGGCCGCGTGGCGGGTCAAGGCCTCGGCGGCGAGCTTGTCGAGCGCCGCCTTTTCCGTGCCGAAGCGCAGGCGCACCAGCCGGCGGCCGCCCATCAGCGACTGGGCCGCCAGTTCACCTTCCAGCCTGCCGCCATCGCCGTCCAGGTCGCCGTCGGTGAGCTGCGCCACATCGAAGGGATCGTTGGGGTCCCTGGCGATCTTCGCGGCGAGCTGCTGGCCGCGCTCGCGCACCACGCCCAGGTCACGGCCATAGATCAGGGCGCCGCGCACGTCCGCGTCAGGCCGGGCCAGGAAGCGTTCGATGTCCGGGCGCTTGCCGAGGATCACGGCCGTTCAGTTCCCGGTCGGCAGTCCGGTCGGCGTCACCGAGTTGGCGTCCGGCGGCGTCACCTTCTGCTTGGTCTTCGGCGACGGCTCGCCTGTGGCCATCCAGGCGGCGAGCTCCAGCTGGATGCGCTGCGCGGCCTGGTCGGCGGCGCGGTCTTCGGCATCCTGCTCCTCGGTGATGGACGCGTAGGGCTGGTCGGCGGAATCGTAGGTGATCTCCACCCGCACGCGGCCCTTCTTGGCGACGCCGCCGCCCGGAATGTTCGCCAGGGTGTAGTCGGCGGTCAGCACCAGCTCGTAACGGGTGGCGACATTGTCGGTGCGGATGCCGCGCGGATAGCGGGCCTCGGATAGCGCCAGGCGCATGGTGTAGGCCGCCGGCGCGCTGCGATCCCTGGCGAACACGTCGTCCAGGTGCTGACGGATCAGGAAGCCGGTGCGGCCCTGCGGGGCGATGACGTTGATCGACGCCAGCTTCGAGTTGACGCCGGGCGCGGCCAGCAGCGGCGTGAAGCCGCAACCGCCAAGCGAGAGGCTGGCGGCGACCGCCACAAGGGCCAGGGGCCAGCGCACCTAGGCGGCCACGATATTGACGATGCGGTCGGGCACCACGATCACCTTGCGTATGGTCAGGCCCTCAAGGCGCCGTGCGATCTCCGGATCGTCAAGCACGATCTTTTCCACGTCCGCCGCCGAGGCGCCCGCCGGCGCGGAGATTTCGCCCCGCCGCTTGCCGTTCACCTGCACCGGAAGCACCAGCACCGCGTCCTCGGTGAGCGCCGGATCGAAGGCCGGCCAATCGGCCATGGCCGCCATGCCTTGGCCGCCGACCCGCACCCAGCATTCCTCCGCTAGGTGCGGCGTGAACGGGGCGATCAGCCGGGCGAAGGCCGACAGCGCCTCCTGGCGAGCGGCCAGCAGGGCCGGCGAGCCGTTCGCCGCGGGATTGGCCTTCAAAAGATTGAGGAACTCGTAGAGGCGGGCGATGCCGGAATTGAACCGGAAGGTGTCGATCGCCTCGGTGACCTGCTTGATCTGTTTGTGGGTGGCGCGGCGCCCGGCGGTGGCGGCTTCGTCGCTCTCCGCTGTCGCGGCGGCGGCCGGCTGGCTGTCGAATTCCTCCCAAACGCGATTCACAAAGCGCCAGGCGCCCTGGACGCCGGCGTTGGACCACAGGGTGTCCCGCTCCGGCGGGGAGTCGGAGAGCACGAAGAAGCGCGCCGCGTCGACGCCATAGACGTCGAAGATCTCTTCCGGCGCCACGGTGTTTTTCTTGGACTTCGACATCTTCTCAGCATCGCCGATGGTCACCTCGGCGCCGTTTTCCACCAGCTTGGCGTGGCGGTTGGCGCCCTCGACGACGATTTCCACGTCCTTGGGCTCGACCCATTCGCCGCTTTGCTTGCGATAGGTCTCGTGGGTGACCATGCCTTGCGTGAACAGGCCGGCGAAGGGCTCGCGCACCGAGAGCTGGCCGTCGTCGGCCAGGGCCTTGGTCATGAACCGCGCATAGAGCAGGTGCAGCACCGCATG
>DATAUR010000133.1:0-52609 GCA_036268175.1 Phenylobacterium sp. | reverse complement strand
CGATCAACGAGATGCTGACCCGGACGATCATCACCTCGCTGACCGCGGTGCTGGCGCTGGTGGCGCTGGCGGTGTTCGGAGGGCCGACGCTCTATGGGCTGTCGATCATCATGCTGTTCGGCATCGCCATCGGCACCTACTCGTCGATCTACATCGCCGCCCCGGTGATCATGCTGTGGGGCGTCAAGCGCGGTGGTGACGAAGACGTGGCCGAGCCCCTGAAGCCGCAGACCGCGCGCTAGGCGGGTCGCCGTCGTGGCCCGCGACGCGCCCTCCATCGACGCCTATGGCGATGGCGGGTTCCGGCTGTCCGGCGAATGGCATGCCGGGTCCCTGCTGATCGTGGCGGACCAGGCGCAGCCCTGGCCCGTGGCCAGCCTCGCCGACCTGACGCTCGAGACCCTGGCGCCGGTGTTCGACGCCGGCCGCGCGGAGGTGGAGTTCCTGCTGCTGGGGGTCGGCGCGCGCAACGCCCTGCCGCCGCGCGCGATCCGCGAGGCCCTGCTGGCGGCCGGAATGGGCCTGGAGTTCATGGACACCCCGGCCGCCGCCCAGCTCTACAATGTGCTGACCTCCGAGGGCCGCCGCCTGGCCGCCGCCCTGATCGCCATCTGACCGTTGTTCCGCGAGATTGCGGCCGGCCGCGCCTGGGCCGTTTCCGCGTGCGACAAAACGACCTATACCTTAGCGCTAGGGTAGGAATCGCGAGGGGTTTTCCAATGGTCGGACTGCTTTCCAATCTCCGCAATACGATGATCGTCAGCTTCATCTTCGCGGTGATCATCGTCGCCGGGTACTACGTGCACAATCAGAGCGGCCTGGGGATTTTCCTGCAGGCGCTGTTCCGCTGGATGCACGTGCTGTTCGGCATCATGTGGATCGGTTTGCTCTGGTATTTCAACTTCGTACAGACCCGGAAGATGCCGGAGATCCCCGCCGAACTGAAGCCGGCGGTCTCGAAGTTCATCGCGCCGGAGGCCATGTTCTGGTTCCGCTGGTCGGCGCTGTTCACCGTGCTGATGGGCCTGATCCTGGCCTGGAACCGCGGGTACATCGTTCAGGCCCTGACGCTCGGCTTCACGGAGCATCCGATCGGCATCGGCCACACCTTCATCGGCGTGGGCATGTGGCTGGGCATCATCATGATGTTCAACGTCTGGGGCGCCATCTGGCCGGCCCAGAAGATCGCGCTCGGCCTGGTGGAGGCCGACGCGGACGCCAAGGCCGCGGCCGGACGAAAGGCGATGGTCTTCTCGCGCATCAATACCTTCCTCTCGGTGCCGATGCTGGCCTGCATGACCATGAACCAGACGATCTTCGGCTGATCGCGCGGCAACCTCTTGGGAAGGCCCGCCTTAACCGGCGGGCCTTTTCTTTGATCCGAACCCCATGAGCGAACCCCAGTCCGCCCCCCCAGACGCTGGCGATCTCGACGCCCTGATCCGCCGGATCGATCCAGACCGTTGGCTGTCCAGCCGGTTCATCGGCCCGCCGGAGCTGCGCGCCGACGTGGTGGCGCTCTACGCCTTCGACAACGAGCTGGCGCGCGCGCCAAGGGTCGCCTCCAACTCGCTGCTGGGCGAGGTGCGGCTGACCTGGTGGCGCGAGGCGCTGGACGAGATCTTCGAGGGCCGTCCGGTGCGCCAGCATCCCGCGGCCCAGGCCCTGGCGCGCGCCGTCGGTCGCCGCGGGCTGCCCCGCGACCTGCTGGAGACCCTGATCGACGCCCGCTACCGCGAGCTCGACGCCACGCCGATGGCCGAAGCCGAGGCGTTGGACTGGGCGCGCGACACCGGGGGCGTGGTCGCGCAGTTGGCGGCCGGGATTCTCGACCCGGCCACCGAGGCCAGGATGGCGCTGGCCGGCGGCTCGGCCTGGGCGCTCGGCAAGCGGCTGGCCGACGCGCCTGACCTGAAACCCACCTTCCTCAAGGTGATCCACGCCGCCCGCAGCGCCTCGCGTTCGCTGAGCGTGGCCGCTTTTCCCGCCGTGGCGCACGCCGCGCTGGCGGGACGGCCGGCCAGTAACGACTTCGCGCGGCGCCTGCGGCTGACCATCGCCGTGGCGCGGGGCCGGATCTGAAGGTTAGGCGACCGGTCTGGGCTCCGCGCCCTTCTAGGCCGGTTCGGGGGTTTTCTCGCCGGCGGTCCAGGCGTCGAGGTCGGCCAGCGCGCGTTCGCCCATCAGCCGCTTCTTGGCCCGGCCGCGCTCCTTGTGCGGCAGGCGCTTGCCGTCCTCGCCGTGGCGCGGGCCCTCGATGGGCGGCAGCAGGCCGTAGTTGATGTTCATGGGCTGGAAGGAGCCTTTCCCGCCATCGATGTGGCCCCCGGTGATATGGCCAATCAGGGCGCCCAGGGCGGTCGTGGCCGGCGGCGGCGTGGCCGCCTGGCCCAGGCGTTCGGCGGCGGCGAAGCGGCCGGCCAGCAGGCCCACCGCGGCGCTTTCCACATAGCCCTCGACGCCTGTTACCTGGCCGGCGAAGCGCAGGCGCGGGTCGGCCTTCAGGCGCAGGCTGGCGTCCAGCAGGGCGGGCGAATTGAGGAAGGTGTTGCGGTGCAGGCCGCCGAGTCTGGCGAACACCGCCTTTTCCAGCCCTGGGATCATCCGGAAGATATCGGTCTGGGCGCCGTGCTTCAGCTTGGTCTGGAAGCCCACCATGTTCCACAGCGTGCCCAGCGCATTGTCCTGACGCAGCTGGACGATGGCGTGGGCCTTCACCGTCGGATTGTGGGCGTTGGTCAGGCCGACCGGCTTCATGGGCCCGTGGCGCAAGGTCTCGCGGCCCCGCTCGGCCATCACCTCGATGGGCAGGCAGCCGTCGAAGTAGGGGACGTGCTCCCAGTCCTTGAACTCCGACTTCGGCCCGGCCAACAGGGCGTCGATGAAGGCCTCGTACTGCTCGCGATCCATCGGGCAGTTGATATAGGCCGCCGCATCGCCGCCCGGGCCTTCCTTGTCGTAGCGCGACTGGCGCCACGCCTGGTCCATGTCGACGCTTTCCAGGTGCACGATGGGCGCGATGGCGTCGAAGAACGACAGCTCGCCCTCGCCGGTGAGCTTGAGGATCGCTTCTGACAGGGCCGGCGAGGTGAGGGGTCCGGTGGCGATCACCACGCTGTCCCAATTGGCGGGCGGCAGGCCGGCGACCTCCTCGCGGGTGATGGTGACCAGAGGATGGGCCTCCAGCCGTTCGGTAACCGCCTGGGCGAAGCCGTCGCGATCGACGGCCAGCGCGCCGCCGGCCGGAACCTGGTGGGCGTCGCCACAGGCCAGGACGATCGAGCCCAGCCTGCGCATCTCGGCGTGCAACAGGCCGACCGCATTGCCGGTCCAGTCGTCGGCGCGGAAGGAGTTGGAGCAGACGAGTTCGGCCAGCCGGTCGGTCTGGTGGGCGTCGGTGCCGCGCACCGGGCGCATCTCGTGCAGCACCACCGGCACGCCCGCCTGGGCGATCTGCCAGGCCGCTTCCGATCCCGCCAGGCCGCCGCCCACCACATGCACAGGTCGAAGAGCGCTTGCTGTCATGCGTGGCTAACTAGCAACGATCGTATCGGATCGCGAGCGGGGCCTTGCGCGCGAGGGGGCCGAGCCCCAACCTTGCATCCAAAGGGGAGGCCGACTCGTTCCCACGCAACGGGGCCGGGCCTTGAGGATGAGGATGTCGGGGTTTTCGGCCACTGAGGCCGCATTAGAGGGCTTTCGCGTCACGCGGGAGAACCCCAAGGCGTTCGGCGCCTGGGTGGCGGTGTCGTTCGCCATCAGCGTGCTGGGCGCGCTGGTGACGGTGATGATGCCGCCGGAGGTGCGTCATGCGCTGGAGACCCTGCGCGCCGACGAGACCCCGACGCCGGCGCAGCTCGCCGACACCCTGATCGCCGTGGCCCCGATCCTGATCCTGGGCCTGGCGGTGCAGTGCGTGATGGCCGCGGCGGTCTACCGGCTGATCTTCCGGCATGACGATCCGCGCTTCGGCTACCTGCGGCTGGGGGCGGATGAGCTTAGGCTGATGGCGCTGACCCTGATCTATATCGCGCTCCTGATGGCGCTGCTGGTCGGCGTGACCCTGGGCACCGCCGTGGTGGCGACGGTGGCGGCGTTCGCGGGGCAGGGCGCGGCGCTGTTCATGGGTGGCGTGGCCTATGTGTTTTCGCTCGGACTGGTGCTGTTCGTGCTGGTGCGGCTGTCGCTGGCGCCGGTGGCGACCTTCGCGGAGCGCCGGCTGGCGGTGTTCGAATCCTGGAACCTGACGCGGGGCCAGTTCTGGCGGCTGTTCGGGGCCTATGTGCTGGCGCTGGCCTGCATCGTGGTGGTGGGCTTCCTGGCGCTGGTGGTGTTCACCGGCGTGGCCGGCGTGGTGGCGGTGATCGGCGGCGGCCAGCTCTCCGACCTCGCAGGCATCTTCAAGCCGGACGAGACCTCGATCCGCACCTACTTCAACCCCGGCCTGATCGCCTACATGCTGGTCGGCAGCGTGTTCAGCGCGCTCTACTACGCCGTGATCGCCGCGCCGGGCGCGGTGGCCTATCAACAGCTGCACGGCTGGCCGCCGGCCCGCCCGCTGGCCGCCCAGCCCGAGGCGGGCTGAGCGTCTCGCCGGCCATGGGCGCGTTTTCCGCCAGCGACGCGGCCCTGGAGGGCTTCCAGACGATCCGCAGCCATTGGCGGATCGTGCTGGGCTGGTGCCTGTTCGCCCTGGTCGGCTACCTGGGCCTTGTGGTCCTGACCGCCGTCGCCATCCTGATCGCCGCCTTCGCGGTCTCGACGCGGGACCAGGCGGGCACGGTGGGCGGGCTGATCGGCGGGATCGTGCTGGGCCTGGGCGGCGTGGCGGTGCAGGCCATGGTGGTCGCGGCCCTTTACCGCATGCACATCCGGCCGGCGGGCGCGCCGGGGCTGTTCTATCTGCGGGTCAGCCGCGACGAGGGGCGGCTGCTGGTGCTTTGGGCCGTGCTGCTGGCGCTGTTCGCCGCGGTGATGACGGCAGGCTTCGTGGCTCTGCAAAGGCTGGAGCCGTTCGGCGGCTTGGCGATGACCGCGGGCACCCTGGTGTTCCTGGCGGTGGTGATCTGGCTCGCCATCCGCTTCAGCCTGGCCGGGCCGGCGAATTTCGCGCTTGGCCGGCTTGGGCTGGCGGAGTCCTGGCGGCTGACGCGCGGCCGGTTCTGGGCGTTGTTGGGCATGGTGGCGCTGGCGCTCTGCCTGCTGTTGCTGATCGTCGTCGTGCTGTTCATCGTCACCGCGGTGATCCAGGCGGCGATCGGCGGGTTCCATACGCTGGCGCCGGTCAGCCTCTCCGACCGCCAGGCCCTGATGGAGCGGCCGGGCGCCTACGTCTTCGCCCTGATCGTCGAGCTGGCCATCGCGCCGATCTATCTGGTGATCGGCCAGACGCCGTTCGTGGCGGCCTTCCAGGCGCTGGCGCCGGCGGAAGAGAGCTAGGCCTCGGCGCTGGGCCGCGCGCTCACCCGCCCGTGCCAAGCCTTGAGGTTCCCGTACTCCTCCTCCAGCGGCAGGCCGATCCAGCCGGCGAAATCCACCGTGGTCAGCAAACAGATGTCGGCCATGGAGAAGCGGTCGCCCGTCAGCCAGGTCTTCCCCTCCAGTTCGCGGTTCAGGTAGCGCTGGGCGCCCTTGTAGGTTTCCTTGTTGCTCTCCCCGAAGTCCTTGAACTGGGTGAGCAGGGCGGCGGTGCGCGGATGGGCATGGCGCCAGAAGTTGCCCACCGGCATCATCACCGTGAACTCGGTGCGGCGGATCCACATGTCGACCAGCGCCATTTCCACCGGCGTCGTTCCGAACATCGGCGGGTCGGGCTGGGTCTCGTCGAAGTAGCGGCAGATGGCGACGGTCTCGGCGATGCAGGTCCCGTCGTCCAGTTCGAGCGCCGGGAGCTGGCCCATGGAGTTCTTGGCGCGGAACTCCGGCGACTTGTGCTCGCGCTTCATCATGTCCACGCGGGTTTCGGGCAGGTCGATGCCCTTTTCCGCCAGGAAGATGCGCACGCGGCGCGGATTGGGAGCGGGGTTCGGGGCACCGTAGAGGATCATGCGTTCATCTTGGCCTTTTTCGGCGCCGCTTTGCTAGCCTGGATGCGGCCGCGTTGCGCCTGGCGTTCCAAGAGCTCGGCGAGGTAGCGGCCGGTCCAGCTCTTGGCGTTGGCCGCGACCTGTTCGGGCGTGCCGACGGCGACGATCTCGCCGCCGCCGTCGCCGCCCTCGGGGCCGAAGTCGACGATCCAGTCGGCGGTCTTCACCACGTCGAGGTTGTGCTCGATGACCACCACGGTGTTGCCCTGGTCGACCAGTTCGTGGAGCACCTCGAGCAGCTTCTTGGTGTCCTCGAAGTGCAGGCCGGTGGTGGGCTCGTCCAGGATGTAGAGGGTCTTGCCGGTGGCGCGGCGGCTAAGCTCCTTCGACAGCTTCACCCGCTGGGCCTCGCCGCCGGAGAGCGTGGTGGAGGACTGGCCGACCTGGACATAGCCCAGGCCGACGCGGGCCAGGGTCTGCATCTTCTCGCGCAGCACTGGCACGGCCTTGAAGAACTCGGCGGCCTCGTCGACCGTCATGTCCAGCACGTCGGAGATGCTCTTGCCCTTGAAGAGGATTTCCAGGGTTTCGCGGTTGTAGCGCTTGCCGTGGCAGACGTCGCAGGTGACGTAGACGTCGGGCAGGAAGTGCATCTCGATCTTGATCAGGCCGTCGCCCTGGCAGGCCTCGCAGCGGCCGCCCTTGACGTTGAAGCTGAAGCGGCCGGGACCATAGCCGCGGGCCTTGGCCTCCGGCAGGCCGGCGAACCAGTCGCGGATGGGTTGAAACGCTCCGGTGTAGGTCGCCGGGTTGGAACGCGGCGTGCGGCCGATGGGCGACTGGTCGATGTCGATGACCTTGTCGAACAGCTCCAGCCCCTCGATCCGCTCATAGGGCGCGGGCGCGTCCGACGCATTGTGCAGGCGGCGCGCGGCGGCCTTGTAGAGGGTCTCGATGGTGAAGGTGGACTTGCCGCCGCCACTGACGCCGGTGATGCAGGTGAAGGTGCCCTGCGGGATCTCGGCGGTGACGTTCTTCAGGTTGTTGCCGGTGGCGCCGATCACCCGCAGCACGTTCTTCTTGGAGATGGCGCGACGCTCGGCCGGCACCTCGATCTCGCGGGCGCCGGAGAGGTACTGGCCGGTGATGCTGGCGGGCTCGGCCATGATGTCGTCGGCCGTGCCCGTGGCGATGATCTCGCCGCCGTGGACGCCGGCGCGCGGGCCCATGTCGATGACGTAGTCGGCGGTGAGGATGGCTTCCTCGTCGTGCTCCACCACCAGCACCGAATTGCCCAGGTCGCGCAGGCCCTTGAGGCTGACCAGAAGGCGGGCGTTGTCGCGCTGGTGCAGGCCGATGGACGGCTCGTCCAGCACATAGAGCACCCCGGTCAGGCCCGAGCCGATCTGGCTGGCCAGCCGGATGCGCTGGCTCTCGCCGCCGCTGAGCGTGCCGGAGGACCGCGACAGGTCGAGGTAGTCCAGGCCGACGTTGACCAGGAACCGCAGGCGGTCGGTGATCTCCTTCAGGATCCGCCGCGCGATCTCCATCTGCTTTTCGGTGAGCTGTGGCTCCAGGCCCTCGAACCACTGCTGGGCGTGCCGGATGGAGAGGTGGCTGACCTCGCCCACATGCTTGCCGGCGATCTTCACGGCCAGCGCCTCGGGCTTCAGGCGATAGCCGTGGCAGGCCTCGCACGGGGTCTCCGACTGATAGCGGCCCAGTTCCTCGCGGACCCAGGAACTGTCGGTCTCGCGCCAGCGGCGTTCCAGGTTCGGCAGCACGCCTTCGAAGGTCTTGTTGACCTCGTACTTGCGGGCGTTGTCGTCGTAGATGAAGCGGATCTTCTCGCCGTCCGAGCCATGCAGGATCACCTGCTTGGCGGCGTCCGGCAGCTTCCAGAACGGGGTGTCCATCGAGAAGTCGTAGTGCCGCGCCAGCGCCTGCAGGGTCTGGGTGTAGAGCGGCGAGGGGCCCTTGGCCCAGGGCGAGATCGCGCCCTTGTGCAGGGTCTTGTCCTTGTCCGGGACGATCAGGTCGGCGTCGAAGGCGAGCTTCATGCCAAGGCCGTCGCACACCGGGCAGGCGCCGTAGGGGTTGTTGAACGAGAACAGCCTGGGCTCGATCTCGCTGATGGTGAAGCCGGAGACGGGGCAGGCGAACTTCTCCGAGAAGATCAGCCGCTTGGGCTCGTTCTCGGTGGGGTCCTTGTCGGCCCATTCGGCGACTGCGATGCCGTCGGCCAGGCGCAGCGCCTGTTCGATCGAGTCGGCGTAGCGGGTCTCGAGCCCGGCCTTGGTGACCAGGCGGTCCACCACCACGTCGATGTCGTGCTTGAACTTCTTGTCGAGGGCCGGCGCGTCCTCGATGGGGATGTAGTCGCCGTTGATCTTCAGCCGCTGGAAGCCGGCCTTCTGCCACTCGGCGATCTCCTTGCGGAACTCGCCCTTGCGGCCGCGCACGACGGGCGCGAGCAGATAGATGCGCTCGCCATCGGGGAGCGCGGTCAGCTTGTCGACCATCTGGCTGACGGTCTGGCTCTCGATGGGGAGGCCCGTGGCCGGCGAATAGGGGACGCCGACCCGCGCCCAGAGCAGGCGCATGTAGTCGTGGATCTCGGTCACCGTGCCGACGGTGGAGCGCGGATTGCGGCTGGTGGTCTTCTGCTCGATGGAGATGGCGGGCGAGAGGCCCTCGATCAGGTCCACGTCGGGCTTGCTCATCAGCTCCAGGAACTGGCGGGCGTAGGAGGACAGGCTCTCCACATAGCGGCGCTGGCCCTCGGCGTAGATGGTGTCGAAGGCGAGCGAGCTCTTGCCGGACCCCGAGAGCCCGGTCAGCACCACGAGTTCGCCGCGCGGGATATCGACGCTGACGTCCTTCAGATTGTGCTCGCGGGCGCCCCGCACGCGGATGAAGTTCAGTTGTTCGGCCATCTTGTCCCGGAAACACCCATAGGCCCGGTGAGGGGCCTGGTTGCAATTGGTCCTGTCGAGCGATCCCTCAATGTAGTGCGGAGACTCGCAGATTACACAGGAACATAGCCGGAACAAAGGCCCTGCGGCGACAGCGCGCGCATGGGCTGCTGACATGACGGTGGCAGCAGGGGGTGTGGTGGCGCGCGCAGGGGCGGTTCCCCTCCCGGCGAGGGGAGGGTGGTGAACGCTTTGGGATGCGCCCTACCTCCCCCGCGCAGCGGCGGGAGGGGGACCGCTCGCCGCAGAGCGAGGGGTGGAGGGGGCGAGCCGCCTCCGCTGAATTTTGGATGGCCCGGTCGATCTGCCGAGCTTGGGGTTTGCCCCCTCCACCCTCGGCTCTTCCCCCGGCCTTCGCCGGGGTCGGCCGACGGTCCCCCTCCCGCCGCTGCGCGGGGGAGGTAGGGGGTTAGGCGGAGGAGCGGCGTTCGGGTTGTGGTTCGTTTGCGGGCGCCTCGCAGAGGCTGAGCCTCAGCTCGCCCGAGAGCCCCATGTCGGCGATCATTCGGCGGCAGAGGGTCTCGATGGGCAGCGTTTCGAAGTCGGGGCTTCGGGCGGCTTCATCCAGGCGGACCCGCAGGTCCTCCTGCAGGATGTCGCACTCTTCGGCGTCGCCTTCGGACTCGGTCCAGAGCAGGCGGTAGAGCAGGTTGCCGACCCGCGCCTTGCGGGCCTCGACGGGATCGGGGGCGCGAGGTTCAGGCGCCGGCTTCGGCGCTGAGCGGAGGGCTTCGGCTTTCGCCTCCGCGTCGAGCTTCGCCGCCTCGCGATCGTCCCGCGCGGCGTCGCGATCCAGCTTGAAGTCCAGGGCCAGCGTCAGGCGGACCACGCGCGACGCCTTGTGGAAGGCGTCGACCAGCGCCACGGCCTCGCCGGTGTCCTCGCACTCGCGCATCCGCACGGCGAGGTCCTTGGCGACGACAAGCGCATGCTCGGCGAGTTCGCCCAGCATGGCCTCCGCCCGGGCCCGTTTGTCCGCTTGACACGACATGAACAAACAGAGAACACAGAGATTGGCCGAAGTCAAATATCCAATGATAAATCGGCCTCTCCCACGGCGCTGCCGCGCCTGGGAGCCTAGGCCCGGTCGATCCGCGCCAGATAGCAGCCCCAGCCGACGCTATGGGCGTGCAGGTAGGCGATCTCCGGCTTGCCGAAGAAGCGAGCGATGGCCGCCTCGACCTCGCCCTTTGGCGCGAAGTCGGCGTCGATCATCATGCCGTCCTCGCGAAAGGCGCGCAGGGACACCGCGTCCCGGGCCGCCAATGCGCCGGGCAACTCGCCCACGGCGCGGCGGGTCGCCTGGGCCTTCTCGTTGACGAAGATGGCGTGGCGGGCGCGGAACGGGGTGTCGGCGGGCTGGTGCTCGTAGTTCAGCAGCAGGACCGTGTCGCCGACCTGCGCATCCTCCAGCTCGACACGGCTCGGGAAGCCCGTGGGGCTGTCGACCACCCGGCGGATCACGCCACGTTCGGCCAGGGCTTCGTCGGAAAGGCCGAAGAGGGGACGGAGCGGCTCCAGCGGCAGGCCGGAAACGACGTAGGACTGGGATGCGGACATGAGGAACTCCTTTGCGGCCCGGAACATCGGGTCGGGAGGCCTCGTGGCCAATCTGGCGAAATCAACACATGTCCGAAAGCCGCGAGGCGCCGGCCTCAGGCTTCCACCGGCGCCAGCATCGGCGGGACGGGCGCGGTGGCGGCTTCCTCGATCAGCCATTCGCGGAAAGCCTTCAGGCCGCGCTTCGGCGGTGAGCCCGGCAGGATCAGGTGGAAGCTCGCCGGGGTCCGCGTGAAGCCGAACGGGGCGGCGAGGCGCCCGGCGGCGATGTCGTTGGCCACATAGATCCAAGGTGAGATGCCGACGCCCAGGCCCGCGACCGCCGCCTCCTGCAGGTAGAACATGTGCTCGTACTCGCGGCTTTCCGGCTCCGGCGGGACCGGCACCCCGGAATGCGCCGACCACTCGTCCCAGGCCTGGCGGTGGGAGCGGGTGTAGAGCCGGGGCGTATGCGCCAGGTCGAGGCCGTCGCTGGCCAGCTCCGGCGAGACGATAGGGCCGTGGTAGTTGTCGAGGAACGGGGTGTCGGTGAGGTCGCCGCCGGCGACGCTCTCGGTCAGGCGGATGGCGGCGTCGAAGGGTTCGCGGGTGAAGTCGACGGGGCCATGGGCCTCGGTGACCCGGATCGACAGCTCCGGGTGACGGGCGTGGAAGCCGGAGAGCCGGGGGATCAGCCATTTCATGGCCAGGGTTCCGACGCAGGAGACGTGCAGCTCGCGGTCGGCGGCGGCGCGCACCTCGCGGAACGACTGCTCCAGTTCATCGAAGGTGCGGCCGAGCGAGCGGGCCATGCGCTCGCCGGCGTCCGTGAGTTTCAGGGCGTTGCGGGGGCCTTGGGTGAGCTTGACGCCGCAGAGGGCCTCGAGGCCACGGACCTGGCGGCTGACCGCGCCGTGGGTGACGCAGAGTTCGTCGGCGGCGAGGCTCATTTTGCCCAGGCGCGCGAAGGCCTCAAAGGCGCGAAGGGCGGTTAGCGGCAACTGGCTACGCTTGGCCATGTGTGACCTCAGCTCACAAGCATCTGCGGGGATATAGCCGCAGTCGGACCTGTCGCCAAAACGACATCTGGGCGCCTCGTCCGTGATCTCAGATCACAGAGCAGCGTGGCCTGGCGCCAAGGGCGCGAACGGCGCGGGGCGCCGGCTGGTTAGAAGGGCGACTTCACCTGCACGCCGGCGCCGCCGGGGCCGACCGGATCCTTGGCCAGCCATTCGGGCTTGGGCTCGGCGGGCGGGATGTCGGCGTTGTTGGGCGGGGCGGCCTTGTCGGCGGCGCGGGCCGCCGCGCCCGGCTTGGCGAAGATCGCCGACGCCAGCTTGCGGACCTCCCGCTGTTCGGCCGCCGTGGGCTCGGTGGCCGAGGCGTCGGAGGTGGCGTTCCTGGGCTTTGGCAGCGGGTCATCCGGGATATGCGATGGCTCGACCTGCTGCCCGGCGTGCAGGGGGTCGGTCTCGCGATCGGTCTGGGCGAAGGCCGGGGCCGCCGCGGCCATGGCGACCGCGGCGAGGGCCAGCGAGGCCTGGCGAAGCGGAACTCGGGAGCCTTGGGTCATGGCCGCGAAACCCCTAAGGGCGAGGTTGGTTTCTGAGCCTTGACCTTAGACTGCTCCGGGACGCCCCGCCAGGGTCGCTTAAGCGGTCACCCGCTTCGTCGCGCCTCGCCCACCACGCGGAACACCGCGTTGGCCCGCGCGCAGGGCTGGCCGTCGGCGGTGACGAAGGCCTGGGCGAAGCACAGCGTCCGCCCGGGCTTGACGAACACCGTGTCGAACTCCAGCCACTGGCCCTCCAGCGCCGTCCCCAGGAAGTCGACGTTGAGGTTGACGGTGAGCAGCCCGCCTGTGCGGCCCAGCGCCCGCATGCAGGAGAGCCCCATGGCGTTGTCGGCGAGCGCGCCGATCAGGCCGCCGTGGACGAAGCCCCGGCTGTTGGCGTGGGCCCGGGCGGCGCGCAGGCCCAGCACCACGGCGCCGCCGCTCTTGCGGCTGTAGAGCGGCTCCCAGGGCTCGGTGAGCGGGCTCTTGCGGTCATGCGGTTCGAACCCGGCGGGCGGGGCGTCGGTGACGATTTCCATGACGCCGCCTCACGCCGCCGCCAGCCGGGCCAGGCTGTTCAGCGTGCCGACGCAGGCCCGCGCCGCCTCGTGGCCCTTCACCCGGAAGTGGTCGTGGAAGAACCGCTGGTGGACCTCGTGCTCATGGAAGTGGTGCGGGGTCAGCACGACGGAGAAGATCGGGGTCTCGGTGGCGAGCTGCACCTGCATCAGGGCGGCGACCACGGTCTCCGCCACGAACTCGTGGCGATAGATACCGCCGTCGACCACGAAGGCGGCGCCGACGATGGCGGCGTAGCGGCCCGTGCGGGCCAGCGTCTGGGCGTGCAGCGGGATCTCGAAGGCGCCGGGGGTCTCGAAGCGCTCGATGGTCTCGGCGGCGAGGCCGAGGCCGGCCATCTCCTCGAGGAAGCCTTGGTAGGCCTGCTCGACGATCTCGCGATGCCACTGGGCGTGAACGAAGGCGATACGCGCGGCGCGGAAGGCGCCGTTGGCGGTGGGGAATTCCAGGGTCTGGGCCTGGGTGGTTTGGGTAGCTTGGGTCTTTGCTTGGGTCATGGGTCATCTCCCTGACGGGTTCGAGGAACCACGACTCAGGGAGACGCCGGCGCCCACGCTCGGGCCAGGCCCGCACGCAAGCGTCAGCGGTTCTCATAACCGGACTCTAACCGTCGGCCCCGGGATCGCACCGGTGTCTGCTTGTCCTTGAAGGTCCTTAGCGAACCCTCAAGCGCCCGCGGGCTCGTCCCCAACCTAAGCCCTGAAAGAGCGATGGAGGGGCATTACCGCCGGTGGGGACTTTCACCCCGCCCTGAGAACGTAGATCGCCGGAAACGCTCCGACGACGGGCGCAGGCTAACGCCGCGCCGGGCGAGGAGTCAAACGGGCGTTTGAATCTACCTCCCCCGCGAAGCGGCGGGAGGTGAGGTTTCAAGCCCGCTTGTTGAGCGTGATGGCGGTGGCGGCGGCGGCGCGGGTCTGGGTTCCGTTGGCGCCGTAGCTGACGCCCTTCTGGCGCTGGTGAGCGACTTCCTCGGCGATGGCGCGAACCAGGCCCTCGGTGACTGTCTTGGCGGCGCCGACGGCGCGGGCCTGGCGGGCGAGAACGGCGTCGAAGGCTTCGGTGGCCCGGCGCAGGCGCAGGCGCTGCGGGGCCGGGGCGGCGGAGATCAGGCCGCGGTTGGCGCGGATCCGAGCCGATTCGTGCCGGTAGAGGTTGGCCAGCCGGCTGGTCTCCTCCACGAAGGCGCCGGCGTCCTGCGGCCGGCGGGATTCGAAGGCCTTGGCCTGCTCGGCCACCAGGCCGGTCAGGCGGTCGGTGAGCAGGATGAGCTGCTCGATGCGCTCGCTGGCTTCCTGAGGCGTGACGGCGGTCATCAGTGGAGCCCCTGCATTTTCAGCATTTCACGCTGGACGGACGCGGCCAGGCCGATGCCGCCCTGGGCGACCATCTTATTGGCGATGGATTCGGCGAGGACCGACTGGAACATCTTGGCGCCCGAGCCGCCGGTGAAGGCCGGGTCGGCGCTGTCGTCTGCGTCCTTGTCGTCGAACATCTGGCTCAGCATCACCGACAGGAACGAGGCCTCGAACTTCTGGGCCGTCTGGTGGATCTGAGCGCGCTTGGCGGCCTCGCTGACGCCGGGCGCGCCGGTCGTCGGGGCGGACGCGGCCGGGGGCGGCGTCAGCAGGGCGGTGGGGACGCTGGCGGCGGTCAGGTCGCTCATTACTGCACCTCGATTTCGGCCTGCAGGGCGCCGGACGTCTTGATGCTCTGCAGGATGGAGATCATGTCGCGGGGCGTGACGCCCAGCGCGTTCAGGCCGGCGACCATGGAGGCGAGCGAGGCGCCGGACTTCATGGTCACGAACTTCTTGCCCTTTTCCTCGTCCACCGAGACGTCGCTCTGCGGGACGATGGCGGTCTTGCCCTGCGAGAACGGGCCCGGCTGGCTGACCTGAGAGCTTTCCTTGACCGTGATGGTCAGGTTGCCCTGCTGGATGGCGACGGTGGAGATGCGCACGTTCTCGGTCATGGTGACCACGCCGGCGATCTCGTCGATGACCACCTTGGCGGGCGCATCGGGCTCGACCGTGAGGTTTTCCACCTGGCTCAGGAAGCCGACCATGTTCTGGCCGGCCGGCGGGCGGATCGCCACGATGGTCGGGTTCTGCAGCTGGGCGCAGCCGGGGAAGTGCAGGTTGATCGCGTCGGTGATGCGCTGGGCGGTGGTGAAGTCCGGGTTGCGCAGGGTCAGCCGCAGCGTCTCCATGTTGGCGAGCTGGAACTCGGAGTCCATTTCGACGGTGGCGCCGGCGGCGATGCGGCCGGCGGTGGGCACGCCCTTGGAGATCGTCGAGCCGGAGGCGCCCGAGGCGCTGATCGCGCCGGTCTGCACCGTGCCCTGGGCGACGCCCCAGACCTGGCCGTCGGCGCCCAGCAGCGGGGTCACCACCAGGGTGCCGCCCTGCAGGCTCTTGGCGTCGCCGATCGCCGAGACCGTCACGTCGAAGTGCGCGCCCGGCGCGGAGAACGGCGGCAGGCTGGCGGTGACCATCACCGCGGCCACGTCCTTGGTGTTGGGGGTGGCGGCGCGGGTGTTGACGCCCATCCGCTCCAGGGCCGACTGCAGGCTCTGCTGGGTGAAGGGGGCGTTGCGCAGGGCGTCGCCGGTGCCGTTCAGGCCGACGACGATGCCGTAGCCGACCAGCTGATTCTCCCGCACGCCCTCGAAGGAGACGATGTCCTTGATCCGCGACCGGGCGGCCGCCGGGCCGGCGATCAGGCCGGCGGCGGCGATGAGGAGGATCAAGACGGCGCGGAAGGTCTGACGCATGGGAACCCGGTGAAGCTGCTTCGCCTGGGGCTATGCGATCCGCGTGCCAGATGCGCGGCGCCTGAAAATTCAATGGAATCAGTCGAGCGCGACGGGCTGACGCGGTCGCCTTGGCGCCTCGCGGCAGTTTTTGCCCGGCATTAACCATGCTGCAAGCTTGGCGGCCGACAACAGGGTGCAAGAGTAGGGTCATCAGGGATTGAAGCGCGCAGCATGAAGGTCACCGGCCCAGGCGGGATCGGATCGTCCTCCGGCGCACGCCCGGCGCGGGGCGCCGATGGCGAAGGCTTCCGCATCATCACCCCCGAAGCGGCCGGCGGCGCGAGCCAGGTCGCCTCGGTCGCCGCCGCGCGTGGAGTCATGGGCGTCGACGCGCTCCTGGCCCTGCAGGATGTCGGCGGGCCGCTGGAGCGCAAGCGCAAGGCGGTGCGCCGCGCCGGCCGCATCCTCGACGTGCTCGGCGAGATCAAGGTCGGCCTGCTGGAGGGCGAGCTTTCCGGCGGCGACCTCGACCGCCTGCGCCGCGCCGTCCGCGACGAACGCGACGCCACCGACGACCCGGGCCTGGAAGCGGTGCTGGACGAGATCGAGCTGCGCGCCGCCGTCGAGATGGCCAAGCTCGAACGCTCGGCTCGTGCGGCTTAAAGGCACGCGATTCAGCGCGTGGATTGAAACCACTGTTTTGTTTGCTATAAGCCCCCCGCGTGTCTCGGGCAGCTTAGGGGGCTCGGAGTGTCCATGAAGGCTTCTGCCGTTCTGGCTGATCGGCCTGGTTACCGTCCTTCCGAGGACGAAGAGTTCATGAACGAGCGTCAGCTTGAGTATTTCAGGCAGAAACTCATCGACTGGAAAGAGGATATCCTCCGCGAATCTGGAGAGACCCTCAAGCATCTGCAGAGTGAGACTGAGAATCATCCTGACCTGGCGGATCGCGCCTCGTCGGAGACCGACCGGTCTCTTGAACTGCGCACCCGCGACCGGCAACGCAAGCTGATCTCCAAGATCGACGAAGCGCTGCGCCGGATCGAGGACGGCTCCTACGGCTATTGCGAGGAGACCGGCGAGCCGATCGGCGTCGCCCGCCTCGACGCCCGCCCGATCGCCACGCTGAGCCTGGAAGCCCAGGAGCGCCACGAGCGCCGCGAACGGGTTCACCGGGACGACTGAGTTTTCCCTCCCCTTTGTGGGGAGGGTGGATCGCGCCGCCAGGCGCGAGACGGGTGGGGCCTTGCGGCGTCGCCCCACCCCGCTCGCTTCGCGAGTCGCCCTCCCCATGAAAGGGAGGGATGGGATTTTTGCCATTCTTCAAGGTTCTGCCTATATATGCTCAAATTGAGCATTTCTCCCGGGCGGCAAATCAGCCGCTAATCGCGGGGGAATGAGAGGCGAGCCGCCGTTGCCCCAAGCCGCGAAAAAGCCAGCGACCAAGCCGTTCCACGCGATCCACAGCCACGGCTTCGTGCGCGTGGCCGCCTGCACGCCGAAGGTCGCGGTGGGCGATCCAGCGTTCAACGCCGCCGAGACCCTGGCGCTGGCCCGCGAAGGCCATGCGCGGGGCTGCGACCTGATGCTGTTCCCGGAACTGGGGTTGTCGGCCTACGCCATCGACGACCTGTTCCTGCAGGACGCCCTGTTGGCGCGGGTGGAGGCGGAGATCGCTGGCCTGGCGGAAGCCAGCAAGGACCTCGCGCCGGTGCTGATCGTCGGCGCGCCGGTGGTCCATTCCGGCGCGCTGTACAACTGCGCGGTGGTGATTTCGCGCGGGAAAATCCTCGGGATCGTGCCGAAAAGTTTCCTGCCCAACTATCGGGAATTCTACGAGAATCGCTGGTTCGCGCCGGGCGCGGGCGTCGCCGGCCTGACCGCGCGGCTGGCGGGCCACGCGGTCCCGTTCGGCGTCGACCTGGTGTTCGAGGCGAGCGACCTCAAGGACTTCAGCTTCGCCGCCGAGATCTGCGAGGACTCCTGGGCGCCGGCGCCGCCGTCAACCACCGCCGCCCTGGCCGGCGCGCTGATCCTCTGCAACCTGTCGGCCTCGAACATCGTGGTCGGCAAGGCCGACGAGCGCGAACTGCTCTGCGCCTCGCAATCCATGCGCTGCATGGCGGCCTACCTCTATTCGGCGGCGGGGCCGGGCGAGAGCACCACCGACCTCGCTTGGGACGGCCAAGCCTCGATCCACGAGCTTGGCAAGCTGATGGCCCAGACCGAGCGCTTCCCGCAGCACGCCCAGATGGCCATGGCCGACATCGACGTGGAGCGCCTGCGGCTGGAGCGGCTGCGCACGCCGACCTTCAACAACTCAGCGGTCGCGGCCGGGCGGCCGGAGCGGGCGTTCCGCAAGGTCGCCTTCGACCACCAGCCGAGCTTCGAGGACGTGGGCCTGCTACGGCCCCTCGACCGCTTCCCCTTCGTGCCGCACGACCCGGCGCGACTGGACCAGGACTGCTACGAGGCCTTCAACATCCAGGTGCAGGGGCTGATCCAACGGCTGCGCGCGACGAAGTCGAAGCATCTGGTGATCGGGATTTCCGGCGGGCTGGATTCAACCCACGCCCTGCTGGTGGCCTGCAAGGCGTTCGATGCGCTGGGCAAGCCCCGCGCCGACATCCTGGGCTTCACCATGCCGGGCTTCGCCACCAGCGAGGGGACGAAATCCAACGCCTGGAAGCTGATGAAGGCGCTGGGCGTCACCGGTGAGGAGATCGACATCAAGCCGGCGGCGCGCCAACTGCTCGCCGACCTCGGCCACCCCTTCGCCAAGGGCGAGGCGGTCTATGACGTGACCTTCGAGAACGTCCAGGCGGGGCTGCGCACCGACTATCTGTTCCGGCTGGCCAACCAGCATTCGGGTTTCGTGCTGGGGACCGGCGACCTGTCGGAGATCGCGCTCGGCTGGAACACCTATGGCGTCGGCGACCAGATGAGCCACTACAACGTCAACGGCTCGCTGGCGAAGACCCTGATCCAGCACCTGATCCGCTGGACGATGAAGACCGGCCAGTTCGACGGTGCGGCGGCGACGCTGAACGCCATCCTCGACACCGAGATTTCACCGGAGCTGGTGCCGGCCGATGCGTCGGGCGCGATCCAGTCCACCCAGGCCAAGGTCGGGCCCTATGAGCTGCAGGACTTCAGCCTCTATCACATCACCCGCTTCGGCCTGCGGCCGTCCAAGGTGGCGTTCCTGGCCTGGCATGCCTGGCGGGACGTGAATGCGGGCGCCTGGCCGCCGAACTTCCCGGAGGGCACGCGCAACGCCTATGACCTGGCGGCGATCAAGGGGTGGCTGAAGGTCTTCCTGTTCCGCTTCTTCGAGATCAGCCAGTTCAAGCGCTCGGCCATGCCCAACGGGCCCAAGGTGATCTCCGGCGGCGCGCTTTCGCCCCGCGGCGACTGGCGCGCGCCATCGGATGGCACGGCGCGGGTCTGGCTGGATGAGCTGGAAGCGAACGTTCCGTGATTTCCTTTCCCGCGAAGCGGGAGAGGGGGACCATTCCCCGAAGAGGGAATGGTGGAGAGGGCAAGCGGCACGCTCGGAGCCTGAGGCTTTCCCTATCCACCATTGGCTCTTCCCTGCGCTCGGCCAACGGTCCCCCTTTCCCGCGAAGCGGGAAAGGAAGGCTAGACGATGCTGGTTAGCAGCTTGTCGGCGCCGGCTTTGGGGCCGGCGAGGAGGGCGGGGACGATGTCTTCGACGCGGTCGACCACGGTCCACGCGCCCATGAAGGCGGCCGGGGTCAGCTTGGCGTCGACGGTGTGCTGGAAGAGGGCGAAGAGCGGGGCCCAGAAGTTGTCCGGATTGTAGAAGACGACCGGCAGATGGTGCAGGTCGAGGCGGCGCCAGGAGAGCAGCTCGACGATCTCCTCCAGCGTGCCGATGCCGCCGGGCAGGATCACGAAGCCGTCGGACTCCTCGAAGAACCGCTGCTTGCGCTCGTGCATGGTGGCGACGACCTCGGTCTTCACCATGTCCAGCGCGCGCTCCTTGCCCTGCAGGAAGTCGGGAATGATGCCCAGCACGTCGCCGCCGGCCTCGTGGGCCGCGACCGCGCAGGCGCCCATCAGGCCGACCCCGCCGCCGCCGTAGACCAGGCGCAGCTTCGCCTGCGCCAAAGACCGGCCAAGGTCGGCGGCCGCGCGCAGATAGGCAGGATCGGCCGCGTCGGACGAGCCGCAGAACACGCACACCGAGGTCAGGCTGTTGGGCGCTGCGCCCATAGGATGGATACTCCGGGAAAATCCACGGCCCTTGTCGGCGCGCGGCGAAAGCCCGATTAGCTAGGGTCTGGGTTAAGGAGTTTCAACCAAACCGTGATTCCGGCGAAGCCCCACCTCATCCTGCTGGCCGCGCTCAGCCTGGCGGCCTGTGGCGGCAAGCCGTCGGCGACCGGCCAGACCCAGGGGCCAACTCAGGCGCAGGGCGAGGACGCCAGCGCCCAGGAGCAGGCCTACCTCAGTCCGCCGCGGGTCGAGGCGGTGCGCGCGGGGCCGGGCGGGGTCACCCTGTGGGGATCGGCGCCCGCCGGCGGCCGCGTGAGGCTGGCGACGCCGGCTGGCGCGGCGCTGTTCGCCAATGCCGACGCCAACGGGGCCTGGGCGATCGCGCTGCCACCGGCGGCGCAGGCGCGCATCTTCGGCCTGTCGGTCAGCCTGCGCGACCGCAAGGCGCAGGCGGAGGGCTATGTGCTGGTGACCCCGACGGGACAGGCGGCCCTGCTGCGGGCCGGGGCGGGGACGCTGCGCATCGACCGGGACCCGCGGCCGGGCCTGCGGGCCATCGACTTCGACCGCGGCGGCGGCCTGGAGGTGTCGGTGCGGGCCGCGCCGGCCGCGACGGTGATCGTGCGGCTGGACGGTCATCAGGCCGCCGAGGGCCGGGCCGACGCGCAAGGCCGCTACGGGATCAGCCTGGGCGCGACGACGCCGATTCGGCCGGGCGTGCATCAGGTGCAGGTGTTCGGCGACGGCTTTTCCGACCAGGCGACGGTGCAGCTCTCGCCCGCCGCGCCCCTTGCGGAGGGGCCAATGCGTAGCCAGTTGACCCCTGCCGGCCTGCGGGTCGACTGGATGACGCCGGGCGGCGGCGTGCAATCCACCCTGCTGATCCACTAACGGGTCCAATAACGGAGCAAAGCTTGGCCTTCGCCCACCCCGGCATGATGCGCCGCCCCGGCGGCGAGATGGCCACGCCGGCAGTCAAGTTCAGCTTCTGGGGCTCCATGGCCGACCTCGGCCGGCTGGTGATGCGCTCGGGGGCCTCGCACCTGCGCCTGCGGATCGTCGCGGCGCTGGGGCTGGTGTTCGTCGGCAAGTTCGCCGGCGTCTGGGCGCCGGTGGTGCTGGGCGACGCCATCAATGGCCTCAGCCGCGCCGACGCGACGATCCAGGCGCTGAGCCCCGCCTTCGTGATGGGCGCGGTGGCCTATGCCGGCCTGATGTTCTTTGCCGCGGCCATCCCTTTCGTCCGCGACGCGATCTTCACCCGGGTCTCGCAGGCGACCATGGCCAAGGCGGCGGTGGAGACCTTCAGCCACGCGCTCGCGCTCTCCATGGACTTCCACCAGTCCAAGCAGATGGGCGCGCTGTCGCGGATCATCGACCGGGGCTCGCGCTCCACCGACTTCCTGATCCGCAGCGTGGTGTTCAACATCGGCCCAACGGCGGTCGAGCTGGTCATGGCCATGGTGGTGTTGGCCCATCGCCTGGGCCTGCGCTTCGCCTTCGCGACGCTGGTGACGATCGTCGTCTACACCGTGGTGACCTTCCGGATCACCGACTGGCGCCTGAGCCATCGCCGCCGCTGGGCCGAAGCGGACTCGAAGGTGGCCGGCCTCTCCGTCGACGCCCTGATCAACTACGAGACGGTGAAGACCTTTGGGGCCGAGGCGCGGGTGGTGGGCGACTACAGCCGCGCCATGGACGACTATGTGGACGTGGCCGTGCAGGCCAATTCCTCGCTGAACCTGCTGAACGCCTCGCAGTCGCTGATCCTCAACATCGGCCTAGCGATCATGACGGTGATGGCCGGCGCGGCGGTGGCGCGGCACGAGCTGACGGTGGGCGACATCACCATGGCGGTGTTGCTGCTGCGCGGGCTCTACCAGCCGCTGGGCATGCTGGGCTTCAACTACCGCGAGATCCGCCAGGCGTTCATCGACATGGAGCAGATGGTGCAACTGCGCGCCGTCACCCCCGATATCGTCGATGGGGCGCTGGCGCAGGACCTGCCGCCGGCCAGCGTGCGAGGCGCCTCGCTGGCGTTCGACAAGGTGAGCTTCCGGCACGACGCCCGCTCGGTGGGCCTGCGTGGCGTCAGCTTCGAGATTCCGCCGGGGACGACGACGGCGCTGGTCGGCCCATCGGGGTCGGGCAAGACCACGGCGGTGCGCCTGGCCATGCGGCTGATCGATCCCAACGAGGGCCGGGTGCTGCTGGACGGCCTGGACCTGAAGGCGGTGAAGCAGGCGGCGCTGCGCCAGGCCGTGGCGCTGGTGCCGCAGGACGTGGCCCTGTTCAACGACAGCCTCTACGCCAACATCGCATTCGCCAGGCCGGGCGCCTCGACCGACGAGGTGCGCACCGCCGCCGAGGCCGCCGAGCTTGGGCCCTTCATCGACAGCCTGCCGAACGGCATGTCGACCATGGTCGGCGAGCGGGGCCTGAAGCTTTCCGGCGGCGAGCGCCAGCGGGTGGGGATCGCGCGCGCCCTGCTGGCCAATCCCCGCGTGCTGATCCTGGACGAGGCCACCAGCGCCTTGGATGGTCCCACCGAGGCGGCGATCCAGGAGACCCTGCGGCGGGTGAAGGCTGGGCGCACCACCCTGGTGATCGCCCACCGGCTGTCGACCATCGTCGACGCCGAACAGATCCTGGTGCTGCGCCGGGGCAAGATCGTCGAGCGCGGGACCCACGCCGAACTGCTGGCCAAGACCGGCGAATACGCGGCGCTGTGGCGGCGGCAGACGCGGGAGGTTTGAAAACTCAGTTCCTCCCCATCGGGGGAGGTGGCGCGGAACGCGCCGGAGGGGGTCCGCTCAGATCGTTGAGGCCCCCCTCGGTCAGCTTCGCTGACAGCTCCCCGATGGGGAGCGACTAGGTTTTAGGGATCTCCTTGCCCATCCGCACGAGCGGCACCGGGGCGCCGCCGCGGGCGTCGATGATTTCCTCGATGGGGCGGAAGCCGTAGCTTTCGTAGAGCGGGCGGCCGGATAGGGTGCCCATCAGTTCCAGGCGGCGGAAGCCTTCGGCGCGGGCGGCGGCTTCGCAGAGCGTCAGGATCAGGCGGCCGACGCCGCGGCGGGCGAAGTCCGGGTGGGTGTACATGGCCCGCACGCGCGCGGCGTCCGTGGCGGGGTTGAGGAGTTCGGGATCGCGGCCGGGGGTGTGATCGCCGCCGTAGAGGGTCGCGCGCCGGCTCCAGCCGCCACAGCCGGCGATGGCGCCGTCCTGCTCGACGATGAAATAGGTGCGGTCGGCGACGAGTTGGCGGTCGAGGCCCATGATCGCGCGGCTGGCGGCGATCTGCTCAGGGGTCAGGAAGCCCTTCTGCAGCTCGGCGATGGCGGCGGCCATGATGGCTTCCAGGGCCGGCAGGTCGTCTTCGACGGCGAGGCGCGAGGTGAGGCGCGAGGTGGGTCTGGGCAAGCGCTACTCGGCCGCCCGTGGGATGTCGTAGGGCTTCACTGGCACAGGCTTGGGCTCGAGGCCCGCCAGGCGCTGCATGAAGCGCCAGGAACTGGCGAAGCGCGCCGAGGCGATCTTCGGCGCGGCCAGCAACACAGGCGTCAGGACCAGCGTCAGCAGGGTCGCGAACGACAGGCCCCAGACCACCGCGCCGGAGAGCTGCACCCACCATTCCGACCCCGGCGCCTTCAGCTCGATATGGCCGTTGTGGAAGTTGGGGTGCACCTGGAACATCATCGGCAACAGGCCCACCACGGTCACGATGGTGGTCAGCATCACCGGCCGGAAGCGCTGGGCCGCGGCGCGCATGGCGGCCTCGTCGGCCTGGAAGCCCTGGCGGCGGAGCTGGTAGTAGGTGTCCACCAGCACGATGTTGTGGCCCACGACGACGCCGGCCAGCGACACCACCCCGGTGCCCACCAGGATCACCGAGATGTAGTCGAAGGTGTGCAGCAGGTTCACCTGGATGCCCAGCAACACGCCGATGGTCGAGAGCGCGACGGCCGAAAGCGTCACCAGCACGCCGTAGAAGCTGTTGAACTGCCACAGCAGGATCACGCTCATCAGGAACAGCGAGACGCTCATCGCCACGATGAAGAAGGTGGTGGCGTTCTGGCCCTCCTCGTCGGCGCCGACGAACTTGACGTGCACCTCCGGGTCGATGGCGGCCTTGGCGATCCACGGCTTGAGCTGGGCGATCTTCTGGTTGGCGGCGACGCCCTTGACCGCGTTGGCCTGGATCAGCACCAGGCGCTGGCCCTCGCGGCGCTGGATCAGGCTGACCTGCTGGGTCGGCAGGCGCTTGACGAAGTAGCTGGCCGGCACCGGCCCGGAGGGCGTGGTGATCTTCAGCTGGTCGAAGGCCGCCAGCGTCCGCGCGTCGGCCGGGAAGCGCATGCGGATGTCGAGCTCGTCCTGCACGTCGTCGGGGCGGAAGCGTCCGACCAGCACCCCGTCGGTAAGGAACTGGATCGCCTGGCCCACCGCCAGCACGTCGACGCCGTAGCGGCCGGCGGCCACCCGGTCGACGGTCATGTCGTACTGGATGCCGGGCGAGGTGCGATTGTCCTCCAGGTCGATGAGCTGCGGGTCGGCGGCGAGCTTGGCCTTGACCAGGTCGGCGGCCTTGTCGAGGAGCGCCGGGTCGTGGCTGGAGAGCTGCACCTGCACCGACTTGCCGATCGGCGGGCCGCTTTCCGGCTCGCGCACCTCGACGGACATGCCGGGCAGGTCGGCGACCCGCTTGCGGATCTCGCTGGCCACGTCCTCGCCGCGGATGCCCAGCACCTTGCGCCGCTCATAGGGGACGAACTGCACCTGGATGCGGCCGATGGTGTCGTTGGGCGCCGAGTTGGGGCCGCCGAAGGAGACCACGCTGCCGGAGCGGACATACAGGGAGTCGATACCCTTGATGCCGACCAGGCGGCGTTCGACCTGGCGGGTCAGGCCGTCCTGCGCCTCCGGCGACAGGTTGCCCCGGGCCTTCAGGTAGACGGTGACGTTCTCCGGGTCCTGGTCGAGGAAGAACTCGGTGCGGTGCGGGGTGACCGCGAACCAGAAGGCGATGGCGAAGACCACCGCCAGGGCGCCGACAACCGTGCGGCCGGGGTGCGCGCCGAGGTAGGAGATGGTGCGCGCGTACCAGCCCATGAAGCCCGCCATCTCACGCGGGTCGCCGTGCTCGGACTTTTCGATCTCCGCCAGATGCTCGGCGTCGACGGCGGTGGCGCGGCCGAAGATCGAGCCCAGCGCCGGGGTGAAGATCAGGGCCACGAAGATCGAGGCGCCCAGCACGAAGAACAGGGTGAGCGGCAGGAAGCTCATGAACTTGCCGCTGATCGAGTCCCAGAACATGAACGGCAGGAAGGCGCAGAGCGTGGTGAGCGTGCCGTTGACCACCGGCCAGAACATCCGCGTGCCGGCGGCGGCGAAGGCCTGGGCCTTGGGCATGCCCTCGGCCATCTTCCGGTCGGCGTACTCCACCACCACGATGCCGCCGTCCACCAGGATGCCGACGGCCAGCACCATGCCGAACATGACCATCTGGTTGAGCGTCACGCCCATGCCGTGGATCATCACGAAGGAGATCAGGAAGCAGACCGGGATCGCCAGGCCGACGATGATCCCCTGGCGGATGCCCAGGCTTGCCACCACGATCATCATCACCAGCAGGCTGGCCGTCAGGATGCCGCTTTCCAGCACCGTCAGGGTGCGGCCGATGAAGTCGGAATTGTCGTAGGTGTAGTCGACCTTGACGGTCGACGGCCAACGCTTCTCCTCGTCGGCGACCACCTTGCGGACCACCTTGACGGTGTCGAGGATGTTGGCGCCGCTGCGCTTGGAAACGTCGAGCGCCACCGCCGGCTGACCGTTGAAGCGGGTGATGAAGTCCGGCTCCTTGAAGGTGCGCCGGACGCTGCCGATGTCGCCGATGGTGACGACGCGGTCGCCGTTGCGCTTGACCGGCAGGGCCAGGATGTCGGCGGGGTTCCGCACGACGCCCGGGATCTTCATGGCGAACAGCCCCGAGCCGGAGCGCAGGTTGCCGGCCGGCACCAGCTGGTTGTTGCGCGAGATCACCGCCGACAGATCGGTGGCGGTGACGTCGTAGGCCTCCATGCGCAGGGGATCGATGTCGACCTCCAGCACCTGATCGCGGGCGCCGCTCTCGAAGGCCTGCTGCACCCCGGGCGCGCTTTCCAGCCGTTCCTTCAGGTCGCGGGAGATGCGCGCCAGCTCCCGCTCCGGCGCCTCGCCGTGCAGGATGATGCCGATGATCGGCTCGTCGGCGAAGTTCTCTTCCTCGATGTCCGGCGGCTCGGCGTCGGGCGGGAAGCGGCCGCGGGCCAGGTCGACCTTGGAGCGCACGTCGTCCAGCGCCTTCTGCTTGGAGAAGCTGGGGTCGAACTCCAGGGTGACGACCGCCGCGTTCTCCTCGGCGATGGCGTTCATGTGCTTGACGCCCTGGATGGTCTGCAGCTCGACCTCCAGCGGCTTGACCAGCAGGCGTTCTGCGTCCTCCGGGCTCACGCCGGGGAAGGGCACGATCACCTCGATGTAGGGCAGGTCGATGTCGGGATTGGCCTCCCGCGGCATGGAGTTGTAGGCGAAGATGCCGAACAGGCAGGCGACGAGGGTGACGCCCAGCACCACCTTCTTGCGTCTGATGGCTCCGTCGATCAGGGCCGCGATCATCGCATACCTCCCATCGCTCCGGCGCTAGCGCGCCAGGGCGACACGAACCTTCTGGCCGTCGGCGACATAGGACTGGCCAACGGTGATCAACTCCACCTGGCCGGAGAGGCCGGTGACCCAGACGCCATCCTTGGTCTCCTCCAGGACGGTCACCGGCGAGAAGGCCACCCGGCCATCGGCCAGCACGTAGCGCACGCCCTGGCGCCCGGCGGAATCCAGCACCAGGCTGGAGACCGGCACCAGGTGCGCCGGGCCGGAGCCAGCGCCCACGTGCATCTCCGCCGACAGGCCCGAGCGGACATCCAGCCTGGGGTTCGGCAGCGTCATTTCCAGGTGATAGGTGCGGGTCTGCGGATCGGCGTCGTGCGACACGTAGCGGATGCGCCCGGTAAGCGTCTCGCCCGACACCAGCCGCGCGGTCGCCGCCGCGCCGACCTTGATGCTGGCGGCCTGGGTCTCGGGCACGTCGCCCACCACCAGCAGGGGATCGATTTCGATCACCGTGCCGCAGGACTGGCCGGGGCTGAGATAGGCGCCGACCTCGGCGTCGCGATGGTCGAAGATTCCGGCGAAGGGCGCCTTGAGGTTGACCTGGGCGAGCGCGATCTCGGCCTGGCGCACGCCGGCGCTGGCGGCGTCGAGGTTGGCCTGGCCCTGCAGCACCTGGGCCGGGGCGCGGAAGCCCTGCTTGGCCAGTTGTTCGTTCTGCTGCTGGGCGAGCTGCATCGAGCGGAGCGCCGCGCGCGCCTGGTCCAGCGCCGCCTGGCGGGCGTCGACGGCCAACCGGCAGAGCACCTGGCCCTGCTTGACGAAGCCACCCTGCAACACCGGGGTTTCGGCCACCACGCCGGCGGTCTCGGAGCGGACGACCACCGTCCGCGTCGCCTGGGTGCGGCCGCGGATCACCACGTCGTAGGGGCGCATCACTTGCGGCACGAGCTCGGCCTGGACGCTGGGCGGGCCGGCCTGCTCGGTCGTCTTGGCCTGGGCGATGTGCGGCGCGCCCAGGCTGAACAGGCTGCGCACGACGAAATAGAGCACCACCGCGCCCATCACCACGATGACGAACAGGTACTGGGATTTTATCCGCATCAAGCTGTCCCTGAGCCCCCTACAGCTCCGCGCGAATCACTGAACGCCCGTTCACGCTGCCCCCATTTTAGAGGGCTTGCGATGCCACCGTTACACGACAGAAACGAAATCGCGTAGAGGATGGCGTCCCGGCGGTTTATGACTGGTTTGCCTCCGGTCATTGCAACACATGGTTGAGGCGTGCGCCGCGTGACCTCGTGTCGCAACAGACTTACGATGTAAATGGATAATCGCCAGTGAACTATCTCCACACCATGGTCCGGGTGACCGACCTCGACGCCTCGCTGGAGTTCTATTGCGACAAGCTGGGCCTGGTGGAGGCCTCGCGCAGCGAAAATCCCGGCGGCCGGTTCACCCTGGTGTTCCTCTGCGCGCCCGGCGACGAGGACGCGGCCAGGGCCGCCAAGGCGCCGATGGTCGAGCTGACCTACAACTGGGACCCGGAGGCCTATGAGGGCGGCCGCAACTTCGGCCACCTGGCCTATGCGGTGGACGACATCTACGCGACCTGCCAGCGGCTGAAGGACAAGGGCGTCGTGATCAACCGCCCGCCGCGAGACGGGCGCATGGCGTTTGTCCGCTCGCCCGACAACATCTCCATCGAGCTGCTGCAGGCGGGCCCAGCGCTGCCGTCCGCCGAGCCCTGGGCGTCGATGCCCAATGTCGGGGTCTGGTAGGGACGCGACATGGCGCTTACCCCGCGCTAAGCGGAACGGGCGACCTTGAGTCGTTCGATGGAGGCCCGCGATGGGCAAGATCCCCCAGGTCGGCGAGCCCGCGCCCTTCTTCGCCGCCGCCACCGACGGCGTCGAGCGCTATAGCCTGGACGTGGTCGCCGGGCGTTGGATCGTCTTGATGTTCTTCGGCACCAGCAGCCAACTCGCCCCGGCCGAGGGCCTGGCCCTGGCGATCAAGCGGCGCGAACTGTTCAACGGCGCTGACGCGGCCTTCTTCGGGGTCAGCATCGATCCGGCGGACAAGTCGCGCGGCCTGCAGAACTCCGACCCCGGCGTCCGCTTCTTCTGGGACTTCGACCTGGCAGTCACGCGTCTGTACGGGGCGGCGGACGAGGCCAATCTGCAGCCTTGCCTGTTCCTGATCGACCCGGCCTTTCGCATCGCCATGAGCGCGCCGATCGAGGCGACCGGCGTGGTGCTGGACCGGCTGGAGCAGGAGCTGCGCGACGCGCCCGTGGCGGCGCAGGCGCAGTACGCCCCGGTGCTGACCTTGCCGCGCATCTTCGAGCCGGAGCTGTGCGAGGCGCTGATCGCCTACTACCGGGCCGGCGGCGCCACGGCGTCCGGGTTCGCCAAGGACGTGGGCGGCGAGACCGTGCAGCACATCGACAGCTTCATGAAGCGCCGCCACGACGTGTTCATCGAGGACGAGGCGGTGATCGGGGCGCTGCGCGAGCGCCTGCAGGACCGGCTGTTTCCGATGATCCGGCGCGCGCTCGGCTGGCAGGCGCAGCACATCGAGCGCTACCTCGTCAGCCGCTATGGCGCGGAGGACCAGGGCTTCTTCTCGCGCCACCGCGACGACGTCACCGCCGGCACCGCGCACCGCCGGTTCGCGGTCAGCTTGAACCTCAACGACGGCTATGAGGGCGGCGACCTCCGCTTTCCCGAGTTCGGCCCGCGCACCTACCGTCCGCCGGCCGGCGGGGCGACGGTGTTCTGCTGCAGCCTGCTGCACGAGGCGACGCCGGTGACGAGTGGCGAACGCTTCGTCTTCGTGCCGTTCCTCTACGACGAGGAGGGCGCGCGCCTGCGCCAGAAGAACCTCGGCAAGGTCTCCGCCGACCTGCGCGGCAACCGCCAGGAGCGCCGGGCCAAACGCGGGCGTTAGGCGGTCCCGAGGCTGTGCGCCGGCTCCCGGGCCATGTGCTCGGCGATCATCTCTTCAAGAACCCTGATATCGATATCCGCCAGGCTCCGGAATTTGATGCAATAGCCGGTGATCTTGGTCTTTCCGAGCCGCTTTCCATAGGTTTGCGACAGGTATTGCTTGTCTTCGAGACCCACGATGTAGACGGAAATGCCTGCCGTATTTGCGCTGATCCCGACCTTGTAGAATTCCCTGGTCGAGCCGTCGGCGTACCGGATCGTCTGCAGGCCGTAGCCAATGTTGGGGTTGGTGACGATCTTGCCGTCGCTGTTCCTGCCGTCGAGGAATGAAAGCTGAGAGTCCGGCGAGACGCCGAATATCAGCTGATGCAAGGTCAGCATCTCGTTGCGTTTCGCCTCGGGCTGGCTGGCGATGTAGGCGTCGATCTGCGCTCGCGTATCCACGTCAGGACTCTCTCATCTCACCGGCCGGGCGCGACGAGCGCCGCCGCTTCCCATCGCCAAAGCCGCATCGTCGGTCTCCCCGCGAGCGGCGCGCCTGGCGTCTCATGGGAACGACGAACGAGCTTGCCGGAATCCGACAGCGTTGGGATCACGCTCGCCGGCTTTCCGCAAGGAACCCGGGCGAAGTTCGATGGGCGTCGAAGGAGGAAGGGCCAATCCACATTCGGATTGCTCCGCAAGGCCTGAAGTCAAAGCTGATATGAAGCTAAGCTACTGAATCATAATCCTTCCTAGATGGAGGAAGGAAGCGCGAACATCCCTCGCGCAGTGAATGTGAAGTGGTCCCTAGTTCATGCCCTTCTTCTCGGCGTGCCAGACCGGGTCCTAGGCGCCGCCGTGGCCGACGTTGATCCAGCCGAAGAAGGCCGGCACGGCATGGCCCGTGGCGTTGGGCCGCCACCGGAACTGGACCGGTCAGGCCGCCGTTGCCCGCAGCGGGCGCGAGTCCCGCGCCGCCTGGGAGAATCGTGGATGGCCGAGCCGACGCCCGAGCCGCGCAAGGGGATGCCGAGCCCTCGGCTCGACGAGGCGACCTTCCGCGGCAGATTCCTGAGCCGCTACATCGATCCAGCCTTCGATGGACTTTCGCAAGAGCTCGACAGGATCGCCACTGCGGCCTGGGACGCCTATTCCCACCACCGCAAGTCGCCGCGCACCCGCAAGGCGGGGCCAGGCTTCGCCGATCCCGATTATGACCTGGCGGTGGACTGGCTGGACGCCAGCGCCGCGGTCGCCGCCGCCCAGTTCCGGCACGACGATCCAGACGGGCCGTGCCGGGTGCTGATCGTCAACGCCTCGCCCCGCAGCGAGCACACCTGTCCCGGCGAGATGTCGAAGTCCTACCGGCTGGCGACGCTCGCGCGGGAGGTCATGGAGGCCGGCGACATCGCGGTGGAGGTGCTGGATCTCAGCCGGTTGACGTCGGAATTCGGCCGCGAGATCCATCCCTGCAAGGCCTGCTTCTCGACCGCGCCGGCGCTCTGCCACTGGCCGTGCTCCTGCTATCCCAACTATTCGCTGGGCCAGACGAACGACTGGATGAACGAGATCTATCCGCTGTGGGTGCAGGCCCACGGGATCATGATCGTCAGTCCGGTGAACTGGTATCAGGCCTCCTCGCCGCTGAAGCTGATGATGGACCGCCTGGTCTGCGCCGACGGCGGCAATCCCGACCCCAGCCTGACCCACGGCAAGGACGCCAAGGCGGCGAAGCGGATCGAGCTCGCCGGTTGGGACTATCCCAAGCACCTGGCCGGCCGGGTCTTCTCGGTGGTGGTGCATGGGGACGTGGAGGGCGCCGAGAACGTCCGGCGCAGCCTGTCCGACTGGCTGCGGTTCATGGACCTTGCGCCGGCCGGGGTGAACGCCGAGCTCGACCGCTACATCGGCTACTGGCAGCCCTACGCCACCAACCACGAGGCCCTGGACGCCGACACCGCCCTGCAGGAGGAGGTCCGCAACGCCGCCCGCACCCTGATGGAGGCCGCCCACGCCAGCCACTCGGGCAAGCTGTTGATGGCCGGCAAGGACCTGAAGCCGCCGCGGCAGAAGTAGCTAGCGGCAGGCCCGGTAGGGCCCCTGGTCCAGATGGAAGTGGGTGCGGTGGGCGGCGTTGTAGTCGGGGCTCAGCACCACGTGGAACCAGGCGCAGGCGCCGTCCCGCACGCGCCGCAGGAACTGGCCTTCGCTGTCCCCCGCCCGAAAATCCCTGGCGATGGCGACGCGCCGTCCGGAGGCCGTTTCGAAGCCGGTGACGTCGATGGCGTTGGCGCGGGCGTGCTCGCTGAGCGGCGCCTGGGCGCGGCCATAGATGTTGCGGCAGGCGAAGGTGCCAACATGGTCAACGCGCACGACGGGGCTGGCGAGTTCGTCGAGGGCCGCGGGCTGCACCGAGAACCGCGTCCAGAAGGCGTAGCCCAGCGCCAGCGGGCAACTGGTCAGCGGCGCGGCGGGCGAAAGGGCGGTGAGGCCGCCGGCCAGCCGCAGGGTGTTGGGCGTGACGCAGCCGCCGGCCTGGCGTTCGCCGCTCTCCTGGAAGGCGACGCCGGCGTCGCGCAGTACCTTGCGGCAGAGGCTGGGGCTGGCCGCCGCGCGGGCGAACTTCCAGCCGGTGGCCAGGCCCAGCGGCGCATCCAGCCGCAGCGGCTTCCACGGCAGGTCCTGCGGCGGCGCCCAGGCGTCGATCATGATCAACAGGGCAAGGGCCGCGGCGGCCAGGTCGAGGGCGACGGCCAACGACGCCGCGAGCCGGATCGCCTCAGGCGAGGAGAGCGAGGACAAGGCATGAGGAGCGGGCACGAGCCGGCAACGTGAAGCCTCAGCTCAGGTTCAGGTCGATCAGGGCGATGCCCAGTTCGGGCCGCTTGCGCCGGCGCAGATGGGCCGGGGTCTCGACCACGGTGACCTCCAGGGTCGGATGGACGATCCCCTCGATGAAGTGGCCGCCGCGGGTGGTCCCGTCGCGCAGGCCCAGGACCGCGTGCAGGTGCAGGCTGGGCTTGCCGGCGTCGTCGCGGGCGATGTCGCCGATGGCGCTCAGCACCTCGCATTGCTCGTCGACCATGATCGGCCTGTAGGTCTTGCTGGCGAAGTCGAACCAACCGACCGTGGCCCGCGAAAAGGCTCCGATGGCGGTCAGGGAAGCGCCTTGCAGGCTATTCTCCGCCGCGAACCGGCCAAGGGATTCGAAGGCCTCGTCGCCGGGATCGAGCACCACGACGAAGGTGCGCTCGCCCGCGTCCTGCCAGACCCGCTTCGACTTCATGGCTGCGTCCCAGCGGCGGTCACCCGCCAGACGGTGTTGCCTACGTCGTCGGCGATCAGCAGGCCGCCGTGGGCGTCGACCGCCAGGCCGACCGGGCGGCCCCGCGCCTTGCCATCGGCGCCGAGGAAGCCGGTGACCACGTCCTGCGCCATGCCGGTCGGCCGGCCATTCGCGAACGGGACGTAGACGACGCGATAGCCGTTCAGCGGGCTGCGGTCCCAACTGCCATGTTCGCCGACGAAGGCCCCGCTGCGATAGGCCGCCGGCAGGTTCGAGCCTGAGTAGAACACCAGGCCGAGCGGCGCGACGTGGGAGCTCAGCGCATAGTCCGGCGGGATCGCCCTGGCCACCAGGTCCGGCCGCTGCGGCTTCACCCGCGGATCGACGTGCTGGCCATAGTAGCTGTAGGGCCAGCCGTAGAAGGCGCCGTCCTTCACCGAGGTCAGGTAGTCGGGAACCAGATCCGGGCCCAGTTCGTCGCGCTCGTTGACCACCGCCCACAGGACATGGGTCTGCGGCTCGAACTGCAGGCCATTGGGATTGCGCAGGCCGGTGGCGAACTCGCGGTGCGCGCCGGTGGTCCGGTCTATCTCCCAGATGGCGGCGCGGCCCAGTTCGGCGGGGATGCCGTTCTCGGTGATGTTGCTGTTGGAGCCGATGCCGACATAGAGCTTGGTCCCGTCCGGGCTGGCGGTCAGGCTCTTGGTCCAGTGGTGGTCGATGGGGCCGCCGGGCAGGTCGGTGAGCTTTTGTGGCGGCGCGACGATCTGGGTGTCGCCGGTCTGGTAGGGGAAGCGCAGCACCGCGTCGGTGTCGGCCACGTAGAAATCATTCCCGACCAGCACCATGCCGAAGGGCGAGGTCAGGTGGTCGATGAACACGCTGACCTGCGGCGGGGCGCCGTTGCCGGGATCGCGGATCAAGAGGATGCGGTTGCCGGCCTTGGTCTTGGAGTGCGCCTGCTGCTCAATCCAGTTCATGACGAACTCCTTGGGCCGGTTCACCGGACCCTTGGGGCCGTCGGTCTCGGCCACCAGCACGTCGCCGTTGGGCAGGACGTAGAGCGAGCGCGGGTTCTTCAGGCCGGTTGCCAGCGCCTTGATCTGCAGGCCAGGCGCCACGGTCGGAACCGCCGAGCCCCAGGGCTCGGTCTTGGGCACGTGCATCGGCGGCAGCAGGTATTGATGGATCGGCGGCAGATAGGGGTTGGCCCCGATCTGGCGATGCGGATCGATGGGCTTGGGACCGCAGGCGGCCAGGCTGAGGGCGGCGGCCGCGAAAAGGCTGAGACGCCACGGGCTCATGGCCGGTCCTCCGGGAGGACGCCGACCCGATGGCGATAGACCATGTCCCCGCCCAGCCACCCGGTGACCAGCAGGATCAGCACCGTCAGCACCGAAAGGACGAGGCCGGTGGGCACGACCGAGGTGTAGGCGTCGCGGCTGTGGATCAGCAGGTTGAAGATCGCCAACACCAGAGCCACGGTATTGCCGAGGGCGTGGACGTAGACCGCCGGCAGCGCGCGGATGCGGCGCTCGCCCAGGAAATCGATCAGCCCGGCGATCACCGCCAGCAGGGCCATCACCAGCCCCACGACCAGCAACCAGGCGGACATGTTGGCCCACTGCATGGCGGCGGTCTTCCAGTAGGCGAGGTCGCTGATGAGCGTCAGCACGAAGCAGACGATGGGAAACGGCACGAACATCGGGTGCAGCGGATGCCCGGCGATGCGGGCGGTGGAGTGTGGATTGTCGGTCATGGCCCCGTCCTGGCGGCGATGATTGGCGTCTGCCGCTAATACGATCCGGCCGACCCGGGTTCCGCCGGAGAAGCGCGTGAGGTGCAAAAAGCCTCGTGGGGCGATCCAATGGCGTGGCGTTCGCCAGCCGGTCGGGCAACGTCCGCACCCTGGCCGCGTTCGAAAGGCAAGCGCTGGAGCGCGATCCTGTCGCGAGGTGAGCCATGCCCAAGGCGCGGGCGCGTCGGCTGAAAGTCTTCCAGGCGCAGTTCGGATTCCACGACACGGTGCTCGCCGTCCCCAGCCAGGCGCAGGCTCTGCGCGTCTGGGGCACCCGGCAGAACCTGTTCGCCGAGGGCCAGGCGAGGCCGGCGCAGGACCCGGCCGCCATCGATGCGGCGCTGGCTCATCCCGGCGTGCTGCTGAAGCGACCCGCGGGGTCGGACGGGCCCTTCAAGGCCGACTCCGCCGCGTTGCCGCGAGTTCCGGAGCGCCGCAAACGGCCTGCCGACCGCACGAAGCTCACCGCGGCGGAAGCGGCGCTGCGCAGGCTCGAGGCGGCGCGCGAACGCCAGGCGGCGGCCCTGCGGCGCCGGCAGGAGAAGCTGGAGGCCGAGATCGCCAAGGCGCAGGCGGCTTATGACGCGGCGCGCAAGGCGGCCACGGCGGCGGTGGTCGCGGCGCGCGAGGCCTATCGAAAGGCCGGCGGCGAGGCCTGAGCGGGCGTCAGGACGCCATGCCCTGACCCAGCAGGCTGGCGGACTCCGAGCGGAGCTGGGCCAGCGTGCACTGCTCGGGCGCCTTGTCGGGCCGCCAGCGCAACAGGCTCGTCCCGTGCCGAAAGCGGTCGCCGGTGACGTGGTCGTAGCGGACCTCCACCACCAGCTTGGGCTTCAGTGGCGTCCATTCCGCCGAACGTTCGTTGCTCCAGCGGCTGGGGCCGCCTGGCGCATCGCCGGTGAAGCCCGACCCGCCGGCCAGCTTCTCCAGCTTCGCGGTGAGCGCCGGACGCTCGGCGTCGCGGATCGCCGAGGTGAAGCCCACGTGGTCGAGCTTTCCGGCCGCGTCGTAGAGGCCCAGGAGCAGCGAGCCGACCTGGCGGCTTGCCGTCTCGTAGCGGAACCCGCCCACCACGCAGTCGGCGGTGCGCAGGCGCTTGATCTTCAGCATGGCCCGCTCGCCGGACACGTAGGGTCCATCCAGGCGCTTGGCGACCACGCCGTCCAGGGCCGCGCCGGTCTGCGCGAGCCAGGCCTGGGCCTGCGCCAGGTCGTCGGTTCCGGGCGAGAGCCGCAGGTGTGGAGGGTGTTTGAACCGCTTGAACAGGGCTTCCAGCTCGGCGCGGCGGCGGCTGAGCGGCGCGTCTGCGAGCGACTGGCCCTTCGCGTCCATCAGGCAGTCGAACAGCACCAGGACGGCGGGCGTCTGCGCGGCCAGCTTGCGCACCCGGCTCTCGGCCGGATGCAGCCGCATCTGCAGGGCGTCGAAGGAAAGCTCGCCGTTCACCGGAATGGTCAGTTCGCCATCGACGATGAAGCGCTCCACCGGCAGCGCCTGCAGGGCCGCCACCACATCGGGAAAGTAGCGGGCCAGCGGCTTGCCGGACTTGGCGCGCAGGTCGACGGTCTCGCCGCCGCGGAAGGCCAGGCAGCGGAAGCCGTCCCATTTGGGCTCGAACCGCCAGCCGCCGTCGCTGGGCGGCTCGGCGACCAGCTTGGCCTCCATCGGCGCGAAATCGAGGGGCAGGGGAAGACCTGGGAGCGTGGTCATGCCGCCGCCTCGATGGCCGCCCGGAGGATTTCGGCGTGGTCGAACGCCATGGCGGGCAGCCGGCCGACCAGATGCCAGCCCAGGGCCTTGGCGTCGTCCCCGGCGGCGAGCGGGGAGGCGTGCTCGTCGGCGACCATCCCCCAGAAGGCCAGCGACAGGGTGCGTTCCCGGGGATCGCGATCGACGGCGTCAAAATAGCCCAGGAACCGCAGCGCGCCGATCCGCAGGCCGGTTTCCTCCGCCAGTTCGCGCGCCGCGGCGGTCTCGATGCGTTCGTCGAGGTCGACGTAGCCGCCGGGGATCGCCCACATCCCCTTGAACGGCGGTCCGCCCCGTTGGACCAGTAGGACCTTACGGGGCTGCGATCGGGTGAGGATCACCGCATCGGCGGTCACCGCCATATGCGGATAGTGGTAGGTGAAGGACATGGCGGCCTCGTCGTGCGCGTCCTAACGCCCGAGCGACGCCTTGAGGTGCGCCGCCTCGAGGTGAGATGTCTGGATCTGTCGGGGAAGAGGACTGGCTCCCGGAGCAGGACTCGAACCTGCGACAAGTCGGTTAACAGCCGACTGCTCTACCAACTGAGCTATCCGGGATCAGGGCCGTCCAAGGGGCGGGGGTATACGTTGCGCTTCGCCGCCTTGCAAGTCGGCTCGAATGCACCGGCCGCCGCACCTAAAAAAGAGCCCGGCGCGAGCGCCGGGCTATGAAAAGTCGGTGATGGTGGGGTGTCTTCAAAGAAGACGCTCGCAGGTTGGACTCGCATAGTTAAGGCGTGGTTAACGGCCGTGGCCGTCGGTAAGACCCTCGCAACGGGCGCTTCGCCGCAGCCCGATTGGAGGGGGCGGCGCGATCGGCTAGTCGTGGCGGGGAAAGCTCACGAGTCGCGAGGGAGGCGCTCCGCCGATGCGCATCCATTTCACCGGCCTGGCCGGCGCCGGCATGAGCGCCGCGGCCTTGACGATGCGCGAGGCGGGGCACGAGGTCTCCGGCTCCGACGAGGACGTCTTTCCGCCGATGTCGACCTATGTGGCGGGCCTGGGCTTTCCGTTCCATCGGCGATTCGACGCCGCGAACCTGCCGGCGGACCTGGACCTGCTGGTGCTGGGGGCGAGCGCCAAGCTGGGCGGCGAGGCCAACGTGGAGGTCGCCGAGGCGCGGCGGCGCGGGGTGCGGGTGACGAGCTTCCCGGAGCTGGTCGGGGAGGCGACGGAGGGCCGCGCCAACACGGTGGTGGCGGGCTCGTTCGGCAAGTCCACCTGCACCGCCCTGATCGCCCACGTGCTGCGCCAGGCGGGTCATGACGCGGGCTGGATGGTGGGGGCGATTTCGCCGTCGCTGCCGGACACCGGCCATTGGGGAACGGCGCCGGAGATGGTGCTGGAGGGCGACGAATATATCGTGGGGCCGGATGACCGGCGGTCGAAGTTCCTGCTCTATCATCCGCGCGACGTGCTGCTGACCTCGCTGGCGCACGACCACGTCAACGTCTTCCCGACCTTCGCGGAATACGAGGCGCCGTTCCGCAAGCTGCTGGAACTGCTGCCGGACGAGGGACTGCTGATGGCGCGCGAGCATCCGGCGATCCGCGCCATCGCCGACGCGGCACGCTGCCGCATCGTCTGGTACGACACCGGCCGCTGCGAGGGCTGGTGGGCCGACGAGGTGAGCTTTGGCGACGTCAGCCGCTTCACGCTGGTGCGGCCGGACGGCGGGCGGATCCCGCTGTCCACCAGCCTGCTGGGCGAACACAACGTCGAAAACATCGTCGGCGTGAGCGCCTACCTGCTGGAGCGCGGCCTGGTGAGCGAGGCGGCGCTGGTCGCCGGGATCGCCAGCTTCGCCGGCATCCGCCGGCGCCTGGACCGGCTGACCAAGCGTTCGGCCGTGCCGGTGATCGAGGGGTTTGGTTCATCCTATGAGAAGGCGCGCTCGGCCATCGAGGCGCTGCTGCTGCACTATCCGCATAGGCCACTCACCGTGGTGTTCGAGCCGCACACCTTTTCCTGGCGCAGCAAGGATGCGCTCTCCTGGTACGACACCGTGTTCGAGGGCGCGGCTCGGGTGCTGATCGTCCCGCCGCCGACCCACGGCGCGGCCAGCCACCACCAGTCGAGCTTCGAGGAGATCCTGGCCCGCGCCGCGGCGACCGGGGTTCCGGTGGAGGGCGTGCGGACGGCGGAGGCGGCGACTCGCGCGCTCTCGGCGCTCAAGGGCGACGAGGTCGTGCTGCTGCTCTCGTCCGGCCCGCTGCTCGGCCTGCCCGACAGCCTGCCGCCGGTGTTCGACGCCCTCTCCGGCGACGCCGCCTTCCTCCCCCGCGAAGCGGCGGGAGGGGGACCGTCGGCCGAGCGTAGCGAAGAGCCGATGGTGGAGGGGGCGAACCCCACCCTCGACGCCTAGGGCAGCCTGATCGATCCATGGAGCCTGAGGCTCGCCCCCTCCACCCCTCGCTCTTCCCCCGGCGTTCGCCGGGGTCGGCGAGCGGTCCCCCTCCGCCGCTGCGCGGGGGAGGTAGGCTAAGGGGCGATGGCGTAGATGTTGGCTTGGACCGGGCCGTCTTCGGTCATGACCGTCGTCACCACGCGCCGGTATTCCGGACCTTCGAAGCGGTCGAGGCGGGCCCAGTGGTCGGGAAGGTCGTGCGAGGCGAAGACCTGCACGGCGATCTGCGCGCCGGCCGGATCGAGGCGCAGGCCGGGATAGCCCTGCGCCGCGCCCCAGCCTTCCTGGAACAGCTCGCCGCGCACCACGCCCGCGCTCCAGGCGCCCGTCAGATCGGCGAGCTGGCCATGGTTGGAGCGGCCCGGGGCCAGCGAGCCGTAGACGGCCAGGCGATGGTCGGCGTTCATCCGCGGGCCGGAACCGGCTGGACGTAGTCGTCGGCGCCGATGCCGGCGGCCTTGAACTCGGCGCGCTTGGGGCCCGCGTAGCCGAACAGATAGGCCGCGACCTTGCGGATCTGGATCTCCTCCGAGCCCTCGGTGATCCGGTAGCGGCGGTGGTGGCGGTAGATGTGCTCGAAGGGCTTGTGGCGGGAATAGCCGATGCCGCCGTGCACCTGCATGGCGCGGTCGGCCGCCTCGCAGACCAGGCGGTTGCCCCAGAAGTTGCACATGGAGACCTTGTCGGAGATCTGCCGCTCGATCTCCTTGTGGTCCATGCGGTCCATCTGCCAGGCGGTCTTGCGGATCAGCAGGCGCAGGGCCTCGGCCTGGGTGGCGAGCTCGACCAGCGGCCACTGGATCGCCTGGTTCTCGGCCAGCGCCTTGCCGAAGGGCTTGCGCTCGCGGGCGTATTTGACGCTCTCGTTGATGCAGTAGACCGCCGCGCCGAGCGAGGAGGCCGCCTGGCGGATGCGGTTCTGATGCACGAAGCTCTGGCCAAGCCTAAGGCCCTGGTCGATCTGGCCCCAGTAGCTGTCCTCCGGAATCCAGACGTCGGTGAAGCTGACGCGCGGGTGGTCGGTCGGCATGTTGAAGGTCCAGAGGTACTCCTCGATCTTCACGCCTGGGGTGTCGGCCGGCACGATGAAGCAGGTGATGCCCGTCGCGTCGCCGTCCTTCCCCGAGGTGCGCGCGAAGACCATCACGTGAGAGGCCACGTGCATGCCGGTGGTCCACATCTTTTCGCCGCGGATCAGCCAGCCGGGCTGGCCGTCCTTGTCCTGGCGCACCGCGGTGGTCTCCATGAAGGTCGCGTCGGAGCCGTGGTTGGGCTCGGTGAGGCCGAAACCGGTGCGCAGCTTTCCGGCCAACAGCTTGTCGGCGTCGCGCTCGTACTGGGCGTTGGTGGCGAACTCCTTGAACATCAGGATGAAGGGGTTGTTGCCGACGATGGAGTGCTCGTTCTGCAGGTCGTTGTGCAGGCCCAGGCCCTTGGCGGCGAGGTGCTCGCGGATCACCGCCAGCTCGAGTTGCGTGCCGCCCTTGCCGCCCAGCTCCTTGGGCCAGCCGAAGCGCAGGTGGCCGGCGGCGTCGGCGCGGCGGCGCGCCTCGCCCAACAGCTCTTCCCATTCCTTCTTGGGCAGGCCGCCCTTTTCCCAGTCCGTCCGTTCGTATTCCCGGCGGTGGTCGAAGTAGCGGATGTTGTCGTCCTCAAGCTCCAGCGGCTTGATCTCCGCCTCGATGAAGGCGTCGAGCTCGGCGAGGTAGGCTTCCAGGTGCGGCGGCAGATCGAAGTCCATGATGGCGTTTCCTGATGCTCTTTGCCTTGATGCTCTTTGGGGCAGCTTAGTGCATCGCGGCCATTTACAAGCCGCCGGAACACCCGCCTGATCGGATAAATTTCCACAGATGAGAGGTTCCGCAGGGTCATGAGCGGGGGCGTCATATGACCGTCGACGTGCTGGCCGCCCTGCCGCGGCTGGCCCAGCGCCTGGGCGGCGAGGGGGCGACGCTGGCCGCCGCCGAGCGGCTGTCCGGCGGGGCCAGCATGGAGACCTGGGCGTTTGCCGTGGAGGCCGACGGCGGGCGCCGCGACCTGATCCTGCGCCGCCGATCCGCGCCGTTCGACCTGGAGGCCTCGCGCTCCACCAGCCTGGCGGCGGAGGCGGCGCTGATCGCCGCGGTGCGGGCCAAGGGCGCGCCGGCCCCGCCGCTGGTCCACCTCTGCGACGAGGCCGACGGCCTGGGCGAAGCGCATGTGACCGCCCGCGTCTCCGGCGAGACCCTGGGGCGCAAGATCGTGTCCGACCCCCGCTTCGAAGCGGTGCGGCCAAAGCTCGCGCGCCAGTGCGGGGAGATCCTGGCGCAGATCCATGCGACGCCGCCGCCGCCCGAGGCCCATCTGAAGAGCGCCGACTTCCTGGGCGAGCTGGCCCGCTACGAAGAGGTCTATCGGACGTCGGGCGCGGAGCGGCCGGTGCTGGAGCTCGCCTTCCAGCACCTGAAGAAGCATGCGCCGGAGCCTGCGCCGCTGACCCTGCTGCACGGCGACTTTCGGAACGGCAACCTGATGATCGACCCGGAGGTTGGCGTGGCCGCGGTGCTGGACTGGGAGCTGTCGCACATCGGCGATCCGGCGGAGGACCTGGGCTGGATCTGCGTCAACAGCTGGCGGTTCGGGCGGCCGGACCGGCCGGTAGGCGGCTTTGGCGACTACGCCGACCTCCTGGCCGGCTATGAGGCGGCGGGCGGGACGCCGGTGGCGCTGAGCCGGGTTCGCGCCTGGCAGGCGCTGGGCTCGCTGAAGTGGGGCGTCATGTGCCTGATGATGTACCAGAGCTGGGCCGGCGGCGCGGACGCCTCGGTGGAGCGCCCGATGATCGGCCGCCGCGTCTCGGAGACCGAGGTGGACCTGGTCCATCTGCTGGAGGCGGGCCTTTGATCACTCATCCGAGAGCCGAGGAGTTAACCGAGGCGGTGTCGCGCTGGATCGACGGGGTGCGCCCAAGCCTGGACGCCCGCAACGCCTTCCTGGCCCGGGTGGCGGTCAATATCCTGGGGGTCATCGTCCGCGAGCAGCAGCTCGGCCCCGCCGCCGAGGCCGCGGCGCGGGCGCGGTTCGCGGAGCTGCTGGGGCGTGAGGGCGATTTCGCCGACCTGAACCGCGAACTCTGCGCGCGCCTGCGGGCCGGCGAGATGGATGCCGAGACCCCCGGTCTGCTTGCCGCCCTGAAGGCCAATGTCCTGGACCAGATCGCCATCGACCAGCCGAACTACCGGCACGAGGGGTTGGCGGGCGGCTAGGCCGCCTCCAGCACCTGGATGATCTGGCTTTCGTCTTCGTTCCAGAGGACGGCGACGTTTGCCGCGCGCGCGGTGAGTTTGCCCAGCGCCTTTTTCACCTCCTTGTTGCGCAGGCGCTTTTCGGAGAGGCGCAGGAGGGTCGCGCCGCCGCCCTGGTCGGTGACCTCGTCGTGGTAGCGCAGCACGGCGTCGACGACGGAGCCGGGCAGGGCGGGGCGCTCGAAAGGCGCGGTGTCGATCGGGCGGGGCTCTTGGCGGGGACGGAAGCGGCGGTAGGCGGACATCTCTCTTAAACTCCGTTGCGGGTTTCAACGGGTTCAGGTCTGAATGGTCGCCACGACAGAATCGGACGTAGCCAAAATGCGGCCTCACGATGCGACATGAAAAGGCAGGCCGGCTGCTGGAGCTGGCGCGGATGCTGGCCGGGACGGCGGAGGGCTTGACCCTCGACGAGATGGCGGAGCGCCTGGGCGTTGGCCGGCGCACCGCCGAGCGGATGCGCGACGCCGTGCGCGACGTCTTTCCGCAGCTGGAGGAGGTCGACGATCCGCCGACCCGGCGGTTTCGCATTCCGGCGGGGCTCGATGGCCTTTTCCAGGCGCCCACGGCGGAGGAGTTGGCGGCGATGGCGGCGGCGGCCGAGCTGTTCGCCCAGCAGGGCGCGGGTGCGCGGGCCGGGGCGCTGAGGTCCCTGGAGCAGAAGGTGCTGTCGGCCACCCGCGCGGCGGCGCGGCGCAAGCTCGCGCCGGACCTTGAGGCCCTGCTGCAGGCGGAGACCATCGCTGTCCAGGCCGGGCCCCGGCCGTTCGAGGACGCCCAGGTGCTGGCCGCGGTGCGCGAGGCGCTGCTGTCGCTGCGCACCCTGCGGTTCCGCTACGAGGGCGGCGCGACGCCCGGCCGGGTGCGCGAGGTGACGCCGTTCGGGGTGCTGTTCGGGCGGTCGAACTATCTGGTGGCCGACGAAGGGCAGGGGCCGCGCAACTGGCGCCTGGACCGCATCCGCGAGGTCGAGGTCACCGAGCGCGCCGGGTCACGGCCGGAGAGCTTCTCCCTGCAGGACTATGCCGACGAGAGCTTCGGCATCTTCCACGACGACACCGAGGACGTGGTGCTGCGCGCGACGCCGGCGGGCGCGGAGGATGCGCTGCGCTGGCGCTTCCACGCCAACCAGAGCGTCGAGCCGCAGGCGGACGGTTCGGTGATCGTCCGGTTCCGGGCCAGCGGCATGCTGGAGCTGGCCTGGCACCTGTTCACCTGGGGCGACAAGATCGAGGTGCTGGCTCCGCCGGTGCTGAAGGAGATCCTGGCCCGCGAGATCGAAGTCGCCCGCCAAACCCATACGTCCGGAACTGTCGCAGCGGAGCTTTAGCCCTTTCCTCATCGACATGAGGAGACCGCCATGAGCGTCATCGCCGACTACGCCCGCCTCTACGAGACCGAGATCCGGCCGCGCCGCCACAGCTCAGTTCGCTACCTTGGCGTGTTGCTGGTGTGGACCGGGCTGTTCCTGGTGCGTCCCCGGCTGGCGCTTGAAATCTGGCGCGAAAAGGCCTGACTGCGAGGGGCGCTCTACTCAGCCGGGCGTCCACTCAACGGTTACGTGAATCTACCTACTCTACCCATACGGGAAAGCACGTAGGTAATCGTCGCAGGGTGATGAAAACGAATCAGCGTGGTTAAAACCGTTAACCATAAGTCAATCGCTGAGTTCATCCGATGTCCGCCCTTCGCCTCGTTCAGCCAGAGACCGAAAGCCGCACCTGCGGCCGGGTCCTGCTGATCGACGACGACGCGGCGCTGCTGGGCCTGATGGCCCACGCCTTCGCCGCCGCGGGCTACACCACCCGCACCGCCGAGAACGGCCGCAAGGGCCTGCTCGCGCTGGACAGCTATCAGCCCGACCTGGTCGTCACCGACATCGTCATGCCGGAGATGGAAGGGATCGGCGCGATCCTGCAGATCAAGCGCCGCCCCAAGCCCCCGAAGATCATCGCGATCTCCGGCGCGGGCCCCGGCGGCCGCCGAGACTACCTGAGCTGGGCCAAGCACCTGGGCGCCGACGAGGTCCTGGCGAAGCCCTTTCGCATGTCACAGATCCTGACCCTTGCGGGTCGCCTGATCGATAATCATTCCAATCACTTAGCGAAGCGTGGGAGCTGACAATGCATATCCTTCTGGTGGAAGACAATCCGGTCGCGGCCAAGAGCATCGAGCTGAAGCTCGTGGCCGAAGGTCACAACGTGTTCGTGACGGACCTGGGCGAGGACGCCATCGAGTTGACCAGCGTCTACGACTACGACCTGATGCTGCTAGACCTCGACCTGGCCGACATGGAAGGCCTGGAGGTGCTGCGCGCCATCCGCCTGAAGAAGATCCGCACTCCGGTGATCATCCTGACCGCCAGCGGCGACGTGGAGACCAAGGTGAAGGCCCTGTCGGCCGGCGCCGACGACTTCATCACCAAGCCGTTCCACAAGGCCGAGCTGGCCGCGCGGATCAACGCCGTGGTGCGCCGCTCGCGGGGCCATTCGGAGTCGATCATCCGCACCGGCAACATCGCGCTGAACATCGACACCCGCACCGCGGAAGTCTGCGGCGTGCCGGTCCACCTGACGCCCAGCGAGTACAAGGTGCTGGAGCTGCTTTCCCTGCGGAAGAACTCGGTGCTGACCAAGGAGATGTGCCTCAACCACCTCTACAATGGCCTGAAGGAGCCGGAGGTGAAGATCATCGACGTGTTCATCTGCAAGCTGCGCAAGAAGCTGGCCGCCGCCGCCCAGGGCGACAACCAGATCGAGACGGTGTGGGGCGGCGGCTACATGCTGCGCGACACTCCCGAAGTCCGCCAGGTCCAGGTCGAGCCGCAAGCGCTGGCCGCCTGATCTTTTCATCCAGGATCCCTACGCAAGGGGCCGGACACCGAGAGGTGTCCGGCCCTTTTGCGTTGGCGCGCCGCTCGCGCCTTCAGGCCGGACGATAGGTCTGGAGGATGGAGCCCCTGGGAAAGGGCTTGGAGTTGACGAGCGTGAGGCGGCGCGGCTGCGCCAGCTCGGTGAAGATCGGCAGACCCTGGCCCAGGGCCAGCGGGTGGACCATCAGGTCGAACTGGTCGACGAGGCCCTGGGCGACGAAGCCACGGGCGAAGGCGGCGCCGCCATAGGCGAAGATCGGCTTTCCCTCCTGGGCCTTCAGCCTGGCGACCTCCCGCGCCAGGTCGCCGCTCGCCACATAGGCGTCCGCCCAGCTTTCGGCGCCGGGTTGCAGGGCGTCGGACTTGTCCAGAACCGCGCGGGCGGCGTCGAGGATCGCCGGGCCCTGCCGGGAAAAGACCGCCTTGAGGATCTGGTTCATCGGGGGGGCGTAGTCGTCGGTCGAGATCGGCCAATAGCCGACCATCTCCCGGAAGGTGTGGCTGCCCATGATGTGCAGGCCGGCGTCCCAGGCCCGTTCCACGCCCCAGGCCTTGGCCACGGGGTCGGGATTGATCATCCAGGTGTTGTTTCCATCCGTGCTGCCCACGAACCCGTCGAGGGACATGAACATCTTCAAGATCAGCTCTCTCACGACGCTCTCCTTTGGCGGTCGAGTTTGACGTTTCGAGGCAAGGACGTTTCGAGCGGCGCGATCCCGACACCGCACAAGGCGCCGGGCGCGCAGACGACGATCATGCGGTTCCGGCGCCGGCCGAACATGGCGGCGCCGCGAACTTCCGCAAGGGAAAGATCGACCAGATCGCGCGAGATGGCTTGGAGGTCTTAGGCCGCGGCGGCGGCGGGATCGGCGGCGGCGAGCGGCAGGTAGAGGGTCGCCGTCGTGCCCTGGCCCTCGCGGGACCAAAGGGAGAGCGCTCCGCCGGCGGCGGCGGCGAAGTCGAGCACTGAGGAGAGGCCCAGGCCCGTGCCGTTCGACCGGGTGGTGAACAGCGGGTCGGCGGCGCGCGCCAGGGTCTGCGGCGACATGCCAACGCCGGTGTCGCGCACCGAAAAGCCGACGTAGGCGCCGGGCGCAAGGCCCAGGCGCCGCGCGTCGAAGCCGGTGATCTCGGTCTCGCGCGCCTGCAGGGAGATGCAGCCCCCGGCGGGCGTGGCGTGGCCGGCGTTGAGGCAGAGGTTCAGGAGCGCCATCTCCAGGCCGGTCGCATCGCCCAGGCAGCTCAGCGCCTGGGCCGGGCCCTGGACGGAGAGGCGGATGTCGGGGGCGATCGCCTGGCGGGCCATGCGTCGAACCGTGGCGATGGCCTGGGCGGCGTCGATCGGAGCGCTGGCCGGGGCGGCGTCGATCGGAGCGCTGGCCGGGGCGGGATCGTGGCCCAGCGCCAGGGTGCGGCGCAGCAGTTCGGCGCCCCGTTCGGCGGCCTCCAGCGCCAGACGGGCGAGCTTCTGCTGCTCGCTGCCTTCGCCCAGTTCCGCCGCCAGCCGCTCGTTGGCGCTCAGGATGACGCCCAGCAGGTTGTTGAAGTCATGGGTGAGCGAACCCGAGCGGCGGTGCAGGGCGTCGAGGCGCTGGGCCCGCGAGCGCTTACCTTTTGAGTTCGGGCTCGCCGAATCCTGGCCCTCGTTGGCCGGAAGCACGGCCGAGGGCCGGCGCTCTGTCGGGAGACCGCTCATTACGGAACCGAATCAAGCATAGCCGCCCGGCGATTGCACTTCGGAGCGATTACCTAAGGGCTTGTACCTAGCCTTGAAAGCAGCCGGTCAGGCGGCGCCGCTGGAGAGTGTCATGCGGATCAGTTCCGACAGGCTGTCGGCCCGCATCTTCGACATGACGTTGGCGCGGTAGATCTCCACGGTCCTTGGGCTGATCGTCAGGCTCGACGCGATCAGCTTGTTGCTGGCGCCCTCCATGATCAGGTCGAGCACCTGGCGTTCGCGGGCCGTCAGGCTCTCGATGCGGCGCAGGACCCGCAGGCGCCGGGCGCTGGCGTCGATGGCGTCGTCGTTGTCCTCCAGGCAGGCGCGCACCAGCCGCAGGATCAGTTCGCTCTCGAAGGGCTTCTGCACGAACTCCGCGGCCCCGGCCTTCATCGCCTGGACCGCCACGGTCACGTCGGCGTGGCCGGTGATCACGATGACCGGCAGCAAGCACCGCCTGGCCTTGAGGGTGCGCAGCAGTTCGACCCCGTCCATGCCGGGCATGCGCACGTCGCTGATGACGCAGCCGCGGGCTTCAGGGGTCAGGACGTCTAAGAAAGCTTGCGCGGAAGAAAACCCGCTAGGGTTGAGTCCGTCAGACCGTAGCAGCATGACAAGCGAGTCCAGGGCGGCATCGTCGTCATCGACGACGAACACGGTCCGATCGGCCGCTGGCGTCATCAGCATTCACACCCGTCCGCGCCAATACAAAACTGAAAGCAGCGCCTCCCAGCGGACTGGAGTCGACCCAAATTCGTCCGCCGTGATTTTCGACTATAGCGCGACAAATCGAAAGGCCTAGCCCCATTCCTGTGGATTTTGTGCTGGCCAGAGGTTGAAACACACGCCCCATAATCGCGATGTCGACGCCGGGTCCGCTATCTTCAACTGTCGTCAGAATCCGGCAGTCTGCATCCAGACGGGTCGAGATTTTGATTTCTCGGTTCGGGAACTTCGCCACTGCATCGATGGCGTTGCGCACCAAGTTAACCACAAGCTGCTGAATCTGAATACGGTCGGCGAGAACTGTGTCAGATCCTTGGTATAGGTCATAGAATACCCGAGCTCCCGCGTCGCGGACCATTAACCCTACTATGAATTCGAGCTCTCCCAAGATGGCGGAAAGGCTCTCTGGCTTCTGTTCCGTGCCCCCGCGAGTGGCTAAATCCCTCATTGTACGGATGATTTCGCCGGCCCTCACGGCCTGGTCTCCGGCCCGCGAAACGGCGTCGATCAGGTCGTCGTCATCGACCTCCAGATTGGCGATCAGGGTGCGTGCGGCGCGCAGGTAGTTGGCCACGGCGGACAATGGCTGGTTGAGTTCATGCGCCAGGACCGAGGCCATCTCGCCCATGGAATTGAGGCTCCAGACCTGGGTCAGATGGGCGTGCAGCGCGTCGGACCGCCGCTCGGCGTCGCGGATGGTCGAGAGGTCGCGGACCACGCCGGTGAAATAGCGGCGTCGGCCGATCCGCACCTCGCCGATGCGCAGCTCCATCGGAAACTCGACGCCATCCTTGCGCAGGCCGATGACCTGGCGGGTCGAGCCGATCGCCCGGCGCTCGCCGGTCTCCACATAGCGGCGCACATGCCGGTAGTGGGCTTCGGCATAGGCCGGCGGCATCAGCACCTTGGCGTCCTGGCCGTCGATCTCCTGGCCGGTCCAGCCGAAAAGCTGCTCGGCGGCGTGGCTGAAGCCGGTGATGCAGCCTTCCTCGTCGATCACCACCGTGGCCTCGGCGACGGCGTCCAGGCTGGCCTTGAGGACCGCCTCGCGCTCCGCCAGCCGTTCCCGGTCGGCCTGCCAGCCCAGCACCGTGCGCCGCAAGGTCCCGCCGATCAGCGCGACGGCGGACCCCAGCATCAGGAACAGCGCCGCCCGGGCGAACCGCTCCGGCAGGGGGAGCGCGGCGCCGGCGTCGGCGATGAAGCCGCCAATCGCCAGGATCAGGGTGACGCTCATGGCCGAGGGGAAGCCGGCGAGGGTGACGCAGATCAACAGCGCCGGCAGGCAGAGCAGGTAGATCGAATGGCTGAAGATCGGGGCGAACAGCAGCTGGACCGCCAGCATCGCCACCGCCGAGAGCACCGCCAGGAACTGCCCAAGGAAGAAGCTGCGAAGCGAAGTCGCGCCGTCCGCCGGGGTCGCCGCGAGGACAGACCACAATCTATTCATGGGTTTGTATTCATGAGGCCTGCGGCGATCGCCATTCTGCGCCTCTCCTGGCGCGGATCAATTCAGGGCAAACACCTAGGGGCGCCCCCGCGTCGCATCGCCCGTGGAGCGAAAGGCCTCTTGAGCTTCGCCCCCGCATCGCCCTCTATTCAGCGCCTCGGTGGAGGGGAGATGTCGGGACCATGATGGGGTGCGCCCAGCCGCCGCGGCGGAACGATCCGCGCCATGCCGGCCAGACCTGAGGGATCGCCATGTTCCAGGAAATCCCCGACCTGTTGACCGCCGAGGAGATCGGCCAGCTCCGCGAGTTCGGGCGCGTGCTCAACTTCGTCGACGGCAAGGTGAGCAACCCCAATTCGACGGTGAAGAACAACCTGCACGCCGACCTTGGCGACCCCAACCAGAAACGATCCTCGGAGATTCTCGGGCGGGCGCTGGGGCGCAGCGAGGCGTTCGTCGCTTACGCCTTTCCCAAGCGCATGGCCCCGCCGGTGCTGACCAAGTACCGGCCGGGGATGAACTACGGCGCCCACGCCGACAACGCCTTCATGCCGATCGGGCCCAGGCCGCTGCGCTCGGACCTCAGCTGCACGGTGTTCCTGAACGCGCCTGGCGACTATGACGGCGGCGAGCTCGCGGTGCGGCTGGGCAGTCGCGAGGTGGACTTCAAGCTGCCGCCGGGCGGGGCGGTGATCTATCCCTCGACCACCATCCATCAGGTTCGCCCCGTGACCCGCGGCGAGCGCCTGTGCGGCATCACCTTCATCGAGAGCGAGATCGTCGACCGGGTGAGCCGCGAACTGCTGTTCGAACTGAACGACGTGCTGGCGCAGGAGGGCGACAAGCTCTCCTGGGAGGCCCGCACCCGGCTCAGCCACGTCACCGCCTCCCTGCACCGCCAGTGGGGCGACGCGGGGTAGGGCCGCGCGGATTTGAAAGGAAGTCTGGAGGCCTGACCGGGAATCGAACCCGGGTTCACGGATTTGCAGTCCGGTGCGTCACCACTCCGCCATCAGGCCGCCGCGAGCCATGACAAGGCCCGATGTCTCTATCGACGGAGGCGCTGGCTAACAGAACGGCCGACCTGGGGCAACGGGCGCAATTGCCTTGAGCCTCGGCGCAGACCTATAAGCCGGGCGGATAGACCCGCCCGCCAAGGACCCCTAGATGGCCGATTTCGCCGCCGCCCGGTTGAACATGGTGGAGAGCCAGGTTCGGCCCTCCGACGTCACCGACATCCGCCTGCACGACGCCATGCGGGCCCTGCCGCGGGAAAGCTTCCTGCCGCCGGACAAGGCCTATCTGGCCTATGCCGACATCGAGGCGGAATATGCCCCGGGCCGCAGCCTGTTGAAGCCGCGCGACGTGGGCAAGCTGTTGCAGGCGGTGCGGCCGATGCCGGGCGAAAAGGCCCTGGCGATCGCCGCGCCCTATGCCGCCGCCGTGCTGGAACGATTAGGCCTGACGGTCGCCAGGCTGGAGGAGGGCGATCTGTCGCAGCTTCCCGGCGGCGACTATGACGTGATCGTCTGCGAGGGAGGCGTCGGCCGCGCGCCGGCCGCCTGGACGGGCGCGTTGGCGCTGCGCGGCCGCCTCGGCGTCGTCGAGCGCGACGGGCCGGTGGGCAAGGCCTGCATCTATCTGCGGGCCGAGGACGGCGTCGGTCGCCGGGAGGTTTTCGACGCTACCCCGCCAGTGATGGCCGGCTTCGCCGTGGAACACGGTTTCGCCTTCGAATAGGCATAGAGGCGCGCGAGCCTGGGTTTGGATGCACGCGCTGGGGTGAAAAAAGCTTAAGGTGACGCGGGCAAGTTGTTGGCCGCAGAAGTCAGCACAACGAGAACCCATCTCTCTCGCCGTTAGTCGGGGACCACGAATGTCGAAGCTTCTTCGCGGACGGCTGCTCGCCGCGATCTTTACGGCCGGTGTGGCCGGCGCCTTCGCCGCGCCCGCCTGCGCCGAGACGCTCGCCGACGCGATCGCGATGGCCTACGACAGCAACCCCAACCTGCTGGCGCAACGCTCGGTCCAGCGCGCGCTCGACGAGACCTATGTGCAGGCGCGCACCGGTTTTCGGCCGCAGTTGAATTTCGGGGGGTCGGCGACCTTTCTGGAGACGCGCACGCCGCGCGCCGCGGGTGGCGGCCTGATCGACACCAACGGCGACGGCGTTCCCGACGCCATCGGCAAGGGCGTCAGCGAGAGCAATTCCGCGTTTTTCGGCCTGGATCTGGCGCAGCCGATCTGGAACGGCGGGCGCACGGCGTCGGCGGTCTCGGCCGCCGAGGCCGACATCCTGTCAGGGCGCGAAAACCTGCGCCGGGTGGAATCGCAGGTGATGCTGCAGGTCGTGCAGGCCTACGTCGACGTGCGGCGCGACGTGGAAAGCCTGAAGATCCGTCAACAGAACGTCGACGTGCTGAAAAAGCAGCTTGAGCAATCCCGCGCCGAAGCCGAGGTGGGCGAGATCACCCGCACCGACGTGGCGCAATCCGAATCGCGCCTGGCCGCGGCCCAGGCCCTGCTCACCAGCTCGGTGGCGCAATTGGCGATCAGCCGCGCCAACTACGCCGCTGTCGTCGGCCAGAACCCCGGCGACCTGCAGCCTGAACCGTCGCTGACCTTTCTGTTGCCGAACAACCCGGACGAGGCGTTCAGCGTCGCCGAGAAATACAGCCCGCTGCTGCGCGCCCAGCAATATGCCGAGCAGGCGAGCCGCGCGCGCGTCGCCCAGGCCCGCGCCGCTCGCATGCCGCAGGTCTCGCTGCACGTGCAGTACGGCTACACCGGCATCGCGGTGCCGTTCAATTCCGGCCTCTACACCACCGACTTCCTGGCCACCGGCCAGATCCAGGTGCCGCTGTTCACCGGCGGCCTGACGTCCTCGCAGATCCGCCAGCAGATCGAACGCAACAACACCGACCGCATCGGCATCGAGACCCAGCGCCGCACGGTGCTGCAGACGGTCACCCAGGCGTGGAACCAGTGGGTCGCTTCGCGCGCCAACATCGATTCCACGAAAGAAGCGGTGAGCGCCGCGGAAGTCGCCGACGAGGGCACCCATGCGGAGCAGAAGGTCGGCCTGCGCACCACGATCGACGTGCTGAACGCCGAGCAGGAACTGGCCAACGACCAGCTGACGGCGGCGATCGCCACGCACGACGAATATCTCGCCGCCGCCAATGTGCTGGCCGCCATGGGCCGGCTGGAAGCCAAGGACCTGATTCCGGCGGTCACCCAGTACGATCCCAAGCGCAATTTCCGCAAGCTGCGGTTCGCGCTGGGCTACGTGCCGTGGGAAGAGCCGATCGCGGCGCTGGACAAGGCGGCCGCCTTCCCGGCGATCCCGTCGCCCAGCATCTTGCCGGACGAAAAGCCCATCGGGCCGGGCCTGCAACCGCCGCCGACGGTTCCGTCGACCCCCGCCGCGGCCCCGAAAAAGTAGTCGTTTTCGAAGCGGCTCCCCTTCGGCTGAAAATGAGCTAGGCTGCCCGTTCAAAGATTCACTTCGCCAAGCGGCCGCCCTCATGTCCGAACAGACGTCCCAAGAACCGACCATGGAGGAAATTCTCGCCTCCATCCGGCGCATCATCTCCGAGGATGAGACCCCCGGCGGCGAGGAGGCGGAGGCCGCCCCGGCCGCCGAGCCGGTCGCCGAGGCCGCGCCGGAGCCCGAGCCGGAACCCGAGCCGCCGGCCGCCGAGCCGGAACCTGTCGTCGCCGCCGCGGAGCCCGAGCCGGAGCCTGCCGCCGAGGAGGAGCCCCTGGAGTTGACCGAGAAGGTGGAGACCCACGGCGACCTGGACGTGTTCACCGCGCCCGCCGCCGCCGAGGCGCCGGCGCCCGCTCCCGCCGAGGCCCTGGTCAGCGCCCCGGCGGCCGCGGCCGCGGCCTCCGCCTTCGGCGCGCTCTCGGCGGCCATCGCCATGCCGCGCGGCGACCGCACCCTGGAAGACGTGGTCCGCGAACTGCTGCGCCCGCTGTTGCAGCAGTGGCTCGACGACAACCTGCCGGCGATCGTCCAGCAGTCCGTCGAGGCGGAGGTCGAACGCATCGCCCGCGGTCGA
>DATAUR010000132.1:0-78300 GCA_036268175.1 Phenylobacterium sp. | reverse complement strand
CCACCCCCGATATCGGCGCGCAGTATTTCCACGATGTCGCCGAGGTCGTCGGCGCCCCGGGCGGACCGGATCCCGCCAGGATCGCTGCCGTCATGGGCCGCTACGGCCTCGTCCCTGCGCCGCCCGCGCCCTAGGTTCGGGCTTTCCAACGCGTTTGAAGATCAAGCCGGCGGCCTTGGCCGCCGGGCGACGGCGCCGCAGGTTCATGTGTCGGGAACCGCATCGGGCGCCGATCTGGACGGCCACCTTCTCGACATCAGCGGCGCGACTATTCCGACGTATCCAGACCGACCCCGGATTTGAATTGAGGGGACAGCCGTTCCTGTCCCGAGCCTGCACAGGCTCCGCTCGGCGGCGGATGGCCGGCCGGCAGCGGTCCTCAACGTCCGCAACGGGGTCGGAGGCGGACACCGAGCGAGATGGATGCCGAAGGTCCGACATCGGCTGGGAAGCCAATGTCGGACCTTGGCGCATTTCCACCGTAAAACGAGCAGTGCAGTGCTAGCTAGCTGATCGCGCGCGCTCGGCGATGGTGCGCAGCGCTCGCCCGCGGTCGGGATGTCGGAGCTCCGCGCGACGCCTTCGCCGCCGTAGAGCGCTATGGCTCCGAAGTCGCCGGCCATGTCGCCTATCCTGCAGTCGAAACTACAATGAAGGTTCGGGTCAGGTGTTGGCCATCGGTCGCGTGACGCTCGCGACGCGATCCAGGCGCTTGTGGATGATCGCGTCGGCGTCGGCCATGATGCCGTCGATCAGCTCCTTAACTGTCGGGATATCGTGGATCAGGCCCACCACCATCCCGCAGCTCCAGCCGCCAGCATCCATCTCGCCCTTCTTCATGATCGCCGGATAGACGCCCGCCACTTCCGGGGCGATGTCGGCGAAAGTGATGGCCGAACCCAGGGTGCGTTCCTTCTCCAGGAGGCGCTCGACGCCCGCGTTGGTCAGCACGCGCTCGGTGTTGCGTAGCGGCCGCATGATCAGGCGGGTGTCCAGTTCGTTGGCTGCCAGGATCGCCTGCTTCACGTTCTCATGCACCGGCGCTTCCTTCGTCGCCATGAAGCGGGTGCCCATGTTCATGCCCTCGGCGCCGAGCGCCAGGGCCGCCACCAGCTGGCTGCCCGTCGCGCAGCCGCCCGACGCCACGAAGGGGATTTTCAGCTCTTCGGCGGCGCGGGGCAGCAACACCCAGTTGCCGACGTCGTCCTCGCCCGGGTGGCCGCCGCACTCGAAGCCGTCGACGCTGACCGCGTCGCAGCCGATCGCCTCGGCCTTCAGCGCATGGCGGACCGAGGTGCACTTGTGGATCACCCTGATCCCGGCCTCCTTGAGCGCCGGTAGCCACTTTTGCGGATTGTTGCCGGCAGTCTCCACCACCTTCACGTCACTCTTCACGATGGCCTCGACGAAGCCCGGGTAGTCCGGCGGGGTGACGGCCGGCAGGAAGGTCAGGTTCACGCCGAACGGCTTGTCGGTCATCTCACGGCACCGGGCGATTTCCTTAGTCAGGTTCGCCGGATTACCCTGGGTCAGGCCGGTGATTATGCCCAGCCCGCCGGCGTTGGACACCGCGGCCGCCATCTCGGCGTAACCCACCATGTGCATGCCGCCTTGGATGATCGGATGCTCGATGCGGAAGAGTTCGGTGATCTGGGTCTTCATCGCGTTCCCTCTCGCGGCCTGACGTCTCGCGTATAGGGGCGACGCCAGGTCCGGCAAACAGATTCCCTCCCAATCACGATGATCGGAGGGGACGGCCGTAGGGCTCCATCTAGAGCGTTGGCGCCCCGTCAGTCCGACAAAGTAGCGGCCGACTTCGTCTCACAAGCGCCTGTCTGCAGGCGGGCGTCAGTGTCCGCTGCGAGTACAGTCACCTCAGAGGCAGGCGTAGATCGCCTCGCAGAGCCCAACGGATCGGGGGTCGCCGACAACGCGGTCGCCCATCTGGTTGAGCACATAGCCGATCGCGATCCCGGTCTTGCGATCGCCGCAGCCGAATGAGCCGCCCCAGCCCGCGTGGCCGAAGACGCCGGGTTCCGGCCCGAAGACACCGACGCCGTTGCGCGTGACGCCCCGGCCCCATTGCGGCGCGACGCCTAGCAGGACATCGACCCGATCGGTCTGGACCTCGATCATCGCCTCGACGGTCTCACGGTCCATCAGCCGCACGCCGTCCAGCGATCCGCCGTTGGCCATCGCGGCATAGAGGCGGGCCAGGCCACGCGCGGTCGCCTGGCCATTGCCGGCGGGAACCTCGGCCGCGCGCCAGGCGCGCGTGTTGCACAGGGTCGGCTCCATCAGGGGGTTGGACAGGGCCGCGCGCGCTTCCGGCGCCATGGCGTCCAGGTCGAAGGCCGCGGCGATCCGAGGCGCGATCAGCGGCGCCACGCGGGCCTCCTCCACCTCGGGGAGGCCGATGAAGACGTCGACCCCCAGGGGGCCGGCGACGTCGCGCGCCAGGAACTGGCCGACGCTCAGACCCGAGGCGCGGCGGATCAATTCACCGGCCAGGAAGCCGAAGGTCATGGCGTGGTAGGAGTTCCGGGTTCCCGGCGGCCACATCGGCGCCTGGGCGGCCAGCCGTGCGGCCACCGCGCCCCAGTCGTAGAAGTCGGCCAGCGTCGTCGGCTCGGCGAATCCCGGCAGGCCGGCCTGGTGCGACAGCAATTGCGAGACGGTGATCTGCCCCTTGCCGTTCTGGGCGAACTCCGGCCAGTAGCGGGCGACCGGCGCCGCGTAGTCGAGCCGCCCCTGATCGACCAGCCGCGCCACGGCGATGGCGGTCACCCCCTTGGTGGTCGACCAGACATTGACCAGGGTGTCCGGGGTCCAAGGGGTGGTCTGCTCGGCGTCACGCCAGCCGCCCCAGAGGTCGACCACCGGGGTCTCGCCGCGATAGACCGCCAGGGATGCGCCGACCTCGCGGTAGGCGTCGTCGCGTTCGAAATTGGCCGCGAACCGATCCCGAACCCGCTCGAAGCCCGGCGCCGCGGCGCCGCTGATGGCGATGCCCATTGTGGTCCTCCCGTTTTGGTTTTTGTCCTCAGCGGGCCTTGAGGCCGCGGAAGTAGATGTCGCTGATCTCGTCGGCCAGGCGCCGGGGGCTGCGCGGATCGTCCGGCGGCAGCCACTTCGGCAACCAGGCGAAGCCGCCCGCGCCGATCAGGGCGATCATGCGGGTGTCGGCGGCCCGGCAGGACCCATCGGCGACGCCCTGGCGCAAGAGCCGGTCGAACAGCAGGGCCAGCCGCCGGGCGCGCGCCACAAGGGCGTCGCGGCGCGGATGGGGCAGGGCTTCCAGCCCCGGTTGCGGCACCAGCGGCGTCAGCGCGCCGGCCTGGGCCTGGACGTTGAGGTGCGTGCCGATCAGCGCCCGCTCCAGCCCGTCGCCGCCGTGGGCGTCGGCCGCCGCGGCGAAGCGCTCGAAGAGATCGAAGCCCCGCTCGTAGCAGCGGGCGACCAGGTCGGTCTTGTCGCGCAGGTAGTGGTAGAGCACGCCCTTGGTGGCCCCGAGCGAGGCGGTGATCTCGTCCAGCGAGGTCGCCTCGATGCCGTCGCGGTTGAACAGCCGCGAGGCGGCGGTCAACAGCTGTTCGATCCTCATGTCCGAAGCATCCTGCCGATCGAAGGGGTTGAAGCGCTTGGGCAGGAACTGCTCGGCGTCGACCGGGCCTTCGAACCGGCGTCCGGGATCGGTGGTCAAGCCCGAGGTTAGCAGATCGACGGCGGCGGCGAGGAACCGCGCCTGGAACTTCCGGCCCCGGCTGTCCTCCATCCACTGGGGCGAGAGCCGGCCCCAGGCGAGCGTGCCGATGATGGTCTGGGCGGCGACCTCGGCGTCGCACGGCCGGATGCTGCCGTCGGCCACGCCGGCCTCCACGAAGCCGATGAGGGCTGCGACATTGCGGTCGTTGGCGGTGCGCACGACTTCGGCGTGGGCCGGTGACAGGTAGTTGACCTCGCTGAGCACCGCGGTTGGCGCTCGCCCAGGCGTCAGCGCGCGATGGATGAAGGCGAGGGTTTTCTCGAACCCGGTCCCGGCTTCGCTGGCCGCGGCCAGGTCCTCGGCCATCAGCTCGCAGGCGCGTTGATAGCACTGGAAGACCAGCTCGGCCCGATCGTTGACGTAATAGTAGACCGAGGCCCGCGAGAGCCCGAGCCGCTCGGCGATCTCCGCCAGGGACGTCGCCGCGATCCCCTGGGCGTTGAAGGCGCCGGCGGCGGCTTCCAGCAGGGCCTCGCGCTTCAGCCCATGCTTCGACGGCCGTCCGCGCCGTTTCGGCGACGGCGGCGGATCGATCGCGCCCGGCGCGTTGGCGGAAGGCTTGGCGTCATTCCTCATTCTTCGACGACCTCTACCCGTTCCATACTTTTGTGTCGAATATATTGACACACAAATCTCGACGTGACGATATGTAGACATTCGTAGATGTCGAATAAATCACACGGCCGCCGTCAACGATCGGCCGACACGGACAAGGGGAAACGCCATGGCCGCGCTCAACGGCACGGAAGCCCGGCGGTATGCCGTCGGCGGGGGTGCTCGACGGAACTCGGAACATCGGTGGTGGCTGGCCGGCGCCTCGCTGGCCGTCCTCGCGGTCGCTCCGACCGCCCGGGCCGCGGACGCCGCCACCGACAACACACCGTCGGTCCAGGAGATCGTGGTGACCGCCGAGAAGCGGGAAGAGAATGTCAACAAGGTGCCGATGTCGATCGTCGCCGCCACTGGCGCACAGTTACAGGCGCTGGGGATCGACCAGCCCCGCGATCTGGTGAAGATCACCCCGTCCTTCACCTATGCCGACTCCTACGTCGGCTCACCGATCTACACCCTGCGCGGCGTCGGGTTCAGCGACAACAGCCTAGGCGGGCGGCCCACGGTCAGCATCTACACCGACGAGGCGCCGATCCCCTTCGCGATCGAGACGCGCGGGGCCGACCTAGACCTGGAGCGGGTCGAGGTGCTGAAGGGCCCGCAGGGGACCCTCTTCGGCCAGAACGCCACGGGCGGCGCCATCAACTACATCGACGCCAAGCCCACCGACACCTTCCAGGCCGGCGCCCATGCCAGCTACGGCAGCTACAACGCCGTCGATGTCGGCGGCTTTGTCAGCGGTCCGGTGGCCGACACCCTGCAGGCCCGGGCCTCGATCGATCACACCCAGATGGACCCTTGGCAGCGGAGCTACACCACCGGCGCAAGGACCGGCGCCGGCGACTTCACCTCCGGCCGGGTCATCCTGGCCTGGACGCCGGACGCGAACCTGAAGGTCCAGCTCAACCTCAACGGCTACGTCGAGGGTTCCGAGCTCCAGGCCGGGCAACTCATCGGCGTCAGCCCCAGCATCCCCGCCGCGGGCGCCCTCATCCCCGCGTTGTCGAACTACCCGTTGGCGCCGCACAGCGCCACCGCCGCCAACTTCGACCCGGGCGCCAACTATCATCGCAACAACCACTTCGGACAGGCCAATCTGCGGGTCGACTACAGCCTGCCGCACGACCTGACCCTCACCTCGATCACCTCCTACAGCGGCTATTCCGAACGGCAGTTGCAGGACCTCGACGGCACGGCGCTCGCCAACCTCAACCAGTTCACCCGCGGCGAGATCTCGTCCTGGTCGGAAGAGGCCCGGATCGCCGGGCCCCTGATGGACCGCGGCCACTTCGTCGTCGGCTTCAACTACGCCGACGATCGGGTGCTGGAGTCCAACTTCCTGCAGATCCCCTACAGCACGCCGGCCTTCACCTTCGTGCCGTTCGGCCTGCCGCTCTACACAGCCTTCCGCGACATGGACAATCAGCACGCCACCACCGTCGCCGGGTTCGGCAGCGCCGACTACGATGTGACCGACGCGGTCAAGATCTACGGCGGCGTCCGCTACACCCAGTCGAATGACGCGTTCAACGGCTGCACCGGCGACAACGGCAACGGCGTGGCGGCCGAGGACTTCGGGTTCCTCTACAACCTGTCCCGCGCCGCCGTCGGCCTGCCGGCCAATCCGCCGATCGCGCCCGGCGGCTGCATCACCGCAGCGCCAGGGCTGGTCCCGGGGCTGGTCCGCTCAACCCTCGATCAGAATAACGTCTCCTGGCGGGTCGGCGCGCAATGGACCCTGACCGAGGGGATGCTCGTCTACGCCAATGTCAGCAAGGGCTACAAGGCCGGCGGCTATCCGGACCTGGCGGCGAGCGCGGCCAGTCAGTTCGCGCCGACCTTGCAGGAATCCGTGCTCGCCTACGAAGCCGGTTTCAAGGCGACCCTGCTGGACCGCACCCTGCAGCTCAACGGCGCCGGCTTCTACTATGACTATGCCGACAAGCAGATCCTGGGCCGGGTGCTGGACCCGGTGTTCGGTCCGCTGCTGAAGCTGGTCAACGTGCCCCACTCGTCGATCACCGGCGCCGAGCTTCAGCTCGACTGGACGCCGATCCGCGGTTTGGACGTCAGCGCCGGCGGCTCCTACATCCACTCCGAAATCCTCGACCACTTCACCAACTACGACCCCAATGGCGCGCTTACCGATTTCAACGGCGAGGCCTTCCCCAACACGCCGAAATGGCAACTGGACTCCAGCATCGGGTACCATTGGGGGCTGAACGACCGGCTGGATGGCTTTGTCGGCGGGAACGTCACCTATCAGAGCGCCACCAACAGCCAGCTCGGCGACCTGCCGCTCCTCAAGATCGACGCCTATGCGCTGCTCGATCTTCGGGCCGGCGTGGAGACCCGCGACGGCGCCTGGCGGCTTTCGGTGTTCGGCCGCAATGTCACCAATGCCTACTACTGGACGGCGGCCAACCACGATCTGGATACCACGGTCCGCTTTGCCGGCATGCCCGCCACCTGGGGCGTCAGGCTGGACTATCGCCTCAAGTGAGACTGGGCGGCCTTCGCAATTGTTCTAGCCGACACTTTCTCTGGGGGAACTCCCTCGTGCCGGTCATCGGCTCGCCTTGTGATGTAACGCGTGGGTGAGCTTGAGAACGTCCGCTTTCGGGATCGATCCCGATGTCCGCTGTTGGCGCATCGCGGACTTTGCGGCGAGTATCGCGGACTCGTGAGGATGTGGGTGTCCGCACAATTTTGGCGGGAAGCGGCGAAGTGCGCCATCGAAGGCTGGCGCCGCGATGGGGACAGGCCGAACCTTCAGAATCTAAGGCGTAGCTCCCTGGCTTTGCAGGACGATGCCGCGGGCCTCGCGCAGGTCTTTCGCCACGGCGGGCAGGCGCAGCTTCAGGAAGAAAATCCCGTAGAGGCCGCTCGGCCGGTCGATCCAGGGATAGGTCCCAAAGGCGCCTGGGCTGGAGACGGCCTTGCAGCGGCCGGAGGGCCCGAAGGTCTCGCACCAGTTGGCCAGCGCATACTGGTCGGTGGGATTGGCGCCGGGCGGGCGGTAGCCGAAGGTGACCTTGCCGGTCTGGAGGGTCTCCATCTCGTCGAAGGCCTTCCGCGAGAGCACCCGATGTCCCTGGTAGACGCCGCCGGCGGCCAGCATGGAGAGGAATTTCGCGTAGTCCTCGGCGGTGGTGTAGACGCCGGCCTGCATATTCGGATTGCGCACCTCGCCGGGCTTGAGGTTCGGCATCAGGGCGTTGCCCCAATAGGTGTGGGCGAGGCCCAGGGGCCCCGCGATCCGCTCCTGGAAGAGCCGCGCCCAGGGCTCGCCGGTGACCTGTTCGACCAGAGCGCCCGCCACCTGCAGCGAGGGGCCGCCATAGCGAAACACGGTCCCCGGGGGATCGGTCAGCGGCCGCGCGGCGATCTGATCGGCCGCCTGCGCCATGGTCATGTGCGGATCCTGGCGCAGGTCGAACATGTCCGGCTTCAGCCCACCCTGGCCGGAGGTGAAGGACAGCAGCTCGCGAAGCGTGATCTTGGACTGCTCGCCCTTGAACGCCGGCAGGCGCTTGCCGATGGGCTCGTCGAGGCTGAGCTTGCCTTCGTCCACCACGGTCATCACCAGGGCTCCGGTCATCCACTTGGATGCGGATGCGATGGGTAGCTGGGCGTCATGGGCGATAGCGCCCACGTCGACGCGGTAGAGGGTCTTGCCCCCCTTCATGACGATGGCGGTGACGCCGGGGGCCCCGTCCTTCTCCACCACCTCGTGCAGCTTGGCCATCAAGGCGGGCGGGGCGGTTTCCGCCAGGGCCGGGGCGGCGCCGAAGAGCAAGGTGAGAGCCAGCGCGTGGGCGGCCGCCCTGATGGCCGTCATGGCCCGGATCGCGACCGGAGCATTGCGTCGATGAGTCATCTGTCGGCCCAGAAGCTGAAGGTGTCGGCGGTCGTTTCGGAGGCTGTCGCCATCCCGATCACCACCGATAGAGAAGCTGGCCGCCAAAGGTCCGCGGCTCGCTCCAGCGGCGGGCGCTGGCCGCCTCGAAGGTGATGTAGGTGGTGTTGAACAGGTTGTTGACCCAGGCCGACAGCTCCCATGGCCCCTTCCGCAGGCCGAACCGGGTGTTGAACAGCTGGTACTGGTGCAGCTTGGGCGTCTGGGCGATCTCCTGAACCCCGCCGAAGCGGCCGCTGTAGACCAGGTTGAAGAACCCGGTCGACCCCATCGGGGCTGGGTGGCTGTAGTCCAGGTTGGCCGAGGTCAGGTAGTGCGGCAACTGCGGCGGGATATCGCCGTTGAAGATGCCGCTGGTGATCTTGCCGTCCTGGGTCGAGGCGCCAAAGGTTCCGGCGAGCGTCCCGCCGGCCAGGCTGAGGTTGACCGTCGCCTCGGCTTCCACGCCGTAGACGTTGGCCTTGCCGCCGTCAGTGGCGAAAGGCGTGGCGGCCTGCGCGCAGACCGGGTTCGCCGCGCGGCAGCCGTTGTCGGTCTGGATGATCAGATTGTCGACGTCGGTGTAGTAGGTCGCCAGGGTGATGTAGAGGTCGCGGGTGATGTTGCCCTTGGCCCCGGCCTCGTAGGACAGGGTGTTCTCGTTGCCATAGCTGACCGGGATCGGCACCGGCTGCTGCGGCACGCCCAGGTTGGCGTTGAACCCCCCGGCCCGGAAGCCGGTGCCCGCCTTCACATAGGCCATCCATTCCGGGCTGAACTTGTAGGCGCCGGTCAGGTCCCACGAGGTGTTGGTCGGGCTGAAGGTGGCGTCCACCAGCTTGCCCGGGTTGGCGACGCCGGTGCCGAAGTCGAACTGGTTGGCCATGAACGTCTTGTCGTCGTCGGTGTAGCGCGCCTCGCCGGTGATGCTGAAGCCGCTGGTGAAGTCGTATTCCAGGCTGCCGTAGCCGGCCCAGGATTTCAGCGTCTGGGAGGAGGGCGAGACCGTGCCGGTGGACGGGTTGGCCTTGGTCGGGGTGCGCGTCGCGGTGATCACGTCGGAGTCGTCCAGGTCGACGTACTCCGCGCCGGCCAGCCACTTCCACTGCGGGCCGAAGTCGCCGGAGATGTAGAGTTCCTGGTTGAAGCTCTTCGTATGGCCGTGGTTCTGCTGGGTCCCGTTGATCTCTCCCAGGGCCGCGCCCTTGGCCAACAGGTTGTCGGCGACGATCTGGGCCGCCAATGTCGGGTCGAGCAGGTCGTTGTCGAACTGCTGCACGTCGGTGCGGTCGCGCCACAGCGTGATCCAGGTCAGGGTCCCGATGCCCAGCTTGTAGTGCGAGCTGAACTCGACATCGTTCACCTCGTCGCGGTCGGCGTCCTCGAAATTGCCCGGCCGGGAGAACTTGGACTCGATGAACACCCCCTTCGGCTCGGTGGCGTTGGGGTAGACGTAGAGCTGCAGGTTCAGCGCCGGGTACTTGTCGCTCGCGTGCTCGGCCATCAGGTTGGCGTCGAAGTCGCCGTTCTCGTAGCGAAGCTGGGCGCGGTAGGCGTGGGTCGCCTGGGCGTCGATGTAGTTGCCAAGGTCGGGGTTGAAATAGAAGCCCTTCGACTGGTCCATGAGATCGGCGCTGAGGCGTAGCGCCAGGTGATCGGTCAGCGGGTGATTGATCACCGCTTCGATCTCGCCGTAGTCCTTGTTGCCGCCCTTCACCGAGATGTAGCCGCTCTCCGTCTGGGTCGGGCGGGCGGTGAGGATGTCGATGGCGCCGCCCACCGCGTCGCGGCCGTAGAGCGCGCCCTGGGTGCCGCGCAGCACCTCGATCTGGCTGGCGTCAAACAGGTCGAAACGGCTGTAAGTGCGCCCGCCCTGGGCGCCGCCGCCGACATAGGCGCCGTCACGATAGAGGCCGACGCCGCTGTCGGCGCTGGTGCCGCGGCTGGTGCCCGAACCGCGGATCGAGATCTCCGAGGTGAGGGGCGTCGAGGTATCCCCAAACGCCACGCTGGGCACGGTGGTGACCAGATCCTTGACGCCCTGCAGGCCGCCGCGCTGCTCGATGTCGCCCGAGCCGATCACGCTGGCCGCCATGGGCACGTCCCGCAGACGCTCCGTCCGCTTGCGGGCGGTGACCACGAGTTCGCCGACTTCGGTGGTGTCAGCGGGGGCGGCCTGGGTGGGGGTGATGGTCTGAGCATCCGCCTTCGGCGCCTCGCAGATCGCGCCGAGCACCACCATCGAGGCGCAGGCGAACAGCAGCTTTCGCACCATGACTTCCCCCTTTTTGCCGCGCCGCCAAACCGAGAGTCGCCCCTCGCGGAGGCCGCGTGCCGACGCCCCTTAAAATCGCGGGGACCGTCCGTTTTCAGAACAGGCAGGAGGGTAGCGTGGCGCGGCCTGCGCCGAAGTCGGAAACTCTGGGTATTTCGTATTTCGAAATTTACATATGTCAGTTACGTACCCTGCATGCAGCCCGAAAACCTTGGTCGGAAGTCCCCGAGCGCCGGTCCCACGACGCCGCAACTCGATCTCCACGAGCGCGGCGTGACGATTCCTCAGGCTGCGGGGCTGGGTGACGGGGTTTTGAGTGGCGCCTCCAGTCAGGCGTAGACGCCGGCCTGCCGCAATGGCCCTGGCTCAGGACCGTGGATTCTTCGGATTGGTCCAAGGGGAGCGATAGAAGCTCTCCGGGTGGCTGGGCGTGGGCGGATCGGGGCGGCGCAGCGGTTGATACCCGGGACCCGGATCGCCCATCTTGCGAAGCGCCGTGCGCGCGGCGGCGTCGCCGTGGAACACCCAGTCGGTCAGCGCATCGAAGGGCCGGGAAACCGCGTATTGCTTCTGCAGCGTCGAGGGGCTGCGCCCGGGCGTCGCGTGATTGGCGGTGAAGTCGCAGTCCGCGTTGGACTGCACGAGGAAATAGAACCGATCGGTGGCGTGGCTTGCGTTGTAGAGGTCGATCGCCATCCGGTGGTCGTTCACCTCGTCGTTGTCATAGACCTCGATGAATTGGACGGCTTTCGCGGGCAGCGCCGCGATCTTCGCATTGGTGATCTGATAGGAATACCAGGGCGCGAGCTCCATCAGGAACGCGCCGTTCTTTCCCCATCCCTTTTCCACAAGGCCCTTGTAGGCCATCGCGGGAACGGCGCTGGCCCCGAAGGAGTGGCCGACGAACGCCACGCGACTCAAATCCATCTGCGCGGAAAACGTCGCGGCCGCCGCCTCGAACCCCCGCCAGAGGCTGTCGTACCTCTGGTCGATGGTGACGCCGCGCATCGGATAGGTCGAAAACACCACGATGTAGCCCTTGCTCACCATGTGCCGGATGATGTCGGCGTAGGTCTCCGTCCTACCCGGGCCGAAGCCATGCCCGAAGAAGATGACCGGCCGTGGCCCGGGCGCGCCTTGCGGCAGATAGAGAGTCATCTGGTCGCTGGCGTCGCCGGGATTGGCCAGGGTCTTGGTCTCGAGGGTGTAGGGGCCATCGGCGCCGTAACCCGAGGTGATCGGATGCGCGGCGCACGCGGCCGGCTGCGCCGCCTGCGCGCTCGACGCGCTCAAGGCCAACAGGGAAATCGCCGCGATCAGCCACTTCATCGTGGTCTCCAGGTCCGTGAGATGCCTCCGCCGGACCCGACGGACCGGACGCTTGTTTCCCTCGGTGGCGAAATCCTCGGCGCCATCGGCGTCACGACGCCGCGCGGAAGCCCGCCGGCGTGAACCAGATCGGTGAGGACCAGGCGCGTTCCTGGATGGTCGCCGGCGCCTTGGCCGGGATCGGCAGGCCGTTGCGGATAGCGAGCAGCGTCGTCCAGCGGGGCGTCGGGATCTCCAGCGCCCGGGCGTAGTAGACCGCCGGAACCTTCGGATCGAAGTCCGGATCCCGCCAGACGCCCGCCAGCGAGGTCGCGCCGATGGTGTTCGTGTATTTGCCGGTCTTCAGATCGACGGTGTCGCCGACCCGCGGGGCGCGCCCTTTGGCGTCGTCGTGACGGTCGCCGGAGAGCGCCACGTCATAGACCTTTTCGCGATAGTTCCCGTGATCCAGCCAGACCTTGATCACCTCGATGCGGTCGAGATTGGCTCCGTCGGGGTCCTTGGTCGCCTGCAGCACGAAACGCGGCGCATCGGTGTGGGCGGGCTTGGCCGGCAGGTCGGAGCCCATCGGCACGCCCCGCGCATAGGCCTGCGCGACCCAGCCGGTCTTGCGGACCATGTCGGGCCGGTAGGTCCAGCCGCCGAACATGCGCAGCCGCAACCGCGTGCCGGAGGTGGCGAAGGTCTCCTTGCGCTTCAGCGCCGCGAAGATCGAGTTGCGGGTGTTCTCCTCCGCCCAGACGCCGGTGAGGGCGGGCGAGCTGAACTGCAGGGGATTGTTCTCGCGCTGGCCGCTCGCCCGCACGCCCGGCGCCTTCTCGTTCATGCCCAGCGCCGCCTCGGCCGCCGCGCCGCGCGGCAGCATGGTCGTGGGATCGAGCCCGCTGATCCGGCCGGCGTAGGCGTTCTCGTCGCTAGCGGTCAGGCCGTTGTGGATGTCCGAGCCGCCGGTCACGCCCATCTTGAACGGGTTCGCGCCCACCTTCGACTGGATCACTAGGCCGCGGCCCCAGGCCTCGCGAACGTAGGAGCCGTGCTGGTTGGGCGCGGTCTCGTTCTTGTAGATCCGGTCCATGATCTCGAAATTGGCGAACTCGTCGCTGGGCGACAGCTCAGGCGTGGTTTCGGAATCGCCCTTGGTCTGGGCGATCTCCACCAGCGGTTCGTTGAGCGCCCGCTCCAGGGCGTAGGCCTCGTCGATCGGCCGGCCGTCGGACATGTTCCAGTCGAAGTCGTGGCCGTCGCTGAGGTTGGAATTGTGCGGGATGGCCAGCACGTCGATGCCCTGGCGGCGGACCGACTCCAGGTACTTCCAGAGGTCCTCAGGCCGATCGGACTGCACCGCGGTGAAGGGCGGCGGCCCGTGATCGGCGTTGAAGATCACGTTGCGGTGCATGTGGGTGCCGTAGCCGGCCGTCGCGGTCCATTCGTAGGCCACGAAGGTGGTGAACTTGCCGGGCCGGTAGTTGTCGTCCGCCGCCTTCATCTCCGCGGCCCAGCCGTTGGCGGCTGTGGCGGCGGCCTTCAGGTCGTTGTTGGCGGGCGAGCCCGGCGTGCGCGACATCCTCTCCACCATCGCAAATCCGCCTCGCCCGGCGGCGGTGAGCTGCTGGCCCGTGGCGCTCCGGGAGAAGGCGCTGGCGGGGTCGCCCAGCTGGGGCATGGCGCCGAGGAATTCGGAGTGGTCGGTGACCGCGGCGAAATCCAGCGGCCAGGCGCGCCGGGCCGCCACGTCCTTCGTGGTGTGGAGGCCTTGTTCTATGGCGACCTGCTCGGCCGGAACCATCACCGTCTGGCCGCGCGCGAACCTGTAGGCGGCGTCGGGCATCAGGCGGGTGCCGAACGCCCAGGCGTCCAGGGACATCGCCGTGTGCAGGTGCAACTCGCCGAAGAACGCCCGGCGGGCCTGCGGCGGCGCGGCGGCGCGATAGACCCCGTTGGGCGGCGTCGATGTCTCCGCGCCTCGCGGCACGGGCGCTGCATTGGCCGCGGCGGCCTTCTGCTGCGAGACGGCGGACGCGCCACCGGTGAGCGCGAGGGCGGAGGCGGAGGCGATCAGCAGGCCAGCGAACTTCACAGGCATCCCCATGTGATTGCGCACGGTGTCTCGTCCGCCCCGAGCGCAGGCTTCGGCTAAGGTCCAGGCTAGCGCGGGTCTTCGGTCGCGAAAGGCCTTCGATTGCGGGGTTCCGAAATGCGGAACGGCGCCGGTGTCAGAAGGCCTCGCCATGCGCCTCGAAGTAGGCCTCGTAGGGCGCGCCCCGGCTGGTCAGGAAGCCGCAGTCGACCGGAAGGTAGACGCCGGTCACCGCACGCGCGGCGGGGCTCGACAGGAACCAGCAGACCTCGCCGATGTCGCTGGGCTCGACCACGCGCTGCAGCGGAAGGTTGCGCGCAGAGGCCGCCTGCCGCGCCGGATCGTTCGGCCCGCCGCCCATGCGGTTGGACATTGGACCCGGCCCCACCGCATTCACCCGGATATTGCGGCGGCCGAGTTCGAAGGCGGCGTGGCGCACCAGCCCTGTGAGGCCCGCCTTGCTCGAGGCGTAGTGCACGCCGCTGAGATAGGCGACGTGCTCGGCGGCGACCGAGGAGATCACCGTGATCGCGGCGCCGGCCGGCGAGGCGTGGGCCGCGGCGGATTTCAGGCCCAGGAAGGCGCCCGTGAGATTGACCTCGATCACCCGGCGCCAGGCCTTCGCGTCCATCTGGGGAATGGTGTGACGGCTGGAGACGCCGGCCGCGCAAACCGCTGCGTCCAGGCCGCCGCGTGCCGCGGCAAGTCCGCCGATCGCCGCTTCCAGCGCGTCGGCGTCGGTCACGTCGCAGATCAGGGCTTCGGCGCTCAGGCCCTCCGCCACCAGCCGCTCGACCGTGGCCTGCGCGCCCGCTCGATTGGTGTCCAGCACGCCTACGTGGGCGCCGCCGCGGGCAAACCGCTCGGCGACCGCTGCGCCGATTCCTGACCCCGCACCGGTGACGACGGCTGTCTTCATCTAAAGCTCCTCTGCTGAACGCGATTTGGCGCCGCCCTCGACCTCCGCGAGGAAGCTGGACAACAGGCTCGACACGAGATCGGGACGATCCAGGATCGAGGCGTGGCCGGTCATCGGCATGGCTTCGAACCGAGCGCCTGGGATCTCCCGCGCCATCCGTTGGGCGCCGGCGAAATTCGGGTCCTGCTCTCCGCAGGCGAGGAGGGTCGGCGCGGTGATCGTGTCCAGGCGCTCCGTCCACGGCGGCTCGCGGCGCAGCGCCTCGCGGGTCAGGCCCGCTCCGGCCGGATCGCGCCTCGCGAACCAGCGCCGGTCGATCTCGCGCCGCGGCAGGCCGGCTTCGGCGCGGAGCCGCGCGGCTTCCACGCTGCCGGCGCGCCGCTCCGCCTCCGGGGCCGGGGGCGCGCCTGTCGCAGCGAACAGGGCCAGGCTGCGCACCCGCCCCGGCTCATCGAGCGCCATGCGGACGGCGACCCGGGAGCCAAACGCCATGCCGCAGACGTGCGCGGCGTCCACGCCGCAAGCCTCCATCACCGCGAACGCGTCACGGGCGTAGGTCGAAAAGCTGTGGGTCTCGGGCGCGCCCGCGTCGCTGTCGCCGTCGCCGCGTCGGTCGTGGCGCAGCACCCGCCAGTCACTGGCGAGATCCTCGACCAGCCCGTCCCACACGCTCATCGCGGCGGTTGCCATGGTGCAGAGAGCCACGGCGGGCCCTTCGGCGGGCCCGTCCAGACGCCACGCGATGCGGACGCCGTCCGGCGCCAGCACATGACCGCTTCGGCCTGTCATCGGCTCCCGCGCCTCCCCGGAGATCTCATTGCCAACCTGCGTTGCAAGGTCTTCGGGAACAGCTAGCGGATGAGCGCCTGTTCTGCTGGACGAAATGGCGGTAATTCCAAGCCACGGAATACGGAACCGGTAGCTCGGGTCGTCTCGCCATGGATGAGGTCCCTCACGTCCACACGGTCGCCAAGGCGCTGGCCATCCTGGAGGCGCTGAACCAGAGCCGGGTCATGCCGTTGGCGGCGCTGCACGAGGTCACCAAGCTGCCCAAGCCCTCGCTGGTGAGGCTGCTCGATACGCTGATCCAGACGGGCTACGTGGTCAGGGTGTCGCGCCGGGACGGCTATGCGCTGACCGAGGCGGTGCTGCGGCTTTCCTCAGGGATGCGCCATCGCGACGTGCTGGTCGACCTCGCCCGGCCGCTGATGGAAGCCTTCACGCGGCAGCACCGATGGCAGGTCTCGCTCGCCACCGCCGAACGCGACTGCATGATCGGGCGGTTCACCACCCGCCACATCAGCCCCTTCTCGCGCGACCAGAATTTCGTCAATCGCCGGGTCCACATGATCCAGAGCGCGGTCGGCCGGGCCTATTTTTCCTACTGCTCGGAAGAGGAGCAGGGGATCATCCTTGGCGTGCTGCGCACGTCCGGCGACGAGCTGGCGATCCAGGACGACGCGGACCATATCGCCGCGATCGTCAAGCTGACCCGGGCGCGGGGCTACGCCACGATCCGGCGTTCGCGATCCAATCCGACGCGCAGCTTCGCCGTCCCGCTGATCCATCCCGAGACCGGCGCGCCGGTCGGCGCGGTGCCGTTCTTCTACTACCGCTCGGCCATGACCGAAGCGCAGGCGATCGAGCGCTATCTGGGGCCGGTCCAGGAGCTGGCCGACGCCATCGTCAGCAAGCTCGCGCGGTTCTGCGAAAGCGAGGCGGCGGCCTGAAGGCCCCTCAAGGCTCCCCGTCGCCGGATGCGCCGGATCGCCGGGCCTCGATCACCGCCAGGTTCCGCAAGTGGCCCGCATGGTCGATCCGAAACATGCGCCAGGTGAGGATCGCCAGGCCGCTCAGCGTCAGCGAGACGAAGATGTAGGTCAGGGCGAGCCGGCGCATCACCTCCGGGTCGAGCGTGCGGGCGGTCGCCCCGGCGGGAAAGGCCACGAAGGTCAGCAGGATGCCCGGCAGCACCGTCGCCAGCCCGCCGGCGAGCTTGAGCATCAGCCGGTCGGAGAACAGCACCAGGCCTTCGGACCGCCGCGCGGTCTTGGCCTGGTTCTCCTCCACCACATCGGAAATCATCGAGGTGTTCACGATGGAGGCGGCGATGGTCAGGATCCCCTGCGCGGCGGACGCGCCCAGCAGGATCGGCAGCAGCGCGGCCGCGCCATTGTGCGGCAGGACGCCGAGGAGCCGAAGGACCAGGGGCCCGTGGATGAAAATCAGGCTCGCCGCATAGAGCAGGACATAGGCCCGGAGCTTCTGAAGGCGGGCCGACACCGCGGCGGCCAGCGCGAAGCCCAGCGGGGCGGAAAGCGCCTGGGTCGCCACCAGGATCGCCACGTTGCTCGACGGCAGGGCGAACATGAAGGTGTTGAAGTAGATCGAAAGACCGGTGGTCAGCGCGGCGGGAATGGCGGCGAGCACTCCGCCCCCGACGGCCACCAGGAAGTTGCGGTTGCGGAAGATGCTGGCCACTTCGCCCAGCCATTCCCGCCAACGGACGTCGCGCGGCGACGGCCGATAGAGCTCGGGGATCTTCGAGTGGGTGCCGAGGTCGGAGATCAGGTTCGCGCTCATCATCAGCACCGCCACGGCGATGGCCATCGCCGGGTAGCCGGCGGGATTGAGCTGGCCGAGCGGATAGCCCGGAACCTTCCGCAGGAAGACGCCGTAGGTCAGGATCGCCGCGATCGCCCCGCCGGCCGAGCCCAGCATGTAGCGGAACCCGTACATCTGGGTGCGTTCGTGATAGCCGGGCGCGATCTCGGGCAGCAGCGCGCCCGAGGGGACCATGTAGAGGCTGTGGCTGCAGCGGAAGAGGGTGACGCTCACCGCCAGCCACCACAACAGCTGCCCCTGGCTCAGGCCATGCGGCGGCGTCCACAGCGCGATGAACGTGGCCCCCACCGGCAGGATGGAGGCGTACATCAGCGGATGGCGCCGCCCCAGCCTGGAGCGCAGGTTGTCGGACACCTGCGCCAGGATGAGGTCGAAAGGCGCCTCGATGAACAGCGATACGCCCAGCGCCAGGCTCACCAGATGCGCCGGCACGTGCAGGATCTGGCTGTAGTAGAGCAGCAGCACGCCGCCCACGACGATGAGCTGCGAGCCGTCCTCCATCGAGCCGATGCCGAACAGCACCTTGGTCGTCATCGGCAGTCGTCGCGGGATGGCCTGCGCCACGGGCGCCGGCGCGAGACTGGGAAAGTCCTCCTGGGCCATCAGATCGCCCGCCCGGCGCCCTCGGCGGTGGCTGCGCTGTCTTGGGCCAAGTTTCCCCCGTGTCGATCCTGCGACCCCGTCCTGGCCCCACCCTAGGAAGGGAACCGCGACCCCGCCATGGCGACGACATCGAGTTCCGCCCACTGGAACACGCTCAAACGCCAGCGACCTCCGCGACCGTGGTCGCCAGCGGATGGCCGAAGCGGTTCGAGCAGCGCGGGAGACCCTTAAGGGCGGGCTTGGAACGGTGAGGTGCGGGGGGCCTCAACGCAGGCCAAGTCCGAATTTTCGGTCTTGGGCCGGCGTGTTGACCGAATTCAGTCCGGAGCCAGCGGTCAAGATCGGAGCGCGAACGCAGGCGCCGAACGCCCGTCGCGTATCTGAGATAAGCCGCGCGCGCGAGTCCGCGGGAAGCGAGGCGCCCAGGGCCTCGGCGCGCGCGAGCAACAAACGCGCCGCGCCAGCCTCCACCCCCTCCACTCTTTCCAACTGACCGACGATGCCACGGAACTTGGCCGCGTCGGAAGCGGACAGTTTCCCCTCTGCGGGCTGGCCGAACTGCAGGTCCGTTGCGTATTCGGCTTCCTGCATCGCGAGCTGGGTCAAGAGGGGCGTCAATCGGTACGGCGCCGACCAGCTGACCATCCGCTCCGAGCCCATATGCGTGCCCACATCGGAGGCGACCGCCGCTTTCCAGGCTTCGGAATCGTAGATTCGGAATATGGGCTTATAGTCGAGCGCCACCCGGTTGAGCATGGCGGCGTCCGCGCCGGGTCGCGCGCCTTGGCCGAGCCGCTGCAGTGTCTGGTCGAGGCAGGGCGCGATCGCCAGGCGGACGTAGGCCTCGGTACCGTCGTCTTCGGTCAACTCCAGCCGCATTGCCCCTTCGGCCTGCTCGACCTTATGACGCCAGTGCAGAGCATCGACCGCCTGTTCCGCCCCAAGGGCGATCAGCACGCCGAGAACCACGCCGCCGACCTCTTTGAGGAACTCACGCCAGCCGTGCCACGCCTTCGGTTTGTGGATTTCCAATCGCCGCCTCCGGTGGTTCCTTGCACGATCGTACCTGGACTCACCGAACGACGGATAGAGGGTGGGGAGACCGCGCTTCCAGACGCGGAACTGGGGAACGGCATCGACCATCGCCAATGCAGGGGCTCGAGTTCGCTGGGAGCTCGCGGACGACCCGCCGGCGGAGTGGAAAGGCCAGATCTATCAATTCTACTTAACCAACTCGCCGATCGTTGAGGAACTCGTCTTCTTTCATCGCGCATCCCGCACCGCGATCATCGCCGATCTTTCGCAGACGTTCAGCGAGGCGTTTTTGAAGCGTCATTGGCCGTGGTGGATGCGATTGATCGCAAGACTCTCAAGAATGGTCGGGGCTGGGGCTGGGCGCCGTTCGACTACCGGCTCAGCTTCCGCCGTCGCGTGACCGCGCGCCCTAAGATCCGCGCCTTGATCGAACGACGTCCGGAGCACGTGCTCATCGCTCATGGTCAGGCGGTCATAACGGGAGGCGAGGCCTTTCTCCGTCGCGCCTTTTCATGGTTGCCGTGGGCGGGTTGGGGACCGCCCCGCAGGCGCTCGGTGGCGGCGAAGATGGCGGCGGGCATGCGGATCGAGCCGCCGCCGTCGCTACCGTGCGCCAGCGGGACGACTCCCACCGCCACCGCGACCGCCGACCCGCCCGATGAACCCGGCCGAGCGGCCCGGGTCCCACGGGTTGCGGGTAGGTCCGAAGGCCAGGGGTTCGGTGGTCGGCAGGAGCCCGAATTCGGGCGTGGCCGACTTGGCGACGAAGATCAATCCGGCCTTCTCGGAAGGCGTCGATATAGGGATCCTGCCGGGTGGCGGGTGGCGGGTGGCGGGTGGCGGGCGGCAGGGTCGCGGTCGCGCGGCTGCCCTGGCGGGTTACGGCGCCGATAACGTCGCTCAGGTCCTTCACGAGGAATGGCACACCCGCGAACGGTCCCGTCTGGCCGCCGGCCCGCCCCGCGGCGCGCGCCCGGTCGAACATCGGCGTCACCACGAAGTGCAGCTTCGGATTGAGCGCCTCGATCTTGCGGATCGCGTCATCGACGAGCTCCGACGCCGAGGCGCGGCCCCGCCGCACCAGGTCGGCCATGGCGAGACCGTCGAGATCCGGGGCCTGTGGCGTCGCCTGGGCCTGGGCGCTCCAGGCCAGACCCAGGCCCGCCGCGCCGGCGTGAACGGCGACCTGGCGTCGGGTAGGGGACTGCAAGTTTTGCTCCTGGTCTGATTGTGATGCGGCTAGGCGCGGCGGGCGGCCCAAAGGGCGCGGGCTTCCTCGGCGATCACCTCGGGAAATTCCTCGGCGACATAGAGCTTGCCCTCGGGGACCCGGCGGACGCCGCGGGAATTTGGAAAGGTCCGGTCCAAGCGCTCCGGGCTGCGCGGGTCGAAGAAGGTGTCCGCGGCGCCCCAGACGATCCGCACCGGGCCGGGAAAGCGCTTAAGATCGGGCTCGACCGCCAGCAGGACGTTTTCGCCGAGGGTCACGGTGTAGTCGTCGAACTGCCGCCGTCGCAGCGGCGTGCTCAGCATCGGCCGCAGATAGTAGTCCACCGCCGCCTGCGTCAGTTCGGCCGGCCGGGCATAGGCCAGACCCAGCCCGCGCTGCGAGCGGGCCAGCGACAGGTCGGCCAGCTGCGAGGCGAGGAACTGATCCGGCAGCGTGCCGGCGCGGGCCGCCGCGACCAGGGATTGGAAAGCCTTCGGAGGATTGTCCGCGCCCACATCGCAATTGGTCAGCAGCAGGCTTCGCGCCCGCCTCGGATGCCGCGCGGCGAAAAGCTGGGCGATCATGCCGCCGCTGTCGTTGGCGACGATGTCGGCGCTCTTGATCTGCAGGCCGTCCAGCAGCGCCGCCAGCATGTCCGCCTGGGCGGGAGGCGACAGGTCCTGGCCATCCGGGATCTCACTGTAGCCCAGGCCCATGAAATCGGGCGCGATGCAGCGACGGCGCCCCGCCAGACGCGGCAGGGCGGCGCGCCACTCGTAGCCGTTCAGCGGGTAGGCGTGGAGGAAGAGGGCGGCCGGCCCGCGGCCGCGCTCGACGTAGGCGATCCGGCCAAACCGTGTGTCCAGCATGCGCCGCGCGGCGGTGAAGCCCGCGACGTCGAGGCTGGCGTCCGCCGCATCCGCGCGGGCGGGCAGAAATTGGGCCAGGGCGCTGCCGCCGGAGGCCGCCAGGAAGGTGCGGCGATGCATGCTGTTTGCTCCTCGTGGCGCGGAGAAACAGCCGAGCGGGGTGGCGGCGCAATAACCCGCGAGGTCATGACGGACCGCTTTCGGCGCCGTAAGCTGGCGGCATGACGCAGTTGCAGTCATCACGGCGTACCGGGCGGTCGACGCCCACCCCTCTGGGTTCGATGTTGAAGCGTTGGCGCGAGGCGCGCGGGCTGAGCCAGCTCGACCTGGCGCTGCAGGCCGAAATCTCCGCCCGCCACCTGAGCTACGTGGAAACCGGTCGCTCCCAGCCGAGCCGCGAGATGATCTGCCCGCTCGCCGAGGTGATGGCGGCGTCGGCCGCGGACCGCAACGATCTGTTGCTGGCGGCGGGCTACGCCCCGATGACTGGGCCTCGCCGAACGCAGGTGCTGCAGACCGAGGACCCGCAGTCGGCCACCGATCTGATCCTGCTGCACCATGAGCCCTATCCGGCGATCGTGCTCGACGCGTGCTGGAACGTCCGGGCCTCGAACCTGGCGGCCAAGCGTTTTCGCCGCCTGATGACGCCCGAGCCGTCGTCCGAGATGAACATGCTGCGCCTGATGATCGACCCCCGCGAGTTCCGGCCGCGGATCATCGACTGGGAGGACGCCGTCGGCGACCTGCTGCGCCAGCTGCGCCGACAGATGGCGGGCGATCCCGGCAATGCCGAAATGCGCCGCCTGCTGTCGGACGTGATCGCCTGTCCCGGCGCGCCGGCCGCGTGGGGGGAGCCGGAATTCGCCGAAGCGGACGCGCCGCTGCTGAGCGTGGGCTATCGGACCGACAGCGTCGACCTGTGGTTCTACACGACCATCACCACCTTCGCGCAGCCGCTCGATCAGGCGCTGGAAGGCCTGCGGATCGAGTGCTCGTTCCCGGCGGACACCGCGACGGCGACCGCCTGCCAGGCGCTTCTGCGTTGAGGCCTCGGGCGCCACGGGCTCAGAGCGGCCGCATCCAGCGACCGGCCACGAAGACCCATCCGCGACCGGCGCGTTCCCAACGGGCCGGCTCGTAGCGGTATCCGGGCCGGGCCGGCAGCCAGCCGCCTCGCGTCCATATGTAGGCAACCCCGGTCCAACGCCAGTAGCCCGGCGCCCAGATCCACCCGGCGCGAACCGGCGGCGCGACGACGCGGGGCGGGGCGGGCGGCGCGACCGCTACGATCGGTGGTCGCATGACCAGCGCTTGCGCCGCCGCCGCCGCGGGCGCCGCAAGCAGGGCCGCAACGAGGACCGCATCGAGCAGACGGCCTCGCCCCGCGGCGGCGCCGAACCAGTTCTTCAGATCGGAAAAGGCGGCGGTCTGGGTCATCTGAAACTCCTGTGATTACAAGCCCTTTCGGGGGTAGTCGCTGTGCGGTCCGCCGCTTTCCGCCTCGGCGCGATCAGGGTCTCGGCGGGCCGGAGACCCCGGCGGCGTCGGCCCGCAGGATGATCTGGCGCGCGGCGCGCAGGTCGGAGGCCACCAGGGGCAGGCGACGGTTGGTGAAGAACAGGCCGTAGAGACCCGTGGTCCGGTCGATCCAGGGGTAGGTCCCCAGCATGCCGGGGCTGGAGGCGAGGCCGCAGTGGCCATCAGGCGTCACGGTCTCGCACCAGTTGCCGAGGGCGTATTGCAGGCTCTTGCCCGCCGCCCCCGGCGGGACATAGCCCAAGGGTTTGCCGATGGTCTGGGCGGTTTCCATGGTCGCGACCGATCGGGCGGAGAGGACGCGATGGCCTTCATAGACGCCGCCCTGCGCCAGCATCGTCAGGAACGCCGCATAGTCGTCCGCCGTCGTGGTGACGCCACCCTGCAGGTTGGGATTGCGGATCGGACCGGGTGCGGGCCGCCTGATCGCCGGGCCCCAGGTCGTCTGGGTCATGCCCAGCGGGCGCGCGATCCGCTCGTCGAACAGCTCGGCCCAGGGCTTTCCGGTCGCCTGCTCGACGAGGGCGCCGACCACCTGCAGCGAGGGGCCGCCATATCGGAACACGGTCCCCGGCGGGTCCGCGAGCGGCCGCTCGGCGATCAAGGCCGCCGATTGGGCGAGCGTGATGTCGGTCGGCTGGCGGACATCCGCCAGGCCCATCAGGTCGCCCTGACCGGCCGTGAAGGACAGCAACTGGCGCAGGGTGATCTGGCCCGCGGCGCCTTTGAATTCAGGAAGCCGCCGCCCGATCGGGTCGTCCAGCGAGAGCTTCCCTTCGTCGACGACGGTCATGGTCAGAGCGGCGGTCATCCATTTGCTGGCCGACTCGATCCGCAGGCGCGCGCCGGGCGCGATCGATCCGACGTCCAGGCGATAGAGCTGACGGCCGTCCTTCATGACGATCGCGGTGACGCCGGCGGCGCCGTCCTTTTCCGTCACCTGCCGCAAGGCCTCGGCGAGGCCCGCGGGCGGGGTCGCGGCGGCCGCAGGGCCGTTCGCGGCGAGGAGCAGGGCGCAGATCGCCGCCGCGACCCAAGACGTCGGGCCGGTGGCTTCAAGGCCGCGGGAGCGGTGCGATTTCATGATCGTGCCTGGCGGGTTGAAAAAGACCGGCGCGGTCCATCGGGGGGAGGGGCGGACCGCGCCGGATTGGAACGCTGGGCTCTCCTACCTGCGTCCAATGACGTTGGTCTGGGTCACCGAGGATCCCGAACCGGTGGTGACGGTCTTGGCGACGGTGATGGCGCTGTCGCTCACCGAGACGTCCTTGGTGGCGGTCAGCGACCGGCCATTGGAGGTCGAGACGCCGCGCGAGCGGGTGTAGCCGTCATCGGTCCGGTAGACCGTGCCCCAGCCCGACTGGATGTTGCCCGCCGCGCCCGTGTGGCTGCGGTCCCAACTGACCGATCCCGGCTCATGCGACACCGAACCGGAGCGCGAGGCGGTGGCGCCGTCATCGTAGGTGCGCGTCACCTGGTTGGAGGCCTGGCCGGGCGAATGGGTGGTGTTGCGGGTCTGGGTGTAGCCGTGGCCGCTGTTGGTCTGGACGGTGCGCGTCGCGGTGGTGTCGCCGGGGGTGCGGGTCACCGTGCGGCCGGTGGCGTAGCCGCGTCCGCGCGGGCCCTGGACAGAGCGCCAGTGGTTGCGGACTCCAGCCTGGCTCGGCGCCGCCTGGGCCAGGCCGATGAGGGCGGTCATGGCCGCCACGGTGAGGGTGGGAAGGAGGGGCTTGGTCATGGGTCTGCTCGGGTTCGTGTCAACGAGAGTTGCACCCTGATCCCGCGTCGTAAGGGCCCGGTGTGCGTGCAGAGTCGAACCGTAACGAAATGTAACAGCTCACCTTTTCGGCTTCCTCGCCGCGGACGGGAGAGTCAGATAGGCGGCCATCCGCAGTTTCCGGATCAGTACAGTGCCGCAGTCCACCCTGGTCGCCGTCGTCGAGGACGACCCCGAAATCCGAACCCTCATCGCTGGTCTGTTTGCGCGCGAAGGCTATGAGACCGCGGCCTGCGCCGGCGGCGAGGACCTGGACCGCCTGATGGCGCGCCAGCGCGTGGACCTGATCGTCCTGGACGTGATGATGCCGGGCGAGGACGGCCTTTCGATCTGCCGGCGCCTGCGCGGCGGGCCGGTGGAGACCCCGGTGCTGATGGTCACCGCCAAGGATGACGACATCGACCGGGTGGTGGGCCTGGAACTGGGCGCGGACGACTATCTGGGCAAGCCGTTCAATCCGCGCGAACTCGTGGCGCGGGCCCGGGCCATCCTGCGGCGCACGCGCGACGCGCACCGGACCGCCAAGGCGGCGCCGTCCGAGGTCTACAGGTTCGCGGGCTGGACTCTCGACGCCGGGTCGCGGCGCCTGGACGATCCCGGCGGGCTTTCCGTCGACCTGACGGGCGGCGAGTTCGATCTGCTGATGGCCTTCATCAGCCATCCGCGCCGCGTGTTGAACCGCGACCAGCTGCTCGACTGGACGCGAGGGCGATCCTCGAGCCCCTTCGACCGCACGATCGACGTGCAGCTCAGCCGTCTGCGGCGCAAGCTTGGCGATGACAGCGCCGAGCTGATCCGCACGGTGCGCGGCGGCGGGTATCTGTTCACACCGCTGGTCGAACTGTGCTGACGCGGCTGCGGCTCGACAGTCTTGGCGTCCGGATCGGCGTCATCTTCCTGGCGGGCGCGATCGCTCTGCAGTGCGTGCTTCTGCTGGTGGTATTCTGGCCGGGCGGCCCGGGACGACCGGTGTTCTTCCTCGCCGCGCCGCAGGACGCCGCCGCCATGGCCGAGGCCCTCGAGCGCGCGCCGCCCGACTTGCAGCCGGCGATCGTTCGGGCGCTCAACAGCGACACGGTGCGCGTCCGCCTGGCGCCCGACTTTCCGTCCGAGCCGCCCGGCGGCAGGGCGCGGGAGGCGCGGCGGCTGGAGCGGCTGTTCGCGCGCTATGGCCAGGCCCTCGGCGGACGGGCCTTTCGGGTTCAGACGCAGGCCGGCGCCGAGGTCGGCTCAGGCTTCGGCGACAAGGTCGAGGCCGCCCATCCTGTGCGCCTGGCGTTGCAGCTGCGCACCGGCCAGGTGCTGGTCATCGAGCGCAGCATGCCGAGCGCGATACGCCGCTTCGTGGCGCGGGCCGCCATCATCGGGGCCGGCGGCCTGCTGGTGCTGATGGTCGTGCTGTTCACGGCCTTGCAGGATACCGCCCGCCCGGTCTCGCGGCTGGCTCGCGCCGCGCGGCGCTTCGCCCGCGACCTCGACACGCCGGATCTGCCGGTGCGCGGGGCCCGCGAGGTCAAGGACCTCTCGGCCGCCTTCAACGAGATGAAGGGCACGATCCGCGCGCTGATGGATGAGCGCACCCGGGTGCTGGCGGCGATCGCGCACGATCTTCGCACCTACCTGACCCGCCTGCGCCTGCGCGCCGACTTCATCGCCGACGAAGACCAGCACGTTCGGGCCGTCGCCGATCTGGACGAGATGGCCCTGCTGCTGGAGGACACGCTGACCTTCGCGCGCGAGGCGACGACCCGGCCCGGCCGGGCGCCCGTCGCCATCGATGTTTCGGTAGAGATCGCCGCCCTGGCGCGCACCCGCCAGGACATGGGGCAGTGCGTGGCGGCGATCGGCGACGCGGGGCCGGTGATGGCCTGCTGCCCGCCGCTCGCCCTGCGGCGCATGCTGGACAATCTGGTGGACAATGCGGTGCGCTATGCCGGCGGCGCGCGGTTGGCCGCGGTCTCGTCAGGCGGTGAGGTCGTGGTGACCGTCGAGGACGACGGCCCCGGCGTCCCGGCCGAGGCGCTGTCGCGCCTGACGGAGCCCTTCGAGCGCCTGGAATCCTCGAGGGGACGGCGGACCGGCGGCGCCGGATTGGGCCTAGCCATCGTCAAGGCGCTCGCCGAAAGCCAGGGCGGCCGGTTCGCGCTCGCCAACCGACCGGAAGGCGGCCTGCAGGTGACGCTGCACCTGCCGGCCGCCGCCGCTTGACTAGAAGGCCGAGCGCAGGCCAACGAAGCCCATGGTGTCACTAAGGTCGCCTCGGTCCGCCGTACCCGACACGCCGATCTGCAGATCCACGCGCCGAGTCAGTCGTGTCGAAACGCCCGCGCCATAGGTGATGTAGGCGGGGTCGGCCTTGTAAATCGCCGTGGTCCAGGGGACCGGCGCGCCATTGAATACCGACAGCAGCTGGCGATCCTGGTTCAGCAGGTCGTCGGCGTAGCCGATCTCCGCATAGGGCCGGAACCGGGCGCTCTGATCGGCGAGCGAGACCCGCAGGCCGATCGAGGCGACCAGCGTCTCCAGCTTCTGCGATCCGAAGTAGGCCTGGACGGCGTCGTCGCCGCCTTCGGCGTAGCCGGCGATGCGCCCATGGTCGTAGCGCAGGCTGGCCTTGGGCGTGAACATCAACGGGCCTTTCACCAGGTCGTCGCTGACGCCGGTGGAGAGCGCGAAGCGTTCGCCGTCGGTGGATCCGACCTCATTGAAGACCGCCAGGTCGTCCTGGATCCGGCGGTCGATGTTGTTGAAGTCGGTGTGGCCGTAGTCGGCCTCGACCCAGCCGTTCAGGGTGCCCCACTGCCGGCGGCCGAAGACTCCCAGGCCCACGGTCTGGGCCTTGAAGCCGCCGCCGCCGCTGAAATCGCCGTCCAGCGTTGACCAGGAGAGCGCGCCGCCGACCAGGGTGGTCGGCGACAGGGCGTAGGCGGCGCCGACGGTCGCCGCGGCGATGTCGCTGTTCACGCCGGGGCTCTGCGGCGCCGACCCGATCCGCATGTCGTCCAGGGAGGCCGATCCGAAAACCTTCCAGGTCCCGCTCTCCGGCACGCGGATGGCGTTCATCTGTTCGGACAGCACCTGGCTCTGCGCCTCGCCGGCCGACTGCGCGGCGTAGGACAGCTGGCCGATGAGATTGGGCGCGATCAGGGACGCGCCGATGGCGTCCGCCTCGATCCGCTGGCCGGCTCCGGTGAAATGGATGCTGTCGGCGAACAGGTAGGTCTTGTCGGCGTCCGGCGTCACATAGAGCGCCGGCGTGCAGAGGTAGGAACTGATCGGCCCGACCTTGCAGGCCTGGTCCGTCGTGTTGACGATCCCCCAGCGGGCCGGATTCGCCTCCACCTGGTTGACCAGCTTGAAGGTGTCGAAGAACAGCACGTTCGGCTTCGCCGCCGCCAGCGCGACCTTGTAGAGCTGGTTGTAGATGTCGAACTTCGGAACGCTTTCGGTCACCACCACGCCCGCGCCGGCGTCCTTCACGCGTTTCACCTGCGTCGCCAGGGCGTTGGCCGCCGTGGTCAGGTTCTGGATGTCGGTCGGCGTGTAGGTCGGCCCGTTGAACAGGGTATCGAAGACGTCGTTGCCGCCGCCCTGGATCACCACCAGGCTGTGGCTGTTCAGCGTGCCGCCGGCGGCGAAGAAGTTGTCGACCTGGCTGACCACCGGCGTGCGGCTGAACTGCGGCGGCAGGCCGCCTGGCGTCGGCAGCTGCGACGCCACCCGGGCGCCGCCCTCCGCGTAGTTGGTCCCGCCCGCCGCGTGCGAGGTGAGGGCCGGCAGGCCGAGTTGCGAAGCGATGATCTCGACCCAGACCGGATCGGGATTGGTGGTGAACTTGCCGGCTCCCGGCGGCGCCTTGTCGGCGTAGGTCCCGCTGTCGGACATGCTGTCGCCGAACACATAGATCGAGGTCAGCGGCGCGTCGGGCTCGCCGGCCCAGGCCGCGCTCGCGAAGCCCAGCACCAGGGCGGCAAGCGCGCCGCCCGCAATCAGGCGCCGTCGAGTGACGAGGCCGCCGGTTGCGGTCGGGATGGACGACGGTGAGTTCAAGGGGTGGTCGGTCGGCATGTAGCGCTCCTCAGGATGGGAGCGTGACCGTCAGGTCCCGGTGTCTCGGCCTTGTGAGCCCTCGGTGAGGATTTGTGGCGAAGTGTGACAGCCCGTGTCGCCGCCACGCCGAGGCCGCCAGGCGCGGACCGACAGGACTCCGCCAATGACCAGGAGGGCGATGACGAAGGCCGCGATCGCCAGCTGCTGTCCGAGGCGGCCACCGGCCAGGGTCAACAGGGCCGTCAGGCAGCAGACGGCGCCATAGAACCCATTGAGCCCGCGGGTGGTGATGGGGCCTGCGGCCGCGCCGAGGGCTTCGGCGGCGACGACCAGTCCCGGACCCAGCAGGAAGAGGTCCTCGCTCATCAGCCGCGGATTGAGCAGGGTCGCCACCGTCAGTCCTAGCCAGATCCGGCCGCGCCGCGAGACGTCGCCCTTTTCGGCGATAATCAGGCTCGCGCCGACGAGGAGGGCTGCGAAGGCCGCCCACGCCATCCCCAGGCCGAGGTCGTTCAGGTTGGCAAACGACAGCCAGCCCAAGAAGCCGACGCCAGGCGTCGTATCGAGCACGAAGTGATGCAGCAGCGCCTGCCACTCGAAGAACGATGCGCCTCCGAAGACCATGAACAAGACCGTCGGGAGCAGGCCCAGCACCACCCCGACTCCGCAACGGAAGACCCGCCGCCAGAAGCGTCCAGGCGCCAGGAGTGGAATGGCGAGATAGGTCAGGAACACCGGCTTGATCGTCGCCGCGACCGCGATCGCGACGATGAGCGCCCACGGCTGCGCTTCGAGCACCAGGGCCGCTGCAGCGATCGCGCCATGCGCGATCACGGCGATGTTCCCCCAGAAGACCGCGCTTCCGGAGATCAGCGCCAGGAAGGGCGCGCGGGCGCGGGCGGATCCGCCGCCATGGCCGCGGATGGCGGCCCAGAGCAGGAAACTCACCGCGCCCCAGAAGCACGCGCCGTAGAGTGCCGCCGCGCCGCTGCCGCCGAAGACGCCAAGCAGGTAAGCGCCGACTTGGGCGACGATGGGCGGGTAGACGTAGACCGCAGCCCGCATCATCGGGCAGGCGAGGTGCAGCGAATAGAACGCCTCTCCGTGCAAGGCATGCTGCGAAGCGCAGGCGACCGCCTCGTAGTCCGCAAACCAGTGCCGGGTGTGCACGAACCTGCCAATCGTTCCGGATATCAGCGGCGCCAGCGCAAAGACCCCGATCAGGCCTGTCGGAAGTCGCCGCCGGCTGGAAGGCTGCGATCTCTGTGCGGGCGCCGTCTCTGCGCCGGCCGTCGAAACATCGAGCGTCGTGCCGCCGTCGGGGATCACGGCTAGCGCGACGCCGGCCGCAGCGCCGCCATTTCCTGGGCGTCGACGACGCCATCGTGGTTGGCGTCGGCGCGGTCGAACAGGCGTCCGAAGCCCCGATCGAATTCGTCCCGGCTGATCCGGCCGTCGCCATCGGCGTCCATGGCCGCGGTCAGCCCCTCTGCGGCGCCCGATCCGCTTGCGTTGCGCCGCCGGCCCATGCGCCCGGAGCGGTCGGCGCTGGTCAGATAGCCGTCGCCGTCCCGGTCGAGCCGCGCGAACAGGCGGGCCCCGGCGTCGGCGAACTCGGCGCGGGTCACCACCCCGTCGTGATCCGCGTCGGCGTTGCGGAAGACCTGCCCCAGATCGTGCGGGCGGGATCCCATGATGGCGCGTGTGGCGGTGGCCGCGCAGCCAGATGTGCAGAGTGCGAGCAGCGGAAGAAGGACGACAAATCGCATGACTGTGGTTCCGGGTTCTGGCGCACCGCGGAGGGCGCGACTGTATAGGACGAATTGGAATTTAAGTTATGCGTGGCGAGAATATTACTTGTGAATGGTTGATGGATAATTGTAACGAAATGTATCATTTCAAAATCATGTGAATTTGGACTGTACATAGGTATCTGAATTACTATTGTCGACGTGCAAGATGTCGAGCCAAGGGGCGTTCGCGGCTGGATCAAATCGGGGAGGACGCGATGACCGCAAATCCGATCGAAGGCGCTGCAGGCCGGGCGCGAGGGCCACGCTGGCTTTGGTCGGCCGGCGCTCTTGTGGCCGGGGCGCTGGTTGCCCTGGGCGTCCAGACGCAGGGCGCGAGCGCCGCCGACGTCGCGGCGACCGCACCGGCCGCAGACTGCCGCATCGTCGCAGGCCTACGGGGCGCGGAAGACATCGCCACCGACCCCGCCGACGGCCTGGTGTTCGTCTCCGCCACCGACCGTTATGCGATGCGCGCCCAGTCGGCGGCGCAGGATGGCCTCTATCTCCTGCGGCTCGGCGCGGATTCAGACACCCTGACCAAGCTGGACGGCCAGCCTGCGGATTTCCACCCCCACGGGATCAGCCTGTTCCGCGGCAAGGGCGGCCGGCTGACGCTGATGGCGGTCAACCATGGCCACGGCGGCGCCTCGGCGGTCATCCTGTTCGACGTCAGGGCGACCGGCGGCAGGGTGAGCCTCAGCGAACGGCGCAGGGTGGATGGGCCGCCGATGGTCAGCCCCAACGACCTCGCCGCCGTCGACCAGGACCGGTTCTATGTCTCCGACGACCGCACCGGAAAGCTGCTCTACTTCGATGGGGCTGGGCTTCAGGCGGTCGCCAGCGGCCTGAAGACGCCGAACGGCGTCGCCGTTTCGGCCGATGGCGCGCACATCTACGTCGCCGAGACCACCGGCCGCGCCGTGCAGGCCTATCGTCGAGACGCCACGACGGGCGCCCTGACCGCGGAAAGCCGGCTGGCGCTGCCGTCGTCGCCGGACAATATCGACGTGGCCCCCGACGGCGCGCTCTGGATCGCGGGCCATCCCGACGTCGGCGCGTTCATGGCCTATTTCCGCGCCCCGACCGCAAAGCCCTCGCCATCGCAGATCTTCAAGGTGACGATGGCGAGCGGGCTGCCGAAGTCAGCCTCCCTCGTCTACGCGAATCCCGGCGACGAGATCGGCGCCGCCAGCGTCGGCGCCGTCATGGGCCGCCGCCTGCTGATCGGCACGACGCTCGATGCGAAGATCCTGGATTGCGGCCTGCCGACGCGAGGGACCGGCTAGCGGTCACGCCGGCTTGTGGATTCAAGCCCGTCGCGAAGGAGATCAAACGCACGATTGGTCGCCCGGACGGCTTCCGGATAGCGCTCGTCGGCGGACTCGCCGTCGGCAAGGCGTTCGTGGTTCATCAAGACAAGCTCGCGCTGCGCCACGATCACCTGCGCCGCGGTGAGGCGCGCGGTGAGCGGATCGAAACCGGCATCGCGCAAGGCTTCGGCCAGCGTCTCCGCGCCGCGCGAGGTGTAGCGCATCATCCTCGCCGCCAGGCTCTCGGTGCCGGTGATCAGGCGCAGGAAGGCCATGATCTCCGGATCGTCGTTCAAGGCGGTGCTCGGATCACGCCGCCGCAAGGCGTCCAGCAACGCCTGCCGCAGGGCGTCCAGCGGCGGCTGATCGGTCCGCCGGGCGCGGACCGTCCTGGCGGCTTCGTCCTCATGGTCGGCGAACCGTTGCAGGAGGAGATCCTCCTTCGTCGGAAAGTACGCGAACAAGGTGCGTCGGGAGACCTCGGCCTCGCGCGCGATGTCGGTGATCGACACCCGGTCGAAGCCGGACTTGAGAAACAAGCGGATCGCCGTCGCCGCGATCGTCTCGCGAAGGCGCGCCTTCTTCCGTTCCCGCAACCCCATCCCGTCGGTCATGCCTCCACCATATTGCATCGTCACTCAGCGCCTATGCCTAGATGGTAGACTTAGTATACTAATGCACTTCGTCTACCTGGGAGAACGGATCATGAGGACCGAGGTGATCGTGGTCGGAGCCGGCCCGACAGGCCTGATGCTGGCCCATGAGCTTACCCTGGCCGGGATACCGGTCGTGGTGCTGGAAAAGGAGCGCGCGCGCAGTCCTCAGTCGCGGGCGGGGGCGTTGCAGCCGCGCACCGCCGAGGTGCTCGACCTGCGCGGGCTGCTCGATCCGCTGCTCGATCGCGCGCTTGCCCGCGGGGAGGTCGGCGGACATTTCGCCGGGCTGCCGGTCGAGCTGGACTGCCGGCCCTGGCGCACGCGCCACCCGTACCCCGTCGCCATACCCCAGGCCCGGCTGGAGGGGTTCCTCGAAGAACGCCTCGTCGGCCAAGGCGTCACGGTGTTTCGCGGACACGAGGTCTCGGCGGTCGAACAGGACGGCGACGGCGTCACCGCCGGGGAAGTTCGCGGCCGCTATCTCGTGGCGTGCGACGGCGGCCACAGCACAGTCCGCAAGCTGCTGGGCGTCGCTTTCCCCGGGAGCGCGGGCAGGATGTCCGCCGTGGTCGCGGATATCACCCTGGCCTCCCGGTCGGCCGCAGTGCTCGGCACGCGGGAGCATTTCAGCCGGCATATCAAGGCCGCAGGCGGGTTCTTCGGCGTCCTGGCGCCCATCGAGGGCGATCTCTTCCGGTTGATGTTTGGCAAGCTCTCCGGCGAAGGCCCGGGCCGGGAGACGCCGGTGGCCGCCGAGGAGGTCCGTGAAGCGCTATACGCGGTGTACGGACCCCAGACGGAGTTGGGCGAACTGCGTGGGGCCTCCCGGTTCAGCGACGCCACGCGGTTGGTCGAACGCTACCGCGAGGGACGGGTGTTCTTCGCAGGCGACGCGGCGCACATCCATTTGCCGATCGGCGGCCAGGGGGTGAATCTTGGGATTCAGGACGCCGTCAATCTGGGCTGGAAGCTCGCGGCGGCGGTGCGCGGATGGGCGCCGGACGGGCTGCTCGACAGCTATCACACGGAGCGCCGCCCGGTCGCCGCGCGGGTGCTGCACAATACCCGCGCCCAGGCTGTCCTCAATAATCCGGGCCAGGACGAGAACATCGCCGCGGTCCGTGACCTGTTCACGGACTTGCTGCGGCTGCCCGAGGCCAACCGGGTCATCTCGGGGATGGTGTCCGGCCTGGACGTTCAATATCCCGGCCTCGGTGCGCGCATGATCGACCTGGACCTGACGACCTCGGACGGCCCCACCCGCGTGAGTCGGTTGATGCGCGCCGGCAGGGGTCTGTTGCTGTCTCTCGACGGCAAGCCGAGGTCGACTGGCGGCTGGGCCGATCGGGTGGACCAAGTCACGGCCAAGAGCGAGGAGGATCTGGGCGCGGTCCTGATCCGACCCGACGGCTATATCGCCTGGTCCGCCGCCGACGAGCCTTCGCCGGAAAACGCGCTCGCGCGGTGGTTCGGCCGTGCGTGTGGCCAGACCTTTAGCTAGCGCGGGGTGAACGTCCGCTTCGCGCGCCGATCCCAACGTCCGCATCTGGCGCAACGCTGACCGTAGCTGCCCGGATTCCCAGGGGTGGAAAGTGGAAGGCAGCCGAGCGACAGTCGGCTTCCCTCAAGCCATGGTGGGACAAATCGTGACCGCTTCACCCTCGGAAGATCGCACCGCGTCCCACCCGCTCGACGCGATGACCGCCTCGAAGGCCAATCACTCGGTCATGCTGGAGAACGATCGCGTCCGGGTCCTTGACACCTGGATCGCTCCCGGCGACCGCACGGACGTTCATGCGCACGAATGGCCCAGCACACTCTACATCCTCAGCTGGAGTCCTTTTGTTCGCTACGACCTTGCCGGCAACATGCTCGTCGATGCGCGCAATTTGCCTTCGCAGCCTGCCGCAGGTTCCATGCTTTGGTCGGAGCCGCTACCGCCGCACTACGTCGAGAACGTCGGAGATCGCGAGCTGCGCGTTATCGCCGTCGAGCTCAAGGGCGGTTGATCTGCGAAAGGTCATCCAGCGACGCGGGAGCGAGGGAGATCGGATTGCGGCACTGCTCCTAAGATCCGCAAAAGGCGCGAAGCGGCCACGCGAACCGTTGGGGTTCGCCCCGGATAGGGTCGGCATGGATCTGACCCTAGGCTAGCAAAGCCGCCGCGATCCGGTCTCGGGTCAGGGGCAGGTCGCGAATGCGGGCGCCCAGGGCGTGCGCGACCGCGTTTCCGATGGCGGCCATTGTCGAACCCTGACTGAGCTCGCCGACACCGTAGGGCCGCGGGGCTCGGGTGTTGAGCAGCTCGATCTCGATTGGCGGAACCTCGTCGAACCGCAGGATCGGATAGTCGTCCCAGGTCGTCGAGGCGATCCCCGGCCCGCCGAACGTCACCTGCTCCTTCAGCGTCCAACTGGCGGCCATGATCATGCCGCCCTCAAGCTGGTTCCTGGCGCCATCAGGATTGACGATCAGCCCGGCGTCAGCGGCGCACCATAGCCGGACCAGCCGCACCTCCCTGTCGACATCGACCTCGGCCGCGCAAGCGATGAACCCGGATTGCCCACGATGGCGGTCGAAGCTGAGGCCCAGACCATGGCCGGTCCCCGCATCCCCGCGCTCAGCCCATCCGCACATCTGAGCGACCTTCGCCAGCACCGCGCGGGCACGCGGCTCGCTGATCATCGCCAGCCGGTAGGCCAAAGGGTCCTGTCCGGAAGCCTCGGCCAGTTCGTCGATGAAGCTCTCCGCGGCGAAGATGTTGCCCGCTCCGCCCAGGGTGCGCAGCGACGAGGTCCTTACAGGCGGCGGATAGACGACGTGCTCAACGGTGCGGGTCGCGGCGATGTCGTAGGTGGGGAGGGCGTTGAGCAAGCCGCCGGAGAAGCGCGAGCCGTTGGGCATCAGCCGCTGTGGCGGGGGCGGCGGCGGGCTGTAGCCGGCGAGCGCGGACTCGGCCACCGCGCCGCCGCGTCCGCCGGTGTGGGCGGTGTTCCAAATCTCGGCCGTGTAGTCGACGATCCGGCCCGACGGATCGAGTTCGGCGGTCAGATCCATCTGCATCGCGGTGCCCACGGGCGCCCATCCGAACTCGTCCTCACGCCGCCATTGGACGCGGATCGGCGCGCCGGGGCGGCGCAGGGCGATCAACGCCGCGTCGATCGGCGGGTCATCGGCGCCGTTGTGGCCGTAACAGCCCGGCCCCTGGGCATGGATCACCTCGATCGCGGAGGGCTCAATCCCGGTGATCCGAGCCGCCATCGCCCGCATGGGATAGATTCCCTGGTTGTGGGTCCAGAGAGTCAGCTTGCCGCCTTCATACTGGGCGATGCCGGCCGAGGGGCCCATCGAGGCGTGGGCCAGGTAGGGCTTGCTGTAGGTGGCGGTGATGCGGCGGCGATTGGACGCTTCCGATTCCGCTGCCCCGGCCTTGAAGGTCTCCAGCGGCAGGGTCTTCAACGACGCCGGCTCGGCCAACCTGGGCTCCATCTCGCGCGCACCCTCCCAGCGGGCGCCGGCTTCGGCCGCGGCGTGGGCGCGGACGGCGTCGGCCTCCCGCGCGCAGATCACCGCCACGAAGGCGTGGTCGATGACGATGTCGACGTCCGGCGCGGCGCGGCGCACCGCAGCCTCGTCGAGGCTCAGAAGCTTGGCGTCGGGGCCAGGCTGTCGCAGCACCCGGGCGTGGCGCATCCCCGGCAGGACGATGTCGTGCAGGAAGGCGGCCCCGAACAGCTTCGCCGGCAGGTCGAGCCGGGGTTCGCTCTGCCCCACCTGCCGCAGCTCGTCGACGCTCTTGAGCGTCGCCTCGCCAGTGGCGTCGCGCGCCAGGTCCACCTCCCCGGCCAGCGCCCAGTAGTCGAGGCCCGTGGGCTCGCCGTCCTTGAGGAAGGCGCCGTCGCGTACGCCGAGATCGGCCGGCGCGCAGCCCAACCTCCCCGCCGCCGCCGCCATGAACAGCGCGCGGACCTCCGCACAGGCGGCGCGGATCGCCGCTCCGGAGAACTCCGTCGACATGGACCCCACCGTCAGGCCTTCGTCGGGAATGTCGCCCGTGGCGGCGGCCACCACCCGCAGCCTGCCGAACGGCACGTCGAGCTCATCGGCCGCCATCTGCGCCAGCGAGGTGCCGACGCCCTGGCCGTATTCCATGCGCCCGAAGGCGACGCGCGCGCAGCCGTCGGCCTCGAAACCCACCCAGCGATCAAGTCGCGGGTTGGCGGCCAGCATGGTCGGCAGGCTCACGCCGCCACCTCTTCGCGAAGGCGGCGCGCGGCCAGCGCCACGGCGTCCATCACCCGATTGTGCACGCCGCAGCGGCAGAGGTGCCAAGCGAGCGCCTGGCCGATTTCGGCCCGCGTCGGGTCAGGGTTCGAATCGATCAGGGCCTTGGCGCTGACGAGAATGCCAGTGAGGCAGTAGCCGCATTGGCCGGCCTGGAGCTCGATAAAGGCGGCCTGCAGGGGATGGGGGTGGACAGCCGTTCCGAGCCCCTCGACGGTCAGAATGGATTTGCCTTCGACAGCGCTCATCTCAAGGCTGCAGGCGGCCAGGGGCTTGCCGTCCACCAGCACCGCGCAGGCGCCGCACTGGCCAATCCCGCAGCCGAAACGGGCCCCGAAGAGGCCAAGGTCGCCTCGCAGCACGTCCAGCAGGATCGCCGTCTCGTCGGCTTCGATGCTGGCCGGTTTGCCGTTCAACGTCAGGTGAATCGTCCGTCGCATATCGGTCTCCGGCCCCGAAGTTTCACTACAACTTTGCGGACGGGGGTTGGCAACCCGGGCCAAGGCGCGCGTTCGCCCAAGCCAACCGATAAAGCCATTGGCTGCGGCTGTTCCCCCGGGCGCTGACGTTGGCCGCTTGGGTCTGTGCCGCCTCCGTCACGAAGTAGCGTGGTCGGAGAGGTTCTTGCCCCACAGCGAGAGCCGCCACTTTCCGTCCGGGCCGAGATTCCCAGGCTCCATCGTAGAGAGCATGGCCTGCCTGCAGGGACCGCGGGTCCAGGCTGGGGTCGAGATACTGCGAGCTCAAATAGGTCAGGTCGGCCTGGACGAACCAGCGCATGTTGGCGCCAGCCAGGCGAGCGCCAACCATAAAGCCATGGCGTGGGGCTATGAGGATCCGATCGGCAACGCTAGGCGAACAGGGCTTCGCGAAGCAGGTCTGAGCCCGCCACGCAGGCAGCCTCGCCGCGCGACCGCAGGCCGGGGATCAAGGCCGGACGATGTTCAAACATGCCCATGGTCCGCTCGCGGTGACGTTGGCCGATGCGGACGATGGGGACATCGGGGAACAGTGTCGGAAGCAGGTGTTCGACGGTCTGGGTGTTGATCTCGAAGGCCCGCTGGACGAGTTCGGCGGCCATGAAATGCTTGGCGATCCAGGCCCGGCTCAACGGCGCGGGCTTCAGCTGTCCAAAGGCGCCGCCACCGATCGCCACCACCCGCATCCGGCTCTGCGGCCCGATGCCCGCCGCCTTGGCCTGGGCGATCGCCAGAAGGCTCGGATTGTTTGCGCAAAAGCCGCCGTCGATCAGTTCGAGGATTTCGCCGGACGCCGACTTCACGAACTTGGATCGAAACACCGGATGGGCGGAACATGACGCGATGACGGCGTCGGCCAGGCCCACGCCGTCGCCTGGTACGTGGGTTTGCTCACCCGCCTCACCGCCGAGGCGATGGCTGAGGAAGAGGTGCGGCTGGCCACTGGCGACCCGTGTCGCCACGATCGCCATGGGGGTTTTCATGTCGGCAAACGACCGGCCGGCGAAGACCTTGCGCGTCGCCGCGCTCAATCGGTTCGCCCGCGCCTCAGCGCTGCCAGCGGCCATGACCGGCGCCAGGTGCGCGCGATAGGCGGTCTCGATCTCATCGACCATCCCGCCGAGCGCCAGGAGGCTGCCGATGGCGGCGCCGACGCCGGCGCCGACAATCAGATCGAAGTGGGCGTACAGCGGCTTTTGCAGCAGCGTTTCGATGTGCCCCAAGGCGCCGAGCATGTAGGGCGCCCTGGCGCCGGCGCCGTCCAGGCTCAGGATGCGAAACCGGGCTTGCCGGGCCCTTGCCGATGGCGTCGCCGGGGCCTCTTCCTGCCCGCGAGGCGCAGACTCCGCAGCCCTTCGCGATCCGGTCGTGGTCAGCCCCGGGGGCGGGGCGTGCTTATTCACCGGTCGGAACCGGCGCGGAGAGACTGCGAATCTGCGGCGCCTCCGGGAAGGCTGGGCCAGCCATCCGCCGAACCGGAGCCCGCCAGACCTTGGCGAAATGAAACGTCCGATCAGACATCGGGTCGGCTCACCGCCAAGGCTTCGCGGACCGCTTCGGCGTCCTGCAGCATGGCGGCCATGATCTGGCGCACCGTGCTGGTCTCGTTGAAATAGGCGATGCCCTGGCCCGCGGGGCAGTGCTGCAGGGCCTGGACATCGAACTCGTCGATGGCGCCCAGAAGATCGCCGACGAGAATGTCCTGGTAGGGCATCTTGAGCGCCTGCGGTGCGCCGTGATCGTTCCAAGCGTCGCTCCAGGCGGAGCGGATCTGGCGCAGCGGCTTGCCGCTGTCCCCCCGACAGATCACCGCGTCCTCGCTCTTGGCCGCGAGCAGCTTGCGCAGAATGGTGGGCGAGGCGTTGTATTCCTGGGTGGTCAGCCAGGCCGTTCCCATCCAGACGCCCTGCGCGCCCAGGGCCAGCGCGGCGACGATGTGTTGTCCGGTTGCGACGCCGCCCGCGGCCATCACCGGGACATCCCCACACAGGTCGACGATCTGAGGCACCAGCGTGAATGTGCCGATCTGGCCGGTGTGGGCTCCGGCTTCACTGCCCTGCGCCACGATCAGGTCGACGCCCGTGCGCAACGCTTCGACGGCGTGCCGGGGCGACCCCACGAGAGCGCAGGTCGTCATGCCCCTGGCCTTGGCGGCGGCGACCGCCTTGGGCGGCGCGCCAATGCCGCACGCGAAGAGATCGACGCCGGAGCTGAGGACCGCTTCGATCTGCTGGTCGGCCACTTCTTCCGACCGCACGAACCGGGACCGCATCCCGGGACCGGATGGCGTGGGCACCTGGTGGCGTTGGGCCATCTCGCGGACGAAGGCCCGGTGCTCCTCCGGGATCTCACGCTCGATGGTCTGGCGATCGTCGAGCTCCGGCATGCCGCGCGGCAGCACCAGATCGACGCCGAACGGGCGATCGCCCACGCGGCGACGGATTTCGGCGAGCGCCTCGGCGATTTCATCGGGCGTGTTCCGGGTCGCGCCGAACACCCCGAGCCCGCCCGACAGGGTGACCGCGACCGTGACGTCGATCGAATGCGAGAAGCCCGCGATCGGCGCCTGGATTCCGAGGCGGCGCGACAGCGGCGTCATGAGCGAGGGCGCGGCGAGCGGGGTGGGATTGAGGGTCACGACGGCAAACTCCAGGGAGCGTGAGGTGAAGGTCGGATCGGGCGTCGCGCGGAGGCGATGTGAGCTAGGGCGCGGCTTGCCGCCACGTAGGGAGAAAGGGGCGTGGCCGGGGCGTCGCCGGAGCGCTCATCGGCGAGAACCGCCGACGATCCGCCCATTCTCGCGCGCTGGCGCCCGGCGCCTACAGCAACCCGAGTTGGGAGGTCATAGCTTTCGGTCATGCCGCGGGCGGACGACGAGGGCGCCCGGCGAAGCCCCGTGGGTCATTCACCCGAGCCATGGGTGTAGCGCGTTATTGCCTCTGCGCGGGTCCGGGGCGTCGCCGCATAGTTGGCGCCGGTCGCCCTGGGGCAACACTATTGCCGCCAACCACCCCCTGGGCCGCCGAAAGACATGTCAAATCCAGTCGCAGGCCCGCTTCCCCGATGCCCGAGCAGCCCCGTTCCTCCCTCGATCCGATCTTCCAGCCGAAGGCGGTCGCCATTATCGGCGCCTCCGCGACGGCGACGAAAATCGGCGGCCGGCCGATCGCGTTTCTCCAGACCGCGGAGTTCGAGGGCTCGATCTACCCGGTGAACCCCAACTACGCCGACGTGCAGGGTCTGCCGGCCTTTCCGACGGTCTCGGCGATCGGCGCGCCCGTCGACCTTGCCATCGTGGCGGTTCCGGCGGCGCAGGTCCTGGCGAGCCTTGAGGACGCCGCGCGCGCCGGGGTGAAGGCGTCGATCATCTTCAGCTCCGGCTTCGCGGAAGTGGGGCCGCAGGGGGAGGCGCTCCAGAGATCGATCACGCAGCTTTCACACGCGAGCGGAATGCGGATCATCGGTCCGAACTGCCTGGGGGTGATGAGCGGCGCTGACCGCCTCTACGCCACCTTCAGTCCGATCATCTCCGATGGCGCCGCGCCCCACGGGCACATCAGCATCGTCAGCCAGTCCGGCGCCTTTGGCGCCTACTGCTACGCCATGGCGCGCGAGCGGGGTCTTGGCGTCTGCCGGTGGGTGACGACGGGCAACGAGGCGGATGTCGACATCGGCGAATGCCTCGACTGGCTGGTCGGCGACCCGGTGACCAAGGTCGTGGTGATGTACATGGAGGGGTGTCGCGACGGCGACAAGCTGGTGCGGGCGCTGAAGAAGGCGCAGGCCGCCCGCAAGCCCGTCATCATCGTGAAGGTCGGCCGCACGGAGGTCGGCGCGGCCGCCGCGGCATCGCACACGGCCGCCCTGGCGGGCGCGGATCATGTGTATGACGCCGTCTTTCGGCAGTTCGGCGCCTTCCGCGCGCAGTCGATCGAAGAGGCGTTTGACCTCGCCTACGCCATCACCGTCGCGGGCCTGCCGCGGGGCCCGCGCCTGGGCATGCTGACCGTCTCCGGCGGGGCCGGGGTGCTGATGGCCGACGTGGCCGCCGAACTCGGCCTTGAAGTCCCCGAAATGCCGCAAGCGGCCCAGGCGCGGATCCGCGATCGGATCGCCTTCGCCGGCACGCGCAATCCCGTGGATATCACCGGCCAGTCCGGAAGCGATCCGGAGCTCATGCCGCTCGCCTACGAGCTCATGCTGGGCGATGCCCGCTACGACAGCCTGGTGGTCTTCCTGTCGGCAGCCGGCCTGTCACGCGGCGCGCCGGGGCTCGTCGGCATGGCAGCGCGGATGCGCGCGAAATATCCCGACCGGATCATCGTCATGTCGAGCCTGTTCCCGCCTCACCTGCGCGCGGAACTGGATGCGGCGGGGGTGATCGCCTTCGAAGACCCCAACCGGGCGGTTCGAACCTTGGCCGCACTGACCTGGATTGGCGAGCGTCACGCCAGCCCGGCGCCTTCGCACGCGGCGGACCGGGTCGTGGTCATTCCGGCTCAGGCGATGACCGAGCCCGAGGCGTTCGACCTGCTTCGAGCGCAAGGCCTGCCGATGGCGTCATGCCGCCTGGCGAAGACGCCGGATGAGGCCGCCGCAGCGGCCGATGCGTTCGGCTATCCGGTCGTCCTGAAGATCGTGTCCCCGGACATTCAGCACAAGACGGAAATCGGAGGTGTCATCCTGGGCCTGACCTCCGCGGCGGCGGTGCGGGAGGGCTATGCGACGCTCCGGCGCAATGTCGCGACGCGGCGGCCGGACGCGCAGGTCCAGGGCGTGATGGTCGCGCCGCAACTCTCCGGAGGCGTCGAATGCATCCTCGGGGTCCAACGCGACCCCGTGTTCGGACCGGTCGTGTTGGTCGGCCTGGGCGGCGTCTTCGCCGAGGCGATGCGCGACGTTGTGCTGCGCCTGGCGCCGGTCGACGTGGCGCAGGCGCGCCAGATGATTTCGGAACTGAAGGGCCACACGATCCTCGCCGGCTGGAGGGGAAGCGCTGCGGCCGATGTCGAGGCTCTGGCCCAGGCTCTGGCGGCGCTCTCGGACGTCGCGGTGGCCGCCGGCGATCAGATCGAGAGCATCGACATCAACCCCGTCCTGGTGAGACCGGCCGGGGAGGGCGTGGTGGCGCTTGACGCCCTGGTCATCGCAAGGCGCACGCCGTCGTCCCTCCAGGACGAGCCCCCCAAGGCGCCGTCGCCCGCCGTCGAACATGTCTGAGCGCTGGACGGGTCTGCGCCGCGTTGGCTTCCCGGGCCGCGGACGCTGCGCCCTTCAACCGATTTGTTGGCCCAGACTCCTCCCCCGGGGCCGCAATCTCTCGTCCCATGGCCTTGCCATGGGGCGGGCTTTTTCCCTCGAGGTTGAGGGGGAGTCCTCAGCACCGGTGCGTCGCCGGGAGGGTTCGTTCCCGCCGGGCGCGGTCCCATCGCCCAGCGCCATGGGGCGACGGGAATGGCCTTGCGGCATGGTTTGAGCGGGGAGGGGCGAGGGGAATGTCGTCGTCAGGTCTGGCTGAGCCGCGCCCGCAAGGCGCCACGCGCCGCAGCAAGTTTTCCGGAATGCGCCTCGTCCGGGGCGGGGAATTCCTGATGGGGTCAGAGGCCTTCTACCCGGAAGAGCGGCCGCTGCGGACCGCTCGCGTGGGCGATTTCTGGATGGACGAGCATCCCGTCACCAACCGCGAGTTCGCCCGCTTCGTCGACAGCACCGGCTACGTCACGTTCGCCGAGATCGCCCCCAGCGCGGCGGACTATCCGGGGCTTTCGCCGGAAATGGCGCGCGCCGGATCGGCGGTGTTCGTGCCGCCGTCCGTCGCCGTCGACCTGAAGGACCCGGGTCAATGGTGGAAATATGTCTTCGGGGCGGATTGGCGCCATCCGGCGGGACCGGAGAGCGACATCGGCTCACAGGCGGACCATCCCGTCGTCCAGATCGCCTATGCCGACGCCTTGGCCTACGCGCGGTGGCTGGGGCGGGACCTTCCCACAGAGGCGGAATGGGAGTTCGCCGCGCGGGGCGGACTCGATGGCGCGGCCTATGCCTGGGGCGATGACCTGACGCCTGGCGGCCAGCTGATGGCCAACTACTGGCACGGCCAGTTTCCCAACGAGAACACGCTCGACGATGGGTTTGCCGGCACCTCGCCGGTGGGGGCCTTTCCAGCCAACGGCTACGGCCTCTCCGACATGATCGGCAACGTCTGGGAATGGACCGCCGACTGGTTCGGTTCGGCGACCGCCGAGCCGGCCAAGGCGTGCTGCGGGCAGCCCAGGGCGCGCCTGGCGACAGCCCTCGAAAGTCTGGACCCGGCGACGCCGCACCTCCGCATTCCGAGGAAGGTGCTGAAGGGCGGATCCCACCTGTGCGCCGACAACTATTGCCGGCGCTACCGCCCGGCGGCGCGGCACGCCCAGGCGGTCGACAGCCCGACGTCGCATATCGGATTTCGCTGTGTGGTGCGTCGCCAAGCCTGACGTCGCGCGGCGCTTGGCCCAAGGGAGCAGGTGGATGGAAAAGAAGTTTCGGGTGTTGGTGGGCGAGTGCGCCGGCATGGACCTGGGTGACGGCCTGTTCGTGCTGCCCGGCCAGGGCAATTCGCTCGCCATGACCACGGACGCCGGCGTGGTCGTCCTGGACTCCAGCAGCCGGCGCCACACGCCGGGCATGCTGGAAATGCTTCGCGAGCGCACGGACGCCCCCGTCCACGCCATCGTCTATTCCCACGGGCACAACGGCTACAACGCCGCCGTCGACCTCTGGGACGAACACAACAGAAGCCGGGGCGAGCCACTGGCGCGGCGCATCGCGCACCGAAACGTTCCCCCGCGGTACGCCCGCTATCGCGAGACCGCCGAGCTGCAGGCCCGCCTGTCCAGCATGCAGTTTCCGAGCAAGCGCAAGATCGCCGACACCCTGCGCGACCTGTCCCTCTACGATCCCACGGAGGTCTTCGACGACACCATGACCGTCACCGAGGGGCGGCGCACGGTTCAGGTCATTCATGCGCCGTCGGAAACGGACGATGCGCTTGCGGTGTGGCTGCCCGACGACGGCCTGCTCGCGGCCGGCGCCGCGATGCCCGGCTCGACCATCCCCAACATCGGCACACCGCTTCGGACCCAGCGCCTGACGATCCGCTGGGCGGAGTCGCTGGAACGGCTTGCGAGCCTTGGCGCCGCGCGGCTGCTGACGGAGTTCGGGCCGGTCGTCGAGGGGCAACACACCGTGCGCGAATGGCTCACCTCCTCGGCGGCGGCCCTGCGCTGGCTTCGCGATGAGGTTGTAGCGCGGATGAACGCCGGCATGGACGAACGCGAAATCCTCGCGGACATGACCTATCCCGCCGAGATCTTCGACAAGCCCTGGTTGAAGCCAACCTACGGCGCGCCGGAATATATCGTCCGCGACCTCTACAGGGAGGAGAATGGTTGGTGGGATCGCAACCCCACGACACTCCATCCGGCGCCGCCGGCGCGCGTCGCCGAGGCTGTCCGCTCGGCGCTCGATCCCGATCGCGCCTTGCAACGGGCGCAGGAACTCGCCGAGGCGGGAGAGATCCAACTCGCCCTGCACGTCGTCGACCTGGTGGCGGTGGGTCCCGCCCATGAGGCGGTGACCCGGAAGGCGCAAAGCCTTAAGGCGGAGCTTTGCCGCCAGGCCGCGGCCGGCACGAAGGTCTATGTGTCGAGGTCCCTCTACCTGACCTCGGCGGCGCGCCTCGACGAGGGTGACGTGAGTTGGACCGCGATCAGTTAGCGCACCTGTGGTGCGACGCCGGAGTTGTGGGAGGCGCGGCTCCGTCCTGCGTCCGGGACGGGGACGCGGCTATGCCCCTCAAGGCGCGAAACTCGAGCGTCCCTGGATGCCCCAGCGGCCGTCTTGTCGGGTGACGATGTAGATGGACTCGAAGAGCGCCAGCAGGCTTCCGTCCGCGGTGTAGCGCGCCACCCGCGTATCGATGTGGACCTTGTCCGGCCCGGCGTGGATCACGTCGCGCCGGCGCCATTCCGACCGCGACCAGGTTTTCAGCCCGCCCTGCCCGAAGATCGCGGTCGTGTAGTGGCCGGGCTGCATGACGGTGACGGTCTGGCTGGCGAAGCGCACGTGCGGAAAGTTGAAGGTCGCTTCAAGCGCGCGCGTGTCGCGGGCGTTGAACGCGGCCATGAAGCCGTCGAGTTGCGCCTGGGCGGCGGCGATTTCGCCGGCGAAGTCAGCTTGCGGATCCTGCGGCAGGTCCCTATCGGGGTCGGAGTTGACCTCGGTCACAACGAGGTCGCTTTGCCCAGGGGCGTCGCCGGCGCCGGCCCTGCGCCTAACTTCGTCTCCCCGCGGGATAGGCGGCGGGTGTCGGCCTCGGGGTCGATCAGCAGTCCACCCACGATGGCCGCGACAACCACACAGGCGCCGACCAGCATGAAGCCGTGCCGAAAGCCCTCTGCGCTTGTGGCGCCGACATCGACGATCATGCCCATGGTCACCGGAGCGAAGACGCCGGCCAGCGTTGCAACGGCGTTGTTGATCCCAAGCGCGGCGCCGCGCTGTCCGGCGGGCGTGACCTCCGCGACCAGGACCGCGCCCATGGTGAAGATCGTTGTGCCGCAGGAGAACGCCAGCGCGGTGCAGAGGATCGGCAGGACCGGACCCGTGGTGAACGGCAGGAGGAACAGTAACGCCCCAGCCAGGCCGACGCTGCTGGCGCCGATCAGGCCCCGGCAGACCCGGCTGGAGACACCGCGACGCTTCAGCCGCTCGGACCAGGCGCTAAGCGCCGGAACCGCCAGGATCTGGCATAGCGACGGGAGCGTGACGATCCAGCCGACCTTGGCGACGGAGAAGCCTGCCCCGACCCGCAGATATTCGGGCAGCCACACCACCGCGAGCGTCAGCATCCAGTAGGCGGAGAAGCCGAGCAGCATGTTCCCCAGGATCGTTCGGCAGGTCAGGAGCCGTCCGTAGGGAATCGGCGCGGCAGGCGGCGCATCCTGGGCGGCGCTGTTGAGGATCGGACCTTCTCGCCCGACCAGGATCCAGACCAGGACCCAAACCGCGCCGAGGACGCCAAGCAGGCCGAACGCGGCATGCCAGGAATACCTGAGGATCACATAGGTGATGGTCGGCGCGGCGATGCCGGTCCCCACCGCGCCGCCCAACGCGATCAGGCTGGTGGGGAGCGGACGACGCTCGTCGGGGAACCATTTGTAGATCGAGTGCAAGGCCATCGGGAACGCCGGGCCTTCGCCGGCCCCCAGGATCACGCGATTGGCGATCAGCATTGGCAGGCCCACCGCAAACAACATGGGCAGCTGCACCAGCGCCCAGACCAGCGCCATGACGGCAAGGGTCCACTTGGTGGAGACCCGGTTGATCAGAAAACCCACCGCGACGGCCGACGCGGAGAACAGCAGGAAGAAACTGCTGCCGAGCTGCCCGAACTGGGCGTGGGTCAACTTCAGCTCGTGCAGGATGGGCCCGGCCGATAGGCCCAGCACCGCCTTGTCCGCGAAATTGATCAGCATGAAGAAGAAGAGCATGGCCAGGATCAGCCATTTGCGCTTCGTCACCGCGTCCGCCACGCCGCCTCCGACCGCCTTTTCTGTGATCGCGCGTCTGACCCGCGCGATGGGCCAGCTGGCGGCGCCGGCCCTTTCGAATCCTATAGCCGACGCCGGCGCGCGCGAACCTAGTGAAAAACCGGCGTAGCCCCATGCCCTGGAGCTATGAGTCCACGCAAAGGGGCGAAAGCCCGCCGCGCAGGCGCGCCGCTTGATCGGGAGGTGGCGGCGAGCCTACCGTGCGAGGATGGAACTTCGGCACCTTGAGCAAATCGTCGCGATCGCACGATGTGGAGGCTTTAGCGGCGCCGCGCGACAGCTTCACTCCTCGCAATCCACGCTCAGCAAGAGCATCTCGCGCCTGGAGTCACAGCTGTCGGTGAAACTATTCCACCGCGACGGCAGCGGCGCGCGGCCGACCTCCTATGGCAAGTTTCTCGCCGCCCGCGGCGCCGGCGTGCTCAACGACGTCGAAGAGCTGACCCGGGATTTGGCGCGGTTGATCCATGGTGAAAAGGGTCGCTTGCGCATCGGGGTCGGGCCGGCGCCCAGCGTTCGCCTGCTCCGGCAGATCGTCACCGGGATGTCGGAGCGGTTTCCGGACCTGGCGATAAAGACCGCCCAGGACAACGCCAGCCGGCTGGTCCGCGACCTCGTCAATGGCATGTATGACGCCGTCTTCGTCTATTTCGAAGCGGCCGCGCCATTCGAGGACCTGGTGCGGATCAAGGTGCTCGAGAGCGCCTATATCGCCGTGGTGAGGCCGGGGCATCCGGCGCTGCGCGGCGCCGCGCTCACCCCCTGCGAACTGTTGCAGCACCGACTCGCGGCCTGTCCCTTGGGCTCGGCCTTCGCCGATTGGGTGGGGCCGGTTTCGGGCCCGCAAGCGGAACATCTGCATGGCTTCCGGTCGGACTCCTATGAGCTGATCCTCGACCGCGTTCTGGAAGAGGACTTTGTCGCCATCGCGCCGAGCTTCGTCTTCGAGCGCGACATCAAAGGCGGCCGCCTGACCGAACTTCCGATCACCTGGGACGGGGTCTACGAATGCTGGATGCTGACCACCCGCGAACGGTGGCGCGCACCGGAGCTGAAGGCGTTGGCGGAGATCAGCCGGGTCAGCGGCCGGGAAGACCACAACCGTGTCGGCGTGGAATGGCCCGCCGCCGAGGTTGGCGCCGTTAACGGCTGATCGCCCCCTTGCGGTAGAGGCCTCCGGGGCCGCGGACAGCAAGGTCGAGCCCCGGCGTCCGGGTATGCATTTGAGCCATAGCAGTCCCAACGTATTCGCTGTCTCCGGGCGATGAACTCCTTCCCATAATTCCCTCGCAGTCCGGTCTTTGGGCCTGGCTGTGGGCGAAGGCGCAGCTCGACGAAAGCAGACGCCGATAGGGAGGTCACATGGCAGTCGGGAATGCGCGCGCAGCCTTCAACCGGTTCGCGACGGCCAGCAGTCTGGCGCTCGCGCTGCTCGCGCCGGGCGTTGGCCAGGCCGGCGCGGCGCGGGCGTCTTCGCCAAAGGCGCCGCGGCCGCCGAACATCGTGCTCATTCTGGCCGACGATCTGGGGCACAACGACATTTCCCTGAACGGCAATCCGCTCGTGCGGACGCCCAACATCGACTCCATCGCCCATGACGGGGTGAGGTTCGCGACCGGCTATTCCGGCGATGCGATCTGCGCGCCGTCGCGCGCGGCCCTGATCACCGGACGCAACCCGGAGCGTTTTGGCTTCGAATACCTGCCCTACGAGGCGAATTTCGCGAAGAATGTTCGGGCTCTGACGCCGGGCGGAACCTCCGGCGCCAAGGCGGAGCTGTTCGACGCCGACGCCCCGTCGGCCGTGCAGAACGGTCTGCCGCTTTCGGAAACGACCCTGCCGCAGTTGCTGAAGTCGCGGGGCTACGCCACCGGCATGTTCGGCAAGTGGCACCTTGGGACCGCGCCGCAGCTCAACCCGGTCAACCGTGGCTTTGACGAGTTCATCGGCGTCAAGGGCGGGGTGGCCATGCACGCCAATCCCAACGATCCGACCGTGGTGAGCTTCCACATTCCCTGGAGCGGCAACGACAAGAACCTGTGGCTGCACGTCGACCACCGGATCGTCAACGGGCTGGGCAAGCCCTACGAGGCGCCCGGCTACATGAGCGACGTCTACGCCAACGAAGCGGTCCGCTTCATTCACAAGAACAAGGCGAAGCCGTTCTTCCTCTACCTGCCGTTCGACGAGCCGCACATGCCGCTGCAGGCGCCGAAGAAGTACTACGACCAGCTCGCCTACATCCCCGACGAGAAGACCCGGGTCTATTACGCGATGATCGAGGCGCTCGACCATTCGGTGGGCACGGTGCTGAAGGAGCTGAAGGCGGAGGGGCTCGACAAGAACACCCTGGTGATCTTCACGAGCGACAACGGCGGCAGCCCCTTCCCGCGCATCCCGATGATGAACCTGCCGTATCGCGGCTGGAAGATCACCTACTTCGAGGGCGGGGTGAACGTGCCCTACTTCATGCGCTGGCCCGGCCATATTCGGGCGGACAGCACGGTGACCGGCATCGTCAGTCAGCTGGACATCTTCCCGACGGCCGCCGCCCTGGCCGGGGCGAGCCTGCCGGCGGGAAAGGTGTTCGACGGCCAGAACCTCATGCCGATCCTATCCGGCGGCGACGCCTCGTCCTTGCGCGATCGCGAGCTGGTCTGGCGCAAGGAGGACTATCTGTCGATCCGCAAGGGCGACTACAAGCTGCAGGTCTCCGCCCTGCCGAAGATGACCTGGCTGTTCGACCTGGCGCGCGACCCGACCGAACGGATCAATCTGGCCAGCGCCATGCCCGCCAAGGTCGCTGAACTGCGCGCCGCCCTCGACGAAAGAGTGAAAGGCTATGTCAAGCCGGCCTGGTCGCCGCAAGGGCGCGTCAGGGTGGATATCGACGGCGTTCCTCAAGATGAATCGATCCCGCGTGAATACATCATGTGGACCAACTAAGTAGAAATTAGAAAATCCAAACACTGAATTTGGGGGAAGCGAATGACTACGCTATTCCAGCAGCGCGGCCGCATGCGCCTGATCCAGCGGCTCTTCGGGTTCACTTCGGTCGCTGCCCTTGGCCTTGCTTGTATGGCCAATCAGGCGGCGGCCGCCGAGGCCGCGCCGGCCGCGGACGCCGGCGCGCCACAGGTCGAGACGCTGATCGTCACCGCGCAAAAGCGGCCCGAAGACGTCCAGCAGGTGCCCATGTCGATCACGGCGCTGAGCGGCGCCCAGCTCGAGCGGCGCGACATCACCAATGCCTCGGACCTGTCGCAGTTCGTCCCGGGCCTGACGATCTTCTCGTCGAACAACAACCGCAACTCGACCGTGGCGATCCGCGGGATCGGCTCTTCGGGAACCAACCCCGGCATCGAACCCTCGGTGGGGATCTTCATCGACGGGGTCTACATGCCGGCGGCGGGGCCCATCCAGTCCAACCTGCTCGATGTCTCGACCCTGGAGGTGCTGCGCGGTCCCCAGGGAACCCTCTACGGCCGCAACACGCCGGTGGGGGCCATCAACATCACCACGCGGGCGCCCACCCAGGACTTTGAGGGCGAGGTCGAGGGCGAGATCGGCAACTACAATGAGCGCCGGGTCTCGGGCTACGTCGGCGGCGGGATCTCGCAGAATGTGGCTGGCCGTCTCTCGGCCTGGACCTCGACGCGCGAGGGGTACGAAACCAACCTCGAAAGCGGCGCGCGCATCGACGACGCCAACCAGTACGGCCTGCGCGGGCGCATCCTGTGGACGCCGTCATCGACGGTGAATGTCAACTTCATCGGCTACTACACGGAGCTTCACGCGAACTGCTGCGCCGCCGACCAGATCAATCCCACCGGGATCGGCGGCATCGCGACGCCGGCCTTCCTCGCGAGCATGGTGGCGGCCGGCCATCCGTTCAGGAATTTCACGTCCGGCGACCATCAGGTCGACACCCTGGCCATTCCCGACACCACGACCCAGATCGCCGGGGGTTCCATGGCGGTGGATTGGCAGCTCGCTCACGCGACCTTCACGTCGATCTCCGCCTTCAATCACTACGACGACAATATCGAAGAGCAGGCGCCAAGTTGGCTTCCACTGGACGTGGCGCACGGCGATCAACGGGACAAGATCGACACGCTCAGTCAGGAATTCAGGATCGCCTCGAGCGGCAAGAACCGCATCGACTATGTGGCCGGTGTCTACCTCTATTACAGCATGCTCAAGTTCGGTACGGACACCATCGTGCACGCTGGGGCAAACCGGGTGTTTCCCGGCGGCGCGCGGCTCACCGTCGGCGATACCGGCCAGCTCCGCTTCGACCAGGACACGACGGGAGTCGCCGGCTTCGGGCAGGCGACGTTCAACGTCACGGACAGGTTCCGGCTGACGGCGGGCGGCCGCTACAGCGACGACCGCAAGACGGGCTCCATCATCAACGTCAACAATCCTGGGGCATCGGCGATCTTCGTCGCCCAGTTGTCCCTGCCGACCGACCTGCCGGACCTGAAGCGGACCGACGACAAGTTCACCTGGGCGCTCGGGGCGCAGTACGACCTGACCGACGGGATCATGGGCTACGTCAAGGCCGGCACGGGCTTCAAGGACGGGGGCTTCAACGCCCGCGCCGGCGGCAATTTCACGGTCGTGTCCTTCGATCCGGAGAATTCGAAGACCTACGAGCTCGGGGTCAAATCCGAATTCCTCGATCGGCGGGTGGTGCTCAACGCCGACGTCTTCCACATGGAGCTGGATGGCTTCCAGGACTCGACGCTCAATCCGCTGACCGGATCGGGGTTCATCGTCAGCAACGCCGGCAACCGGCGCGTGAACGGCGTCGAGGTGGACGCTCAGGCCCAGCCCCTGGAGCAGTTGAGCCTGACGGCGGCCGCCTCGTACGACGATGGGGTCTACACGAGCTACCCTGCCGGGCAGTGCCCGACCTATCCGGGCGCCTTCGCCGCCGTCAAAAACGTGACGCCCGCCGGCACCTGCAACTTCACCGGCCTGCGCCCGGCGAACAGCCCGGAGTGGAAGTGGAGCCTGACGGGGGAATGGCGCCAACCCATCGCCCGGGCCCCGGGGCTCAGCTGGTTCCTGGGCGGCGACATTTCCTACACCTCCTCGCAGTTCCTCGACACCACGTTGGATCCACGGTCCTTTCAGCCGGCCGTCACCCTGGTCGGCGCTCGGTTCGGCGTCGACTCCAGGACGGGCTGGCGCGTGATGGCCTTCGCCAAGAACCTGACCAACGAGTCCTACTACCTGGCGGCGGCGGCGCAGCCTCTGGCGGCGTTCATCAGCGGTGGCGGCACGGCGGCGCCTCAGGGCTTCGTCGGCTGGTACGCGCCCCCGCGCACCTATGGCCTGGAGGCGAGCTACAAGTTCTAGATGAGGCCGGCGGCGGGGCGGGCCAAGGTCTGGTCGCCCGCCGCCGGAACTGTCCTGCTCCGCCGCGGGGTCGCCGGTTGGCGGCCCCGTTGTTTTGTCCCGATGACCGCCGCGAAGAGGGTTTCGCCATGAGTTCCGAGTTCAAGGGCCGCATTGGCCGCACCATCCCCGAGTCGGAGCCCTGGTGGCCCGAGTTGCCCCGACCGCGCGAGGGCGCCCCGAACGTGGTGGTGATGCTGTTCGACGACCTCGGGTTCTCCCACCTGGGTTGCTACGGGTCGTCCATCGAGACGCCGAACATCGACCGCCTGGCGGCCGGCGGCCTGCGCTACACCAACTTCCACACCACCGCGCTCTGTTCGCCGACCCGGGCCTCGCTGCTCACCGGCCGCAATCACCACAGCGTCGGCATGCGCGGTCTCGCCAACTGGAACACCGGCTTTCCCAACTGCACCGGCGGGGTCTCGAAGAGCGCCGGCACCCTGGCCGAGATGCTCCGGCCCGTCGGCTATTCGACGTTCGCCGTCGGCAAGTGGCACCTCACGCCGATGGAGGAGACCTCGGTGGCGGGCCCCTTCGACCAGTGGCCGGTGGCCCGCGGTTTCGACCGGTTCTACGGCTTCCTGCAGGGCGAGACCGACCAGTTCACGCCGGAGCTCTACTGCGACAACCACCCCATCGATCCACCACGCACGCCGGAGCAGGGCTACCATCTCACCGAGGACCTGATCGACCAGGCGGTCGGGATGCTGCGCAGCCAGAAGTCGGCGATCCCGGAAAAGCCGTTCTTCCTCTACCTGGCCTTCGGGGCGACCCATGCGCCGCATCAGGCGCCGCCGGCCTTTGTCGAGAAGTACCGCGGTCGCTTCGACACCGGCTGGGACGCCGTGCGCCAGGAGTGGTTCGAACGCCAGAAAGCCCTGGGGCTGATCGCGCCGGACACCGATCTCGCGCCGCGCAATCCGGGCGTTGAACCCTGGGAGTCCCTTCCGGAAATTCAGCAGAAGTTGGCCCTGAAACTGCAGGAGGCCTACGCCGCCTTCCTCGATCACACCGACGTCCAGATCGGCCGCCTCCTGGCCTTCCTCGAAGAGATCGGGCAGCTCGACAACACGCTCATCCTGCTGATGTCGGACAATGGCGCGAGTCAGGAGGGCGGTCCGCTCGGGGTCATCGACACCTTCAAATACTTCAACGGGATCCCAGAGACCCTCGACGAAATCGCTGCGCGGATCGACGACATCGGCGGACCGAAGTCGCAGACCAACTATCCCTGGGGCTGGGCGCAGGTCGGCAACACCCCGGGCAAGCGCTACAAGCAGAACACCCATGGCGGCGGCGTCCGCGATCCGCTGATCGTCCACTGGCCGAAAGCCATCGACGAGGCGGGGGGCGTGCGCGAGCAGTTCCACCACGTCACCGACATCGCGCCAACCATCCTGGAACTGGTGGGTGTCGAGGCGCCCGACACGGTGAACGGCGTGCCGCAGATGCCGATCCACGGCGTCAGCCTGGCCTACAGCTTTCCCGCCGCGGCGCGGCAGGCGCCGTCGCGCAAGCCCTCGCAGTATTTCGAGATGTATGGCCATCGCGGCATATGGGCGGACGGCTGGAAGGCGGTGACCTATCACGAAGCCGGCCGGCCGTTCGATCAGGACGTCTGGGAGCTTTATCACCTCGACCGTGACTTTTCGGAATGCCACGACCTCGCCGCCGAGCAGCCGGAGAAGTTGCGGGAAATGGTCGAGCTGTGGTGGGCGGAGGCGGGCCGCTATGGCGCCCTGCCGCTGGACGATCGGCGCATAGAGCTGTGGCGCCCGACGCCGCGATCGCTGACGCCGCGCAACCGTAACCGCTATGTGCTCTATCCGCCGGTGTCGCACATGACGGGAGAGGTCTCGCCGGCGCTTGGCAATCGCAGCTTCCAGGCGATCGCCGAGGTCGAGCGGCCCACGGCTCGGTCGGAGGGCGCGATCTTCGCCGTCGGCACCCGCAACAACGGCCTGGCGTTCTACGTGAAGGGCGATCGTCTGATCTTCGACTACAACCTGTTCACCCACCACTACAAGGCGGTCTCGGACCGGCCGATTCCAGCCGGCGCATCGACGCTCTCGATCAACTTCGAGAAGCTCGGGCGCTCGGGTCGCGCGACCGTCTGCATCGACGGCGCGCCCTGCGGCCAGGTCGAGGTTCCGACGGTGCTGCGGATGATCTCCTCCAACGGCATGGACGCGGGCTGTGACAGCGGCTCGGCGGTCAGCGACGACTACGCCGCGCCGTTCGCCTTCCAGGGTCGCATCAGGCGGCTGATCTTCGAGATGCCGGACCGGCCGCCGCGCGACGAGGCTGCCGCGGCCAGGGCGCGGGCGAAGCTGGCCTTCATCCAGCAGTAGGGCGCCTTCCCGCCTGATCCGGGACTGCCCTTGCGACCCGTCCGGATTTCACTTTGCCTGCCCCGCGGTCCGCCGCTGGCAGGCGCTCGCTTTTCAGGCGGCTAGGCCTCGTCGACCGTGAGATCGGCAATGGCGATGCCGTGCTCGCCCTGCACGGCATAGAGCAGATAGGTCCGATCCTCCTCCTGGAAGATGCAGGGGTCGCGGAGCTGATTGACCGGGACAGAGATGGCGCTGCGCCAGGACGGCTCCAGGGGCAGGGCGGCCCCTTCCCAGGGGGTTTCGGGGCGCATCACCTCCACCGCGGGCCCGGCGCGCCAGGCCAGCCAATCTCCTCGCAGATCGACGCGGGAGGCGTAGATGCGCTCAGGCGCCTCCCCCACGCGGGTCCAGAACACGTGAAGGATGTCGCCCCGCACCAGCAGCGCGGCATGCCGCTGATCGGACGGAAACAGCTTCGGCCCTGTCTCGAAGCCGCCGAAGCCATCGCGAGACCGGTGGAACACGCCTGGCATGGACATGGCGTAGACCCAGCCGTCATAGGCGAAGACCCGGAAGTATGAGGGCCCCAGGGCCGCCGATGGTTGCTCGAACGTCAGCCCGTCGTTCGAAACCGCGACCCGCGAGCGCTGAACGCGGAACCGTTCAAGGCCGTGATAGTACATGACGATCCGGCGGCGGTGATGGTCGACATGGACGTCGGGCGAGGCGATGTGCGGGCAGGTGGCGTCCACCGTGGCGTCCGGAACGCCCGGCGTGCCGGGGGGCGCCAGCCGCGCCTGAATCCGCGCTTCCATGCTCATGGGTTGCTCTGTCGGGCCGGTCGGCGGGGGCGTGGTTGGAAAGCCGGACTGAGCTAGCTGCAGCGCGCCTGGCGGATGGACCCGCCACGGCCCGGCGAGCGCATCGGCAAAGGCAAGGCGGATGTAGCCGCCCTTGTGGTCGGCGAAATAGAGGTAGTAGCGGCCAAGCGGGCCGACGATCCAGTCCGGCGTCCGGATCAGCGAGGGCCCCTGGATGTTGGAGCCCATCCGTTCGTCCATCCCGGGGACGATGATCGGGTTCTGCGGCAAGCGACGAACTGAATATCGGGTCACGCAGGCTCTGTCCTCTTCAGCGATCATGACGGTCAAGCCGCGGCCCAATCATCACCTGCCGCACGAGCCTGCGCGGCCAGTGAAACTTGAGCTGTGGCGCTATCGCCTCCTGGCATACCGCGACGCTCGGGGTGGCGCACGGCGCCGACGACGGGCCTACTCAAGGCCGACCGCCGACCAAGAGGCGCTAGCGAAGAGAAGCGCGCTCTTGCGACAACAGGATTGAGGATCGAGCCCGGACGACAGCTAGCAAGAACTTTCTCGCATCGCGGGGGTCTTTCCCGTGGCGGCGGATTAGTCTCGATAGGTGGTGAGCGCATCACCCAGGGTCGCCTTCAGGTTTTCCAGCCAGGGCGCGTAGGCCCGCCACTGGTCCAGGCCGTCGCGGAAGATCGGCTGGCGCACCTGTTCCGAGCTGGGCGTCCGCACGCTGCGCCTGGTCTTGTGGAAGTCGACGCAGGCCGGCTCAAAGGGCAGGCCGCAGTGGTCGAGGATTCGCCGAACGCTGCCCTCCAGGTCGTCGACCACATCCTCGTGCTGCACGCGCAGCACCCGGCCGGGCAGCACCTCGTCCCAATGGCGCATCAGCTCCAGATAGGTGCGATAGTAGCGGGCGATGTCGGTGAGGCCGTAGGTGAACTCCTGGCCGTTGGCGAACAGCTGCTTGAAGTTGGAGAAGCAGCAGGACATCGGATCGCGCCGGGCGTCGATGATCTTGGCGTTCGGCAGGATGAGCGCGATGAGCCCGATATGGCGGAAGTTGTTGGGCATCTTGTCGATGAAGAACGGCCGGTCGGAGCGGTAGGCCCTGGTGTCGGCCAGATAGCGCTCGCCAAGCTTGCGCGCCTCGTCGGCCGAAAGACCCGCCAGCGCCGCCGGATAGGGCGGATGGTCCGGGTCGGGGTCACGGCCCTGGAGCTCCAGCACGAAGCGCTGGATGTCGGAGAGTTCCTGGGTGCCTTCGACCTGGCTGTGCGACGCCAGGATCTGTTCGATGAGCGTCGAGCCGGCGCGCGGCAGGCCGAGGACGAAGATGGGATCTTGCGCCAGCGCGCCCCGTCCGCTCCGTATACGGAAGAATTCGGCTGTGCAGACCTCGATCTGCATGGCGGTGTTGGCCTCGATGACGTCCGGCGCATAGCGGCTCTCGGACCGCCTCAAGGCGTTGCCGCGCTCATAGTACAGCCAGGATTCGGCATATTCGCCGCGATCCTCGAGGGCTTTGCCGAGGGCGAAACACAGGTGGTAACGGTCCACGAGCCCGGTGGTCTCCGTCGCCTCCTGTTCGCGCATCCGGTCGATCTCGCCGTCTGCAAACCGATAGGTCTTGAGGTTCGCCAAGCTCCAGTAGGCGTCGCCGAAGTTCGGCCGCGCCGTCGCAGCCGCGCGGTAGGATTCGATCGCCTCGGGCAGTCGCCCGACGGTCTTCAGGGCGTGGCCGATCCACAGGGGCACGTCCCAGGACGCCGGAGCGTCGGCGAGCATGCCGCGGTAGATCTCGATCGCCCGATCGTGCCGTCCCAGGCCGATCGCGGCGGTGGCCGAAAGCGTCCGGTAGTCGAAGTTGCCAGGCTCCAGGGCCAGCAACCGCTCGATCTCGACCGACGCCGCGGCGTATTTCTGCCGCTTGATGAGCGTCTCGGCGAACTCGTAGCGCGCGGCCCGGTAGTCCGGCGCCAGCGTCAGCACCGCGCCCAGCAGGATCTCCGCCTCGTCCAGCACGTCGTGCGCCAGGGCGATCCGGGCGAGCAGGCGCATGGCCTCGGGATGGTCCCCCTGCCGCAGCAGGAAGGCGCGCACGATCTGCTCGGCCGGAGCCAGGTCGCCATCGGAGAACAGGCTGGTGGCCGTCACCACCTCGCCCGGCAGGGCGGCCAGCGTCGCCACATGCTGCGCCGCGGTCGCCGCGTTGGCGGGATCGCCGACCAGGCCATAGAGGCCCTGCAGCATCTTCCAGCTCGCCGGCAAGGCGGGGTTGATGTTCACCGCCATCAGCAGGGATTCGATAGCCCCCGCGGCGTCCTTCAACTGCACCCGGCACAGGCCGCGCTCCTGGTGCAACTGGCTGAAGGCGGGCTGCAGGCGCTCCACCCGCTGCAGCATCTCCAGCGCCTCGGGGACACGGCGCAGGTGGCGCAGGCCGATCGCGGCGATCAGCAGCAGGTCGCGGTTTTCGGGGAATTCGCCAAGGCGTTCCCGAGCGCGTTCCAAGGCGTCTTCATGGCGGCCGGCCTGCTGCAGCCGCCGCAGATGAGCGACCTCGTTCTCGACGGACATCTCAGGCGCTGGATCGGCCGTGACGGACATCGTGCTCTCGCGGCGCAGAGGGGCGGCCCTTTTAAGCCGCCCCTCTCTCACGTCGATACGAAGGTGTCAGCTTCAGAACTTGGAGGTGAGATTGATGGTCACCGTCCGCGGCCGCAGCGGCACGTCCTCGCGGATGAACTGGGCGGTGTTGCTGAAGGTCGAGGCGTGGGAATCGCTGAGGTTCGAGCCGATCAGGCGCACCGACCAGTTGTCGCGGGAGACACCGATCGAGGCGCCGAACTCGGTGTAGGCCGGCAGCTTGAAGCGCAGGTAGGTGGTGTCCGGGATCGGAACCTCGGTGGGGTCGCCAGTGGAGGTGTAGTTGGCCGGCTGGGTGAACATGTCGCCCACGTAGTTGAGGTCGCCCTGCACGAAGCCCTTGTAGTCGCCGAATTGCCGCTCGTAGCGGGCGATGAAGTTGCCCTGGAACTTCGGCGAGTAGGCCGAAACCCCGCCCTTGACGCCGAACGGGTTCACGAAGGGCAGGCCCTTCACCTCGCTGATGCACTGCCCAAAGGTCGGCGACTTCGCCTCGTTGTCGGTGAGGCAGGGTGAGTTCGATTGGGTGTTGTCGTTGTAGGTGGCCGAACCCGACAGGGTCAGCTCCTCGAGCGGGCGGGCGGTGAACTGCAGCTCGGCGCCCTTGATCGTGTAGCTCGGCCCGTTGACGAGGAAGGTCGTGTTGCCAAGGCAGCACGGCTGGAACAGCGCGATCTGAACGTTGTCCCAGTCCATGTAGTAGGCGGACAGGTTCACCTGCAGACGCCGGTCGAAGAAGTCCTGTTTGAGGCCGACTTCGTAGTTGGTCAGCGTATCGGGCGCGTAGCTGACCGGCGAGTGGAACTGCGGGGCGCCGCTGGCATCGTCGGCGGTGTCGCGGGCGAAGCGGCTGAAGCCGCCCGGACGGAAGCCTTCCGAATAGGTGAAGTACGCCAGGGTGTTCGTCATCGGCTTCCAGGTGAGGTTGAACTTGCTCTTGAAGCCGCTGAACCTGGATTTCAGATGCTCCGCGTCGATGTTGACGTCGGGGGCGCAGACCAGAACGTCCAGGCAGCCACTGTTGGTGTGGTAGACCGAGCCGGTCTCGTCCTCGTTGTAGTTGAAATAGCGGGTCCCGGCCGTCGCCGTCAGAACGTCTGGAATGATGTCGAAGTCGAGCGAGACGAAGAAGGCGTACTGGTCGTAGCCGCGCTGGACTTCCTCGCCGAAGCCGGTGTTGTCGGGGCGATTGCCGGGTTCGTTGACGGTCGAGCCGGGGAAGGGCGCGTCGACGCCGAGGCAGGGCAGGCCGCCGGCCAGCGCCGTGGCCAGGTTGCTCCCCTCGTTGCAGGTCGGCACGGTCTTGTAGTTGAAGTCCTGGGTGTCCTGGATGCGGAAGCGCTCGTAGTAGGCGCCGACCAGGCCGCGCAGGCGCCAGGTGTCCGGCGTGCTCAGCCGGACCTCCTGGCTGAAGTGGGTGTTGCGGACCTGGTCGTGCCAGCTGGTGACGGGCGAGTAGCAGGTGAGCGGCGTGCCCTTGCCGAGCAGGCCCGACGTGCCGCCGGTGCACTCGTAATATTGGCCGTAAAGCGTGCGCGAATAGTTGGTGTAGTCCATCTGCTGGTTGATGTGCCGGGTCGTGTAGCCGCCGGTGTAGATCAGTTTCAGGTCGCCCAGCTTGCCGTTCACGGTCCAGGCGGTGTTGTTGAAGCTGTCCTTGTCGTAGGTCGGCGTGAAGGCGGTGATCTCCAGCGGCTTCAGCGGCTGGAAGTCAGAGCCGACCGGATAGGTGGTCGAAAGTCCCTCGGCGTCCATGGCCTGGAAGCTTTCGGCGATGAGCACGTTCCAGTCGTCGTTGACGTTGAACAGCGCCTCGAGGCGGGCGCCCTGGTGCGTCACCGGGTTCCAGTCCTTCTTCGCCAGGGCGAAGTTGTTGGCCTGGGCGGCGTTCGGGATCGTGCAGAGGCCGTGCTGGATGCCGGCCGGCTGGCCGTTGGGGCAGGTCCCATTGGTCGGCTTGATGCCGAAGTAGCTGTTATTGTCCTGGTTCGACCGGGTGAAGGTCGAGGGCACGTTGTCGATGTAGCCGCCCTGCCGGTCGTTGTAGATCACCGCGCGCACGGCCAGGGTGTCGTGCAGGATCGGGAGATTCAGCACCGCGGTCAGGCTGGTGTTGGGATCGCCGCTGTGGCTCATGACGCCGTAGCTGGCGTCGAGGCTGCCCTCGTAGACATTCATTTTGGGCTTGTTGGTGATGTAGCGCACCGCGCCGGCCTGGGCGCCGCCGCCGAACAGCGTGCCCTGCGGTCCCTCGAGGATCTCCACCCGCTCCATGTCGGCCAGGAACAGGTCCAGATTGCGCGACGGAAACTGCATGGATTGTTCGTCCAGGTAGAGGCCGACGTTGGGGAAGTTGCCGACGGTGGCGCTGGACTGGCCCCCGGCGAAACCGGCGCTGAGGCCGCGCATGAAGATGTTGCCCTGGCCAGGGCCGTTCTTGGCGAATTCGACGTTGGGGGTGAAGCGGAAGAGGTCTTCCACCGTCTCGATGTTCCTCTCCGCCAGGGTCTTGGTCGAGAAGGCCTGGATGGTCATCGGAACGGACTGGAGGGTTTCCTCGCGGTGCTCCGCGGTGACCACCAGCTCTTCGATGCTGGTGGTTTCCGCAGCCGGCGCGGCGTCGGTCGCCGCCGTCGCGGCCCAGGCCGATCCGGCGGCGCCGGCGATGATCGCGGCCATGGCGCAGGACACCAAGTATTTGGTTTTCATGATTTTATCCCCCTTTTTGGTCGCCAACGAAATCGCCGAGCCGGATCGGAGGGATTGCTCCTCCGTACACGTCCAAAATCGGCTCACCCCGAGCAATCGCCGCGGCTCGGCTGAGCCGTCGCGGATGGATTGCGAAGCTTCGCGTATGGGGGACGCGCGTGACGCTTCGGTGATCCAAATACTGCGGTTATTTGAATGTTTGCCGACGCGCGGGTGACGTGGGCGATCCTGGACGCGCCGGGTTTCGCGCCCGCTACGGAACGGCGATCGCGACCGTGAGGCGGTTGAGGATCGGAATATAATCCGTAAACGAACGACCGCAGGGCTGCGGGTCCTTGCCCAGATCGTCCAGGCGTCGCAGCGCCACCGCCTCGCGCCAGCCGGGCCGGCGTTCGAAGGCCGCCGCTTCGACGGCGCCGAACGGCCCGCCCTGCAGTTCCAGCGATAGCTGGGACGCGGCGCTCAGCGCGTCGCGATAGCCCGCCTCGGTGCGGCACAGCCAGCGTTTGGCGGCCACGTGCAGGGCGATGGGCCGGCGCACGGCCGGGCCGAACAGCCCCGCCAGCGCCCGGGCGCCGACCAGTTCATGCCGTGGGTCGACGCTGATCTCGGCCGCGGCCTCGTCCTCCAGCAGATGACCGATGTCGTGCAACAGGGCCGCGGCGATCAGGCTGTCCGACGCGCCGCCGGCCTCGGCGAGGCCGGCGCATTGCAGGGCGTGCTCGATCTGGCTGACACCCTCGCCGTAGGATCGCCCGCCGCGCTCGGCGTAGAGCCGTTCTATGTCCTCAAGGCGCAAGCGCATCGGCGGCCTCTCCGGCCGGAACCTGGCGCGCCAGGCGGCGATGGAAATAGATGGCCGCGCCGGCCAGCAGCACCAGGCCGGCGAGCGCCGAGACGTAGGAGATGACGATCAGGAACTCCACCCAGGAGAGTTTCAGCCCGATGAAGTTGCGCAGGATCAAGAGGCCGACCGAACTCACATAGCCACTGGCGTCGGCCACATAGATCAGGAAGCCCGCGGTGCCGGTGCGCCCGCTGGCGGCGATGAAGCGGTCGAAGATCAGGGCGTTGAACGGCGTATAGGCGAGGTAGAGGCCGGCGCCCAAAAGGCTCATCCAGGTCACCGGCCCGGCCAGATGGGCCTGGAAGGCCAGCGAGGCGGCGCCCGCCGTCACCAGGCCCAGGGCCACCAGCACGAGGTTGGCCAGGAAGGCGCGGCGGTTGTCGCGCACGAACATCACCACCGAGAGCAGGACCAGCACGATCGCCCCCACCGGCAACTCCGACAGGGTGAAGATCTCGGCATCGTCCTTGAAGCCCAGGCCGTTCCAGATCTCGACGGCGAAGTTGTCGCGGAAATCGCGCAGCGCCGTCAGGCCCACATAGATCGCCACCAGGGCCACCAGGCCCGGCGCGTAGGCGGCGAACATCCTGCGCCGGGCCGCGCCGTCCATGGGCGCGCGGGCGACGCGCAGCCGCTCGTCCTCGACGTTGGGCGGCGGCATCACCGACAGCCCCGCCACGCAGACCAGCAGCAGCGGCGCGAAGATCAGGCCGGTCACCGCCGGCATCCAGTATTCGCCGGCCCACCCGCGCAGCATCACCCACTCGCCCACCGACTTCACCACGCCGGAGGAGACGATGAAGCTGACGCAGAGCATGGCGCCCAGCGGCTCTGACAGCCTGCGCCCCTCCAGGAAGCCGAACACCAGGCCCCAGATCATCCCCAGCGCCAGGCCATTTGCGAACAGGCAGGCGATGTTCCAGGGCGCGGGCGCCAGCGCGAACAGCACCAGGGCCAGTTCGGCGGCGCCGATCAGCCCCAGGATGGCGATGGCGCGCCGGTGCGGCGGGGTCTCGGAGATCACCTTCACGCCGGCGATCTTGGAGAGCGCGTAGCCGAGCACCTGGGCGATCACCAGGGCGATCTTGAAGTCCACCGCCACGCCCAGCACCACCGGCGCGGCATGGGCGAAGCTCGCCACGGTGAACGGCTTGCGGAAGGCGTACATGGCGAAATAGGCGCCGAAGGCCATCAGCCCGCCGTAGAGGGCGAAGACTGGCGCCGGCGCGCGGGCCAGCCAGTTGCGCAAGCGGTCGGCGAGGCTAATCGGCCCGCTGGGCAGGGCGAGCGTCACGGGGCGGCGGTCCGCTGGCTGATCTTCTGGCCGATCTTCTGGCCGATCTTCTGGGCGATCTCGTGGACCACCGGCATGAGCTGCGAGACGTCCTCGATGACGAAGTCGGCGCCGGCGGCGCGCAGGGCCTTTTCCGCCTCGACCAGCCGGGCGCGCCGTGCGTCCTCCGGCAGGGCGGCATAGGCGGCCTGGTCCAGGCCCATCTCGTTGCCCGAGGCCGCCAGGCCCACCGTCCAGCAGCCCGCGGCCTTGCCCTCCGCCATGCCCACGGGCGCGTCGTCGACCTTGATGCAGGCTTGCGCCGGCCAGGCGTCGAGCTCGATCAGCGCCTTCCAGGCCATCAGCGGCGCAGGCCGCCCGCTCGGCGTCTCGCCGGCGCAGACCACCACCTCCGGCGCATAGCCCTGCTCCGCCGCCGCCGCCAGGATGGGGGCCATCATCTGCCGCGTGTAGCCGGTGCCCGAGCCGATCCGCACGCCCAGCGCCTCCAGCTCGGCGGCGACCTGGGCGGCGCCGGGGATCAGTTTCGCGCTCTGCGCGGCGGCCGCGGCCATGGCCGGCTCCAGCCTGGCGTAGAGCTCCAGAATCTCCGCCTCGTTCGCCGCCGCGCCCTTGAGGGCCGCCCACCGCGCCGCGACGCCGGGATCGGCCAGGATGGCGCGCAGGTGGTCGAGCTTGGCCTTGCCCATGTCAGCCCGCGCCTCGGCGACCGAGAGATCGAGCCCCTCGCCGGCGAACACCTCCAGCAGGGCCCGCACGGGCGCCGTGCAGCCGAAATCGACCATGGTTCCGGCCCAGTCGAAGATCACCGCCTTCACCGGGAAGGGCATGGGGGGAAAGCTCATGCCGTGGCCTCCGTCTCAACGCCCAGAAGGTCGCCGATCACCCGCTCGGCGATGGCGAAGCCGGTGGAGGCCCCGGTTCCGCTGGTGACGATCACCAGGCGCACCCCCGGCTGTGGCGTGTCGATCAGATAGGTCCGGTCGTCCGCCGAGGCGTAGACGCCGGTCCAGCGCTCGACCACCGGCGGCGCGGGTCGGCCGACGGCGCGGGCGTATTCGTCCAGGATCGCGGCCTCGGCCTCGGCCGGCGCGAAGGGGCCTGGCAGGTCGGCGTAGTGATGGCTGTCGCCGACGATCAGGCCGCCATCGGCCCCCTGGGCCACGATCAGGTGGACCCCATGCTCATAGGCTTGCGGATGAGCGGCGCGCAGCTTCGCCTCCAGGGCGCGGGCCTCCGGCAGGGCCGCGTAGCCGCGGTAGCGGGTGAGGCTGAGATCCGACATCAGGGCGCCCGGCAGGCGCGGGCCGGGGTCGGCCGTCTTCAGCATCGAGAGCCGGCAGCGGCGCAGGCCGTAGGCGGCGATCCGGTCCGGATAGAGGGTGACGAAGTCGTCGCCGGGGCAGACCACCACCGCGGCGGCCTCGATCGGTCCGCGCGAGGTCGCCAGCACCGGCGGCGCGGCTTCGAACACCACCGTCTCATTGAGGAAGGTGACGCCCTGGACCTCGGCCAGCCAGGCGCTGAGCGTCGCGATCGCCGTGCGCGATTCCACCCGCACCTCGTGCGGGCTGAACAGCGCGCCTTGCAGGTCGCCGCCGCCCAGGCCGTCCGAAACCCTGCGGAACTCCTCCGCCGACAGCAGCCGGCAGCCCTCACCCATCTCGGTGGCCAGGAAGGCCTCGATCACCAAGATCGCCTCGGACGAACGGGCGGTGAGGTAGAGCCCCTCCTGCTCGACGCGGATTCCGGCCCGGGGCGCGACGTTCGCCCACACATCGCGGGTGCGCCGGGCCAGCCGCCAACTATCGCCGCGCTCCTGACCGGTGACGGTGATGAAGCCGAAGTTGCGGATCGAGGCGCCGTTGGCGCGCGGGTCCTTGTCGATGACGCAGACCCGCTGGCCCGCGCGGGCCGCCACATGGGCATGGGCCAGGCCGATCACGCCGCCGCCGACCACGGCCAGGTCGAAGCCTCGCGAGCCCATGCTGCGCCCCGCCGCGCCAGGGCCTATCCCGGGCGACGACCGTTCCTAGCCGCCCTGTTTGACAGTTCCATCACACCCGATCTGCGCGGCGCAGCCGAGGCCGGCCATCCATCGACCTCGAAACGAGATCTGTGAGCGCGGCACGCGGAATGGGCGGAAGGATCGCGTGACCTTGGAACCCAGGTGTGGAAGCCGCGCGGCCAAACGATAGCGATAGGGCCACCCCGATGGGGTGATTTTTTCAATCTTTTCATGTGAAAAATTGGTGGGTGCTGGGGGATTCGAACCCACGACCCGCTGATTAAGAGTCAGCTGCTCTACCAACTGAGCTAAGCACCCGCCGTCGCACCGGAGCGTTTTCTGAGGCAGTATCGGCCCCGGCGGCGAGGGCGCGGAAAATACGCGAAAACGCGGTCTTGGCAAGGCATCTGCGGACGACAGATTTTGGGGGAGGTTTCGTGGCGGCTTGGCAGCCTTCGGGCTTGGTGGATTTCGGCTATCTGGAAGGCTTCACCGCCGGCGACCGGCGGGTGATCGACGAGGTGCTGACCCTGTTCCGGCAGCAGGCGCAGCTCTGGACGGGCTCGCTGAGCGCGGCCAACCCCAACTGGCGCGACGTGGTCCACACCATCAAGGGCTCGGCGCGGGGTGTCGGCGCCAATGCGCTCGGCGATGTCTGCGCCCGGGCCGAGGCGGACGGCGAGGGTGGCCTGCCGGCGGTGCTGACGGCTCTGGACGCCGCGGTGACCGAGATCGCCGCCTATCAGGCCCGGGACTGACGCGCGGATAGGGCCGGGCGAGCGCGACCCATCCCTCACGCCTCCTGGCGCAGGGCGTCCCAGGCGCCGAACTCGTGGGCGATGCAGGCTTCGATCAGGGTGCGCCAGACGGGCTCGGCGATGGATTCGGCGAGGCCGGCTTCGCGGGCGGCGGCCTTCACCTTGGCGACCACGTCTTCGATGCGGGGCGTGTCGCGCACCGCCTCGCGGGACGGCTTGATCCGCGCGGCGGCGTCCATGTAGCGCTGGCGCTCGGCCAGCACGGTCACCAGCAGGCGGTCCAGCGCGTCCACACCGACGCGCACCTCGGTCATGGTCGTGCAGTCGGCGGGGGCGAGCCGCGGGTCGGTGGTGAAGCTCATCGGACTTGGAACTCGCTGTGATCTCTAGATGCCCGCGCCCCTAAATACCGGCCCCGTTGTCGATGGCCAGCAGGGCGGCCTCGTGGGCCTTGGCTTCGGCCTCGATCCAGCTGACGAAGGCCTTCACCTGCGCCAACCGGCCCTTGGCCTTGGGATGGACGAGGTAATAGGCGAAGTCGACGGCGGTGGCGATCTGCAGCGGCGCGACCAGGCGCCCGGCCTCCAGATCGGCCTGGGCCAGGGTGCGCTTGGCCAGAGCCACGCCGCGCCCGTTGACCGCCGCCTCGATCACCAGGCTGGACTGGTTGAAGCGCGGCCCGCGCATGCCGTCGATGGTCTTCAGGCCCCGCGCCGCCAACCACATGGACCAGTCGGGGCAGCTGTCGTCGGTGTCGGGCGAGCCGTCGTGCAGCAGGACGTGATTGGCGAGGTCGGCGGGGGTGTCGAGCGGTGTCATCGCCAGGTGGTCGGGGCTCGCCACCGGGATCACGGTCTCCGAGAACAGGCGCCGAACTTCGAACCCCGGATAGCGGCCGGCGCCGTAGCGGATCGCCACGTCCACCTCGCCGGCGTTGAGGTCGACGAGTTCGATGGCGGCGGAGAGCCAGACGTCCACCTGCGGATGCTTCTGCTCGAAGGCGCCGAGCCTGGGCACCAGCCACTTGGCGGCGAAGGAGGGCGGGGCGGTGAGCGTCAGGCGCCGGCCATCCACCGCGGCGGTCAGCAGGGAGGCGGCCTCGGCCAGGCGGTCGAAGGCTTCGCGCAGGGCAGGGAGCGCGGTCTGGGCGGCGTCGGTGAGCAGCAGGCCCTTGGGCGTGCGCTTGAACAGCGCCGCGCCGACGTAATCCTCGAGGTTCTGGATCTGCTGGCTGACCGCGCCTGGCGTCACCGAGAGCTCATCCGCCGCGCGGCTGAAGTTCAGATGCCGCGCCGCGGCCTCGAACGCCCGCAAGGCGTTGAGTGGCGGCAGGCGGCGGCGTTGTTCCGTCGGTCGTTCCATAGAAATCCTGACAGCCCCGGCAGAAGTCCTTGGATTGCGAATTGGGGCCCCCGCCACCTAATTGCAACCGTCCGGCGGTGTCTTGGCCCTTTTCATCGCTGGAAATCGGCGGGGTGGGTGCGAGCCCACCCCGCTCCGGTTCGCAGTCCTGAGGCGTTAGAGAAGCTAATCATGTCCCAGCGGCAGACGAGGTCAAGAGGCCCAGGTAGCCTCGCCGGCGGCCTGGTGGTGCTGGGCGGCGGCAAGGGCTCCCACAGCCGTGCGGCTGGCGAAGTCTGGCTGGTGGGCGCTGGCCCCGGCGACCCCGATCTCCTGACGCTCAAGGCACTGAAAGTGCTGCAGAAAGCCGATGTCGTGGTGCACGACGGCCTGGTCTCCGACGAGATCCTGGACCTGTCGCCTGTGGCCGCCCGGCGCATCTCGGTGGCCAAGCGCAAGTCGCGCCACTCCTACAGCCAGGACGAGATCAACCGCATGCTTGTGGCCTTCGCCTTGGAAGGCCTGATAGTGGTGCGGCTGAAGGGCGGCGACCCCTTCATCTTCGGTCGCGGCGGCGAGGAACTGGAAGCCTGCCGCGCCGCGGGCGTCGCCTGCCAGATCGTGCCCGGCGTCACCTCGGCCCTGGCGGCCGGGGCGAGCGCCGGCGCGCCCTTGACCCATCGCGGCTCGGCCCAGGCGGTCACCTTCGTCACCGGCCACGCCGCCGAAGGCCGCGAACCGGACCTGGACTGGACGAGCCTCTCTCGCCCCAACCAGACGGTCGTCGTCTACATGGGCCTGTCGCAAGCCGCGCCCATCGCCGCGCGCCTGATGGCCGCCGGCCGGGCCGCCGCGACGCCGGCTCTCATCGTCGAGAACGCCAGCCGCGCCGACGAGCGCCGGATCGTCACCACGCTGGCGGGTCTGGCCGAGGCCGCCTCGGCGCTCAGCGGCCCGGCCCTGCTGATCGTCGGCGAGGCCATGGCGCTGGCCCAGGCGAGCGCACCCGCCGAGCTGGCGGCTCCGGTCCAGGGAGTTCGGGCATGAAGGCGCTGACCGGCAATCTGCTGCGCGATGGTGAGGCGGTGTTCTGGAGCCGTGGCGCCTGGGTTCCGCGCTTCAAGGACGCGCAGCTGTTCGACGACGAGGTCGGGGCCGAAACCGCCGAGGCGTCGGCCAAGTCCGCCCAAACGGTGGTGGTCGATCCCTATCTGATCGACGTCATCCAGTCCGACGGCCTGTGGGCGCCCCTGAGCTTCCGCGAGCGTATCCGCGCGCTTGGTCCCTCGAACCATCCCCAGCACGGCAAGCAGGCCTTGGGCGGCGACGACATCGCGGCCTTGCGGCACGCCGGCGGCGCGGCCCGCTCCACCGGCCGCGTCAACCTGATCAAGCGTAAGTGAGGGCGGCCATGTACCGCTACGACACCATCGACAAGGCCTTCGTCGCCGATCGGGCGGCGGAGTTCCGCGAGCAGGTGAACCGTCGCCTGGCGGGCGAGATCACCGAGGACCAGTTCAAGCCGATCCGGCTCCTGAACGGCCTCTATCTGCAGCTGCACGCCTACATGCTGCGGATCGCCATTCCCTACGGGACCCTGACGTCGGCCAAGCTGCGGAAGCTGGGCTGGATCGCCAAGACCTACGACCAGGGCTACGGCCACTTCACCACGCGCACCAACCTGCAGCTGCACTGGATCAAGCTGGCCGACGCGCCGGATATCCTGGAGCACCTGGCGCAGGCCGAGATGCACTCGATGCAGACCTCGGGCAACACCATCCGCAACGTCACCGCCGATCCCTACGCGGGCGCCACGGCCGACGAGCTGGACGATCCGCGTGTCTGGGCCGAGGCGATCCGCCAGTGGTCGACCCTGCACCCTGAGTTCGCCTTCCTGCCGCGCAAGTTCAAGATCGCGGTGACGGCGGCGGCCAAGGATCGGGCGGCGACGCGGGTCTACGACATCGGCCTGGCCATGCGCCGGGGCCGCAACGGCGAGCTGGGCTTCGAGGTGATGGTCGGCGGGGGCCTGGGGCGCACGCCCTATCTCGGCTCGACGATCCGCCAATTCCTGCCCACGCGCCACCTGCTGTCGTACCTGGAGGCGGTCCTGCGGGTCTACAATCGCCACGGCCGGCGCGACAACGTCTGGAAGGCGCGGATCAAGGTGCTGGTCGCCTCGTTGGGCGCCGAGGAGTTCGCCCGTCAGGTGGAGGCCGAGTGGGCCAAGGCCGAGCACGAACGCACAGACCTGCCGGACCTCGAGCTCGCCCGCATCCGCGCCGAGTTCACCCCGCGGTTCGAGGTCCTGCCGGCGCGTTCAGAAATTCTGGAAACCGCCAAGGCGGCCGACCGGACCTTCGCCCGCTTCCTGCGCCACAACGTCCATCCGCACAAGGCGCCGGGCTACGCCATCGTCGACGTATCCCTGAAGACGCCGGGCCAGACGCCGGGCGACATCAGCTCCGAGCAGATGGAGGTCGTGGCCGACCTGGCCGAGCGCCATTCGCTGGACGAGGTGCGGGTGAACTACCAGCAGAACCTGCTGTTGCCGCATGTGAAGCTGGACGATCTGCCGGCGGTGCACGCCGCCCTGGCGGCGGCGGGTCTCGCGACCCCCAACATGGACCTGATCAGCGACATCATCGCCTGTCCGGGCCTCGACTACTGCGCGCTGGCCAACGCGCGGGCCATCCCGATCGCCCAGCACATCGCCCAGCGTTTCGCCGATCCGGAGCGCGCCGAGCTGATCGGAGAGCTGAAGATCAAGATCAGCGGCTGCATCAACGCCTGCGGCCACCATCACATCGGCCACATCGGCATCCTGGGCGTCGATAAGAAGGGCGAGGAATTCTATCAGCTCACCCTGGGCGGTTCCGGCGAAGAGGACGCCGCGCTCGGCCAGATGCTCGGCCCGGCGCTGCCCGCCGACAAGGTCACCGACGCCGTCGAGCAGATGGTCGAGGTCTATCTGCGCGAGCGCAAGAATGGCGAACGCTTCCTCGACACCTTCCGGCGCACCGGCGTCGCCCCGTTCAAGGAGGCCGTCTATGCCGACGCGAATTAAGCTCGAAGAGGGCGGCTACCTGGCGACGTCGGAAGATCCCTTCACCTTCGTCGCCGACGACCAGGACCTGCCGCAGGGCGACGTGATCCTGTCGCTCGCCCGCTTCCAGGCCGAGGGCGACCGCCTGCTCTGCGAAGGCCGCACCGTGGGCGTGCGCCTGAAGAGCGACGAGGAGGCCGAGGTGCTGGCCTACGACCTGCCGCGCATCGCCGCGGTGGCCCTGGAATTCCCCAAGTTCCGCGATGGGCGGCCCTATTCCAACGCCCGGATTCTGCGCGAGCGGCTTGGCTACAAGGGCGAGGTGCGCGCGGTGGGCGATGTGCTGCGCGAGCAGGCGGGCTTCATGCTGCGCTGTGGCTTCGACGCCTTCGAGCCGGCGGACGGCTCCGGCGCCCAGCAGTGGCAGGCCGCCACCCAGCGGTTTCGGCACGTCTATCAGCGCGCCGCCGACGGGCGCGAGCCGGCCTTCGCCGAGCGCGAGCGGTGAGCCTCGCCTACGACCACCGCGACTGGCGCCTGACGCTGGCCGCGCGTCTGGACGCGGAGCTGCGCCACGCGCATCCGCGCACGGTGCTGGAGGAGGCGGCAGCCACCTTCGGCGACCGGCTGGCGCTGGTCTCGTCGTTCGGGGCGGAATCGGCGGTGCTGTTGCACCTGGTTTCGAAGGTGAAGCCGGACATGCCGGTGATGTTCCTCGACACCGGGATGCTGTTCGGCCAGACCCTGGATTACCGCCGCCAGCTCGCCGCGCAGCTCGGCCTGACCGACGTGCGCGACCTGCGTCCGACCTATCACGACCTGGCCACCTCCGATCCGCAGGCCAAGCTCTGGCAGACCGACACCGACGCCTGCTGCGAAATCCGCAAGGTGATCCCGCTGGACAAGGCGCTGGCTGGCTTCGAGGGCTGGATCACCGGGCGCAAGCGCTTCCACGGCGGGGCGCGGCTGTCGTTGCCGGTGGTCGAGCAGGCCGAGAACGGCCAGGTGAAATTCAATCCGCTGGCCAACTGGGCAAAGGCCGACCTCGACGCCTATATGGCGGAATACGACCTGCCGGCCCATCCGCTGGTGGCGCAAGGCTTCCCCTCGATCGGCTGCTGGCCCTGCACCCAGCCGGTAGAGGAGGGCGAGGACGTGCGCGCCGGCCGCTGGGCGGGACAGGACAAGACTGAATGCGGCATCCATGTCGCCCGCGCGCCCGGCTCCGTGGCCGACGTCGGCGGCGATATTTGACGCCGAGCGAGAGAGCGTTAGACACCCCGATGAATGATTTGTCCCTCGCGCCTACGCCCGCGTTTCCTTCGCCTGTGAAAGCCAGCGGCGCCTTCTATGTCGAGACGGTGACCTGGGTCCAACACTGGACCGAGAGCCTGTTTTCGTTCCGCACCACCCGCGACCCGGGCCTGCGCTTTTCCAGCGGCCAGTTCGTGATGGTCGGGCTGGTGAAGGAAGAGGACGGCAAGCCGCTGGTGCGGGCCTATTCCATCGCCTCGCCCGCCTGGCACGAGGAGCTGGAGTTCTATTCGATCAAGGTCCCCGACGGTCCGCTGACCTCGCGCCTGCAGAAGATCAAGGTTGGCGACGAGGTGCTGATCGGGCGCAAGCCCACCGGCACCCTGGTGCTGGACGGCCTCAAGCCCGGCAAGCGGCTCTATATGATGGGCACCGGCACGGGACTGGCGCCTTGGCTGTCGCTGGTCCGTGACCCGGAGGTCTACGAGCGGTTCGACGAGGTGATCGTCACCCATACGGTGCGCGAGGTCGCCGACCTGAACTACCGCGAACTGCTGTCGGGCGCGCTGGCCGAGGACGAGATCCTGGGCGAGCTGATCGGGCCCAAGCTGCGCTACTATCCGACGGTGACGCGCGAAGCGTTCCAGACGCAGGGTCGGATCACCGACCTGATCGCGTCGGGCCAACTGTTCCGCGACCTGGGCCTGCCGCCGCTGGATCCGGCCATGGACAGGGTGATGCTGTGTGGCGGCCCTTCGGTGCTGGCCGATCTGAAACAGCAGTTGATCGACCTGGGCTATGAAGAAGGCTCGATCGCCTCGCCCGGCGACTTCGTCCTCGAACGCGCCTTCGTCGAGACCTGATCCCAGGCATCGTCCCAGACGCAAAAACGCCGGCCTGGATCGCTCCAGGCCGGCGCTCTTGAAATCCGTGACGTGTCGGGGCTTAGGCCGCGACCGCCGCGCGTTGCTTGCGCTTGGCGCGCAGCAGCGAGCCCATGCCGAAGAAGCCGGTCAGCATCAGACCCCAGCTCGCCGGTTCCGGCACGCCCGCGACGGGCCAGCCGATGGCGAAGGTCTGGTGCGACGGGTTGTTCGCCGTGTCGCTGATCGTGAACACCTTGTCGTTGGCGTCCGCCAGCGTCGTGTAGCTGCCGCTGGTGTACTCGGCGAAGTACTGGGCGAACAGCGTCTGGTTGCCGCCGGTCGGGTTGCTCACCACGCCGGGGACCTCGACGTCCCAGATGGCCGCCTGGATGGCGGCGAGCCGCGCCTCGGTGTCGGCGTAGTTCGAGCTGTTCTCGTCCTGGTGCAGGATGAAGCCGGTATCCACCAGATTGGTGATGTCCGAAATCTGGTTCAGCGGATCGAGCGGATTGGACGGATCACCGCTGTTGGTGAGCGTCGTGCCGCTGTTCGGGTCGAGACCGCCGCCGCTCGGCTGGTTGGTCGTGTAGGTGTAGCCCAGGTTGCCCAGGTACATGTCGTGATAGATGTCGATGCAGAACCCGAACAGCGAGGTCGGAGTGGTCTGGCCGGCGATGGTCGGATAGCCACTGATCTGGAACGTCACGCCGTTGTCGATGGCCTCACCGAAGCCCGCGACGTTGATGTCGTAGGTCTGGTCCATGCTGGCGCTGACCAGAGTGAAGGTGTTGGGCGTCGCCGAAGCGTGACCCGCCATCGCCATCACCGCCAGGCTGGCCGCGGCCGCCAAAACCTTCATGCCGCGCGTCGTCTTGCTGGTTTGCATTGTCTCACTCTTGAACACTTACGCGTCCCCCAAATTGCCTTCGGACCTCAGGATGCATCATCGATGCCGCCGACGGTCCGCAAGGCAGGGCGCCGGCACTGATTTACAGCGTTAGCAGTTGGTTAACCTTGAGCGCAACGACGCTCGCCTTTCAGGGGAATCAAATCGCCTGAATGCCGGAAAATGCTGGAAAATGGAGCGGTTATAGGAATTTTAGAGTCGGGTATCCGACTTTCAGGCGGCCCGTCGGGCCTGGTGGGCGGCGGCCGCGAGCCCGGCCACGAAGCCAGCGAACAGCTTGGCCATGGCGGGCTTCTTGTAGGGATGCTGCTCCGCCGAATCCATGGCGTGGACGATCATCGCCACGTCGGCCTCGAAGATCAGCAGCCGGCCATCCGGCGTCTCGGCGCAGTCGATGCCATAGTAGTCGAGGCCTAGGGTCGCGGTGAGGGCGTCGAACGCCACACGATGCCGCGCCGCGAAACCCTGGTCGAAGGTCGCCATCATCTGGGCTTCCTCCGCGCGGTTGGCAGGCTCGTTCATGTCGGCGTTCAGGTAGTGCACCATCCAGCGCTGTGACACCGCCATGTGGCTGACGAACGGGCGACCCGCGACGAACACCACTCGTAGCTTCCGGTACAGGCCATCGGCGCCGCTGTAGTCGAAGAAGGCCGACACGAAGAACCGCGCCGCCGGCTGTTCGGCCAGATAGGCCGCAAGCTCGGCTTGGCTGGCGAGCTTCTCCAGCCCCTTGCCGGCGTGGGAGCCGATGGGCCGGACGATCACCGGGAAACTGAGATCGGGATGCAGGTCGCCAAGGCCGGTTTCACCCAGGGCGACGCGTTCGAGCGCGGCGCGGTCGACCTGGCGCGTGGCTGGGCAGACGCTCTGCGGATGCTGGGCGAAGGTCTCGGCGACGCCATCGCGGGTGAGGGCGGCGATCCGTTCCGGCCGGCCGTTGAACACCGGTCGCGGCCAGTTCGCGAAGGCGGTTGGGCCAAGCGCGGCGAGTGCGTTCGAATCCTCGTCCGCCTGGCCGATCGCCAGGAAGGCGATGTCGTGGTCGGGGACCTGGCTAGGGGCGGGCAGGGCGCCGTCGAGATAGTAGACGGTCAGCTCGACGTCGGAATCCTCCAGCAGGAAGTCGATCGGCGTATTGGCCGTGAGGTCGCCAGGCGTCATGAACGCCAGCACCCGCAGGCGGCCCGCGCCGTGCGTGGTGCGATAGCAGCGCTGGCCAGCGATCGCCATGGCCTGGTATTCCAGCCCCTTCTCGCGGGCGCCGGTCATCTGCACCAGCATGGACAGGTCCAGCAGGGCGCCGAAATCGCTGGGGTCTTGCGTGAAACGGCCGATCAGGCTGTCCCAGACGGGCTGCATGGCGTTGTCGAACACCGAACGGCCGAGCGCGGCCATGCCCAGGCTGCGGCCGGGGGGCACGCCGCAAAAGGCCGTCGCGCTGGACGCAGGAGCAGCGGCGGAGGTGTCGTTCGACATGGAAGTCCTTGGCAACACGATACTGAGGAGGCGGCCAGGCGAGTCCGAGTCGACCTCGGAGCCTTCAAAGCCTTGGGGCGGGCCGTTCTGGCCCGCGGCGCTCACGTATCGGCGCATCCTCTAGCAGAGCCCGCTAAGGTTGTTGCTTGGTTAAGGGGGCGGCAGTTCGGGGCTGCGACAGATTGAATCTCCGCCGGTGCGGCCCTCAGGCCTGCCGGCGCGCCGCGATCCAGTCCGCGCCGACCTGGTCGAGGATGTCGAGCGGCACCCGGCCGCAGCTCAGCACGGCTTCATGAAAGTCTTTTATATCAAACCTATCGGCCAGCGCCGCCTTGGCGCGGTCGCGCAGGTTGACGATGGTGGTGTGGCCCAGCTTGTAGCTGCAGGCCTGACCGGGCGTGGCGCAATAGCGTTCGACCTCGCGGGCCGCGAAGCCGGGGGCCTCGCCTTCGTTCTCCACGAAGCGCGCGATGGCCTGTTCGCGGGACCACTTCAGGTGGTGGATGCCGGTGTCGACGACGCAGCGATTGGCGCGGAAGAGCTGGAATTTCAGATAGCCGATGCGGCCCAGGGGGTCGTCGTCATACATACCGATCTCGTCGGCCAGTTGCTCGGCGTAGAGCGCCCAGCCCTCGCCATAGCCGGAAAAGCCGGTGTTTTTGCGGATCAGCGGCAGGTTTTTGTTCGAAAGCGCCAACCCGCCTTCCAACTGGTGGCCCGGCAGGCCCTCGTGGAAGATCGTCGTCGACAGGCAGAACTTCGGCCATTCGGCGCTGTCGTGCAGGTTGAAATAGACGATGCCCGGCCGCGAGCCGTCGATCGCCGGACCCTGGCTGAAGGCCGAGGCGGCGCCGGCCTCGGTCTGCGGCGGCACGCGGCGCACCTCGAACTTGTAGGGCGGCACGCGCTTGAAGACGCTGGGCAGGCGAGGGCGAATCTCGTCCAGGCGATGGTTGCAATAGGCGATGGCCTCGACCTTGCCGGCATCGGTATTGGGGAAGATCTGCTTGGGATCGGCGTAGAGGTGCTTGATCCGGTCGGCGAGGGAGCCCTGCGTCAGGCCCTGGGCCTTCAACAGGCCGTCGATGCGCGCGGAGATCTCCTTGCCCTGGTCGAGGCCGATCTTGTGGACCTCCTCGGGAGTCAGCTTGGTGGTCGTGGTGGAATGCAGCGCGGCCTCATAGAAGCCCGGCCCTTCCTTGAAGCGCCAGACGCCGGCGTCGTGCGACGCGCCCGCCCGCAGGGCCTTGGTGGCCGCGAGCTGGCGCTGCAGGGCCGGCAGCACCTTCTCATTGTAGATCTTCGCCGCGTCACGGCCGTAGCGGTCGCCCAGTCCCTTTTCCGCCGCGCGGCGGGCGATGGAGGTGACCACCAGCGCCTTGTCGGCCGGGGCCACCGTCTTGCCCATCTGGTCGAGCGTCAGGTCGAGGATGAAGTCCGGCGGGACGACGCCCAGGCCCACGTCGTGGTGCAGCCGGTCGGTGTCGGCGTTCAGCTGGTCGCCGAAGGCCGAGAGCCGCGAAAGATAGGCGTCGGCGTCCTCGGACGTGGCGATGGTGTGCTTGGTGTCCAGGAAATCCGGCGTCGACTGATAGGACCCCGTCAACTGGCTCAGCACATAGGGCGAGGGACTGAAGGCCGATCCGCCGAAATCGAAGCTCTGCGTGCGGGCTGTCGACTGGCGCGTGTAGACGATGACGTCGTAGTTCAGCCGGTCCGGGCCGGTGAGCCTGCCGCGGTCGATCGCCTGCAGGCGGCGGAGCTGGTCGGCGTTCAGCGCCTTGGCGGCGGCGCGGCCGGCGCTGGAGCCGTCGCTCAACCGGGACCTCAGGCCGGCGTTCGCCCCCTTGTCGAGGCCAAGCTGGGTGGCGCTTTCGGGTCGCTGATGCAGGCCTTCCTGGAAGAAGGCGTCGAACAGGGCGGCGAGCTGCGGATCGCCGGCCGCGAAGGCTTGGGGCGCGAGCCCGACGGCAGCCGCCGCGGCGCCGGAGGAAAGCAGCATGGCGCGGCGGTTCAGCATGGCGGGCTCGTCGGTTCAGGTCGGGAAGGCGCGACCCTAGGTCGGACTCAGGCCCGCCCGCAAGGCGACGCTGCGCACGAAGGCGGCGCGTTCGGCCAGGCTGCCGGGCGGCACGGTCACTGGCTGGTAGCCGAAGCGGGCTAGCATCCCAAGGATTCGTGGAAAGGTGGCCTGCGCCTCCGCCCAGTCCTGACGGCGTTCGGCGTCGGTCTCGTAGATCTCGCGCCAAGGCGGGAAGACGAACACCTGGCGGTTGTAGCGGCGGGTTTGCGCCGTTGCGACGAGGTCGGGCGGAGCGGCCCACTTTGGGTCGAAGCCGTCGATCATGCCGCGGTCGAAGAAGACGCGGCCGGTTTCCGAAGCCAAGGCGTCGAACTTATCCATGTCGCGCCGCACGCAGAGTTCGCAGTAGGCGGCGTGGTCGTCCCAGGGCACGGCGCGGCCGCCCTGCGCCACCTGCTCGGCGATCAACCCGCGATGGGTCTCCTCGACGACGGTCTCGCCCTCGGCCGCCAGATGGCGCAGCAGGCTGGTCTTGCCGACCCCGGGACCGCCGGTGAAGAGAAAGAAGTTGGGTTTCTGGATCAAGGATGGAGGCCCGCGCTGCCGCAGGCGCTGAAATTTCGACTGGGCCTAGCCCGGAGGGCAGCCCTGGAATTCGCCGACCTTGATGGCGGTCAGGCTGGAGAGGTTGAGGCCCTTGGTCGCCGCCATCGAGGCGGCGGTGGCGCCGGTGTAGAGGTCGATGCGCTTGCCCTTGATCGCGCTGCCGGCGTCCGACGCGTACCAATAGCCGTCGTGCACCGAGCCGTCCGGCATCTTCAGGCCGACGGTCTCCTTGATGAACAGCACGCTGTGGCGGGGGATCAAGTTCTTGTCGACGGCGACGGTGCGCATGGCCACGACCTTGCAACCCAGGGCGTCCAGCGCGCCCACGCCCTTGGCGCCGGCATGGTAGAGCGTCGCCTTCAGGTTCCAGCCGGGGCCAGACGGCAGGGCGCCGGTGACCACCGACATGATCAGGTCGCCCACGGGATCGGACGGCGCAGCTTGGGCGCCGGAACCCCCGAGGACGAGGGAGAAGAACAGAGGCAAAACTGCCAGAGCGGCGAGGCGGCGTCGCATGACGGCTCCTCCTTCGTCGTTGAACTGGTGCGGCCCGGAACCTAACGGCGCATGCCTGGGCTGCCAACCCCTGGCGGCGTCGCACCTTGGACCCTGTGAGGTTAGCTAACAGCCGTCTGCAGACGAGTTCGCTTGCCACGCGAGGCGGATCGCCCGCCTATCCGCGCCGGGCTTTGCGGAGGCGTTTCATGAAAATCTATGGGGATTCCATCTCCGGCAACTGCCTGAAGGTGAAGTGGGTCGCCGATTCTCTTGGGCTTTCCTACGACTGGATCGAGACCGACGTCCTGACCGCCCAGACCCGCACGCCGGAATATCTGGCGATGAACCCGGCGGGCCAGGTTCCGCTGCTGATCCGCGACGACGGCCGGGCGCTGGCGCAGTCCAACGCCATCATCCTGCACCTGGGCGAGGGCTCGGCCCTGATCCCGGCGGACGCCTACGACCGCGCCCGGATGCTCGAATGGATGTTCTGGGAGCAGTACAGCCACGAGCCCTATGTCGCCGTCGCCCGCTTCCAGGTGCGCTATCTCGGCAAGCCGGTGAGCGCGCTGGAGTCGCGGCTGGTGGAGCGTGGCAAGGCGGCGCTGGGCCGGCTGGAGCAAGGGCTGGCGGCCTCGTCCTTCCTGGTGGGGGAGACGCTGAGCCTCGCCGACGTGGCCCTGGTCGCCTATACCCGCGTCGCCCACGAGGGCGGCTTCGAGTTGACCGACTATCCGCGGGTGAGGGCCTGGATCGGGCGCGTCGAAA
>DATAUR010000131.1:0-20100 GCA_036268175.1 Phenylobacterium sp. | reverse complement strand
ATCTACAGCTTTCTGATATGCGGCCCTCGCCCGGGTGGCCAGGGCGTCTGAGCCGAGTTTGCCCATGAGGCCGTCGATCGATGCCTTCTGTGCGCTGTTCAGCACGACGGGCAATCCATCGGCGATGCCATACAGGATTGCGAGATCCCCAGGCTTCGCCGCTGTCAGGGCGCGATCTTCCAGAGCCTTGATGTCTCCGGGTTGAAACGTCCCGCCGGTGATCCCCCCAATCGTGCGATCGAAGGCCTGGTCGGCGCCCGTCGCGTGCATCGCCGTCTTCACTCCGGCTTTAGCCAACGGTCCGAGCGCGATCTGAAACGAGCCCTGACCGCTTGGATCGCCTGTGGACGTCTCCCCGCCACCGGGGACGGCGGATTCCGTCGGCGAAGGTTGCGACGGCTGACCTCCAGACGGAACGCCCGACGCTGCCGTCGTCGAGGGGACAGCGCCCTGCGACACGGTGTTGTCGGCGCCACCCGTAGGCGCCGCTCCGCCCTCCGATGCGGCGGGTACCGCCGGTAAGGGTTGCGACGGCTGATCTCCAGATGGAGCGCTCAAGGCTGCTTCCGTCGAGGGGACAGCGCCCAGCGACACCGCGTTGTCGGCGATGGTGTCCTGCGCCTGGTCGCGCAGTTGCGCGAGATCGTCATCTCCGTCCATACCACCTCACAACATCAGAACATTTGGGGAACGTCAACGGCTTGGCTGTGTGAGCATCCGGGCGGCCGGCGATGCGGCCGCCCAGACCTCGACAAGCTCGGGCCGTTAGTGGTTGGCCAACCGGCAGGCGAGCTGCGGGCGGATGGTCTTGTAGCCGTAGAGCACGTCCAGCCGGCACGGGAACATGTCGGTGTTGATGTCGTACTGGCGGACGATCCGCATCGACACGCCGTCGAAGGCTTCCCGGGCGGCGAAGTCGACGCCGCGCGGCATCACCATGTCGGCGGTGGCGAAGGCGAAGGCGCCCTTCTGATAGGCCATGGAGAGGCCATAGGCGGTGTTCACCGAGCCGGAGAAGGCGATCACCGCACCGGACGCCGGCGACGCCGACACGTTCTGCTGGGCGCCCGTGGTGACGATGGCCGGGCTGATCGGGAACGACGTCGTCGTCACCGTACCGGGACCGATCACGAACTGCTGCAGCACGCCGGTCGATTGCTTGGTCTCGGGATGCACCCGGAAGACGCCGGGAATGGTGAAGATGTCGCCCTGCACCGGCAGGCCCGTGCCGGTGTTCACCGTCAAGGTCGCCCCGGTCTGCGACGCGCCGTTCACCTGATAGCCGGCGCCCGCCGCGCCCCGCGGATGCGCGGGCCACAACGTGTTCTCCATGAAGTCGAACCCGGCGGTCCGCCCCATGTAGCCTTCGCGGTTCTGCTTGCCGATGGTCTCCTGGTCGTTGAACAGCACGCTCAGGCTCGACACCATGTCGACGTTGTCCTGGGTGTTCAGGTTGCAGGTCCGCCCGTTCAGCGGCGCCAGGTTGTCCACCAGGATTTTCCGGCCTTGCAGGACCTTGGCGAAGGTCGCCGAGGCGCCCTGGTTGTCCACCTGATTGTAGACCTCCTTGTACATGGTCATGGCGTCCGCCTCGATATTGGCGGCCAACACGGCCATGGCCGGCTCCAGGATGCGCTCGGAGAAGTCGTCCAGGGCCAGCGTCAGGTCGACCGAGGTGAAGTTCAGGTCGACGCCCTTCTGCGTCTGCACCTTCAGGTCGGCGGAGCTTTCGGTGGTGTCGAGCGCGCTGCCGGAGCTCAGCGCCGAGCCGGACCGCACCGTGTATTGGTTCGGCAGGCGGATCTTCAGGGTGTCGCCGATCTTGGCGCCCTGGCGGGCGAAGCTGTCGTCATAATCGCGCGTGATCGAGCCCACGAAGTTGAGCTTCTGGTGCAGCACGCGCAGAGCCTCCCGCGTCACCGCGGTCGGCGTCAGGAGGGCGTTGGCCATTCTGATGTCCTTTCAAGGATGGGGATGTGATGGGGCCGCGCGAGGGCCTCCGAGGCGCAAAGGCTGCGTGTGCTCGGCGGCGGCCGGCGTTCAGCCGACGGCGGTGGAATTTAACGTGATGGCCAGCGCCTGTGATCGAAGCTGTTGGCGTCGCCGCGCAGCCTGGACCTGGGCCGACCAAGGTCAGTATGGATCGGGCGAGATCGGTCGGACGATGACCGCCTCGGCCTACCTCTTCTTTCCGAGCAGGTCGTTGCGGCGCTTCATCCATTCCTTGGTGCCGAGCTCGTCACGCACCCCGCCGCCGGTGGCCGCCGCCCCGGCCACCACGATGGCGGGCCGCACGGCCTGGGCCTGGGCGACCGTCCTCGCGGTCCCGTCACGCTGATTGGCGCAATCGCCTTGATAGGCGCAGTGGATGATCTTCCAGACGCGGGGGTCGTCGGCGGCGCGCATCTCTTCCAGCGTCACCCCGTGGCCCTGGGCATAATCCACGAGCTTGCCGGCCAGCTCCGGCGACCAGCCGGGAATCTCCCGCTGCAGGACCGCCCCGGTCTGCGCCATCCGCTGCGCGGCTTGCCGGCCGGCTGTCACGGCGGCCTGAGCCCCATAGTGACTGACGGCGGCCGCGTAGCGGTCGCGCAGGGCCTTGGTCTGCTGGAACCGCGCCCAGAGCGCCTGCGCCCGCTGCGGGTTCTGTTGCGCCAGGGTGCGCCAGTCGGTGGCGCCGAAGGTGCGCAGCCACTGATCCAGCGCCGCCAGATGCGCCCGGTCGCCCAACGCGCCCTGCGCCGCTTGCGCCTGGCGCGCCACCGCCTGGTGCGTGGCGACCAGCGCCCGTTTGTGCGCCGCCAACTCCTGCGTCTTGCGGGTGTAGTCCGCTTGCCGAAGGAACCCGCCCTTCAGGGCGTTCGGCAGTTGATAGACCTGCCCCTGGTGCTCGAGCTCAAAGCATTCAGGCGCGCCGGCCTCGGCGCTATCGGCGGGGTAGCTATCGGCGCGCACGAGGTCGTCGCCCGCCTTGCTGGCGTTCGTCATGATCGGGATGTCCTTGTTGAGGAAGAGCGTCGCGACGAACGCTCAGGGAAAATATCTACGGGACGATTTTGAACTGCCCGCGATCCCGGTCAAATCAGCCGAGTATGGGCGCCTTTCGCGAGATCGAAGAACAGCAGCGCGCTGTAGATGAACCCGAAGCCGCCGAACCACAGCAACCTCGGTCGGCTCGGCTTGATAAGCACGGAGATCAAAAACGCCATCACGGCGAAATACAGCGGAACCATGGAGGCCGCCCCATCGATCGTCACGGCAAGACTGTCGGCGGGAATAGCGACGACCAGCAGCGCCAGCGCAAGGCCCATCGCAACCAGCGCACAGACAAAAAAGCCGATGGAAATCCGCTCACTGAGCGATGTGGTCTTGCGCTCGGAATCCACGCCAATAGCCCCGCGCCGCACCGCTGCGGCTCCTGGATCGTATCGGAACGAAGATGGAACAACAAGACGCGACTCGGTCACCGGAGACCATCGTCAACCAGCGTCTGCGCCAGCTGGCCGCGTCGCGCATCGCCTACCGAGCCACCCTTGCTGTAATAGAAGTGCCCGACACCTGCAGGATCGCTCACTTGTCCTATTAAGGTGGGAACGGCTTTCACGAAGTCTAGGTCGGACATGCCGGCGTGAATCGGATCGCCGTGAGCTCCAAGGTCGAGCGTAATGACGTTCTTGATATTCGGATGCTGTTTCACTGCATCGTACAGGTCTTGATTGATCGGGGCCCCTAGCAATACAAGGTTGTCCACCTTGCCGCCGTTTTGGGCGATCGCGTAGGCGTTGGCCGCCTGCGCCGCCGCGCCGTAGGAATACCCACCGAGGTTATATTGTTCGTCGCCAAGCGCGCGGGAGTGTTCCGCCGCAGCCTTGATCGCCGGCGAATCGACCAGTGATTTCGCGAACGCCAAGTCATTGTTTCCCGGGATGGCTGCGACGTCGGAGAGAACCCGGTAGAGAGGGGCGTCGCCCTGCGGATCGCGAGGCGTCCCCCCTTCGTTGGGAACATTCACATGCTGGATGCCAGCCCGCTCGAAAGCTCGCTTGAAACTGTCCAGGTACGGCCCGCCAACGCCGGCGCCGCCGATAAAATTGAACTCGCAATCGTTCGTGGGGGTCTCCGAGGCGGGCGGCGAGGCTGAGGCGGCGGGCGCCTGGGGCGGCGGCGGGCCTTCCGTCTGGGGCGCCTGCGGTGCGTCGGCCTGGTTGTCCGCCAGCACATCGGCGGCGTCCGCGCGCAGCCCCGCCATCGCGTCGTCGTCGTCAGAATCCATCGAAAGCTCCTCGAAGAAGTTGGCGTCGGCCCTAGCGCCGCGTCGCCTTCAGCCGGTTGGTCTCGGCCTCGAAGGCATCGATCTGCAGCTTGCGCGCGGCGTTGGAGCGGTCCTGCTGCAGGGCGGCGATCTCACCTTGGGCGGCGGTCAGGGCCTGGGAGAGGCTCGCCGCCTGCTCCTGGGCGGCCTGAGCCTGGGCCTGCGCCGCCTGGAGCTGCGCCTGGGCGGCCTGGAGCTGAGGATCGGCGCCCTGCGCCTGCGGCGGCAACATGGACTGCAACCGCTTGGCCACCTCATCGGCGCCCGGCCAGTCGAGGTTCTTGGCCAACAGGTCGCCGATCAGCGGCGCGGCGGCCGGATAGATGCGGATCAGCTCCAGCATCTGGTTGGCCGCCTCTTCCCGCTGGCTGGTGAAGCTCGGGCCAGCGGCCACCGTCAGGTCGTACTTGCCCACCGTCAGGTCGTAGATCTTCTCCGCCGTCTGGATTTCGCTGAGCCCGGCCGCCGCGGCTGGCGACTGCCCCGCGGGCGCGCCGGACGACGTAGCCGGCGACGGCGCGGGCGCGTTTACGCTCACCGCCCTCGCCTGTCCGTCCGGGTCCAGAATCCGCACGACCCGGGGCGTCGCATAGACCTTGGGGATCAGGTCCAGCAGGATGCGGCCGGCGTGCCGCATGGCGCGGTTCAGGTTGTCCACATAGTGGAAGGTCGAGACGTCGCCCTCCCGCTGGCGCAGCAGGATCGCCTTGCCCGACGCCTCGTTCGACGGCGCTCCCAGGCTCGCGTCATAGAGGCCCATGATCGACTTCAGGTCGTCGGACGCATTGCTCGCCTCGGTCAGCGCGCCGGCGGGCGGGCCGGCGAACATCTGCCGCTGCGGCGCTTCGGGCCCGTCGTATTCGATGTAGGCGTGGGTCTGGACGTTGGCCGTGGCCCACTTGGCGCTGTCGGTTTCAAACGCGCCTTTGCGGCCGATGAACGGGGTCTTGGGCGCCAGCGCCACCAGCTCCGTCGAGGTCGTCCGCCAATAGTTGAACATCCGCTGCGGGTCCTTGGCGTCGCGCACCAAGCCGCGCAGCCGGCGGCGGCCGTCCACGTGCAGCTCCTCGCCATAGACCGGCACGATCGGGATGAACCTGCCGGCCCACTCCACCGTCTCCAGCACCTCGGCGCCGGTCAGGATCCGCTGGATGACCTTGTGGCTCGCCATCTGGCGCGGCTGGCCGATGACGCTGACGCCCAGCGCCTCGAACATCGCCTTCTGCTGTTCATAGACGCCGATCTCGACCACCTGGCCGTCGGAGAGCGCCACGATCGTCCGCTGCACCGCCTCCCGCCGCCAGTGCTCGGCGACCATCACCCGCTCGCCCTCGAGCCAGGGCCCGGTCAGCGAGGCGTAGGAGTCCGCCGTCCAGTCGACCGCGTCCGCCCCCTTCCAGCGCGCCTCGAAGGCCGCCTTGGGCAGGGTATCGACCACGAAGGCCGAGTTCCAGTCCGAGGAGTCCGCCGCCGTCCCATCCGGGTCGCCATAGATAGAGAACGGATTGGCCACCCGCTCCACCGTCAGGTCCTGGTCGAAGGTGTCGTCGGACGCGTAGCGGGTGTTGATCCGGAAATAGCCGAACCCACCGGTCACCGCGAAATCCAGCGCGGTGTCATAGGCGACCTCCGCATCCGAACTCTGCTCGATATGGCGGATCAGGCCGTTGAAGATCTCGGCGGTCTCCACATCGGCGCCGTCGCCTACCGGATGCACCAGGATCGAGGGCTTGTTCTGCCGCGCGTCGTTGACCACCTGGCGGATGAAGGCCGGCAGCCGGTTGATGGTCAGGCAGGGCCGCCCATCCAGGTCCCGCTCCCGCCGGATATGCGGCGGCCACTGTTCGCCCAGCCTGGCGAACTTCAGGTCGTCCAGCGCCTCGCGCCGGTTCTCGGCCTCGGCCTCCGCCGCCCGCTCGAACGCTTCCCGAGCGTCCTTGATGATCTCGTCGTCGGACAAGGTGGCTGCTCCCAAGAGGCGGACATGACAACACCCGCGCGAGCGAGCCCGGCGGGTGGAACGGCGGCCCGCGAAGCGGCCGCGAGGAATGGCGATGGATCAGGCGATAGACGCTGCGGACCGGCCCCGCGCCCGACCTGCGGGCGCACCAATCAACGCTGACGAAACACTACCGAAACCGCGCGCGAATGTCAAGAACAAAATAGGAACAATCCCCACGACGCGCGCCGCCCTTTTCGAAGCCCCGGGAAAGGGTGCAAGGAAGGCGGGACATGCAGGCCGACCTCGCCGACGCCATTCGACGCCACCGGGCCGGCGATCTCGCAGGCGCAGAGGCGGCGTACCTCGCCATCGTCTCCCACGGAGAGCATGCCGATGCGCTCTGCAACCTGGGCCTGATCGCCAAGGCGCGCGGGCGCCTCGACGAGGCCGAGACCTATTTCGTCCGGGCCGTTCAGGCGTCCCCCGGCGGCGCGATCTCGGCCTACAACCTCGGCAGCCTCTACTGGCGGGCGGGGCGGTTGGCCGACGCCCTGCCGCTACTGGAGACCGCCGCGCGTCACCCGCAGATGACCGGCGCCAAGGAGAACCTTGGCCACGTCTACCTGGCGCTGGGCCGCGACGCCGAAGGCTGGCCGCTGCACGACGAGCGAACACAACGGACGCAAAGCAAGGCCCAGGGCCTGAGTTTCCCGGAATGGCGGGGCGAACCCCTGGCGGGCAAGCGCCTCTTCCTCTGGGCAGAGCAGGGCTTCGGCGACCAGATCCTCGCCGCGCGGTTCATTCCGCATCTTGGCGCCGAGGTCACCTATGTCTGCGCGCCGGAGTTGGCGCGGCTGTTCGACGGCCTGGGCGCGACAGTGATCCCCCGCGCCGCGGAGAACCCGATCGCGCCGCACGACTATTGGAGCCTGCCGCTCTCCCTGCCGCGCTGGTGCGGGCCGGTTCCGAATTCGGCCTATCTCACGGGCCACGCCCGATCGCCGTCCGGCGGTGTCGGCGTCGCCTGGAAGGGCAACGCCCTGCCCGATCCCGGTCGCTCCCTGCCGCCCGACCTGGCGGGTGAACTCCTGGCCCTGCCAGGCGCGCTCAGCCTGCATCCGGAGGACACCGGCGCACGGGACTTCCAGGACACCGCCGATATCGTCGCCGGCCTCGATTTGGTGGTCACCATCGACACCTCCATCGCCCATCTGGCCGGCGCCCTGGGCAAGCCCACGCTCGTGCTGTTGCAGCACCACATCGTGGACTGGCGCTGGCGCGACGGCCCGCCCTGGTACGCCAGCGTCGAGGTGCTGCGTCAGCCGGCGCCCGGCGATTGGCGCGGTCTTGTGGACGCCATCATCCGGCGGCTAAGCGCCTAGCGTAGGTCGCCACCGCCGCGGGTTTCGAGTCACGCGGCGCGGGTGTCCCGCGTTTCGGCTGCCGGCGACGACTGATCCGCCAACCGTAGGGCCGCATAGAGCGCCTCCGCCTCGATGGGCTTGGCCACATGAGCGTCCATGCCGGCGGCGGCATAGTCGGCTATCTGGTGGGCCATGGCGTTGGCGGTGAGCGCCACGATCGGCGTGCGCGCCCGGCCGCCGGCGGCCTCCTCCGCGCGGATCGCCCGCGCCGCGGTCGGTCCATCCATCCCCGGCATCTGCACGTCCATCAGGATCAGATCCCAGGGCTCGCGCCGCCAGGCTTCCACCGCCGCGCGACCGTCCGAGACGATCTCCGGCTCGACGCCCACCTGAGCCAGCAGGGTCTTCAGCACCAGCTGGTTGATCGCATTGTCCTCCGCCGCCAGCACCCGCAGCGGCCGGGCGGCCGCGAAGCCGGGCGCCGCCGCCTGGACCGGCGCCTGCGCCTCGCCCTGCCACGGCAGCGGCAAGGTCACGCGGAAGGTCGAGCCGCGTCCCGGCTCGCTCTGCGCGGAGATCGCCCCGCCCATCAGCTCGGCGAGTTCGCGGCAGATCGACAGGCCCAGCCCTGTCCCGCCATGCCGCCGCGTGGTCGAGGCGTCGGCCTGTTCGAACTTGGCGAACAGCCGCGACAGCGTCTCGGCTTCGATGCCGACGCCGCTGTCAGTCACCGTCATCGTCACCGCGCCCGCGTCGCGCTCCAGCCGGACGCCGATCCGGCCCCTGTCGGTGAACTTCAGCGCATTGGAAATCAGGTTGTGCAGGATTTGGCGCACCCGCGTCGGGTCGCCGAGATAGAGACCGCCGGCGTCCGGGCCCACCTCCAGCTCGACGGTGACGCCCTTGGCCGCCGCCAGTGGCGAAAAGGCGTCCCGCGCGCCCGTCGCCACCGCCGCCAGATCGAACGTCAGGCTCTCCAGCTCCAGCTTGCCGGCCTCCACGCGGCTGAGGTCCAGGATGTCGTTGAGGATCGCCAGCAGCCCCTCGCCGGACTCGCGGATCACCGCCACCTGGCTGCGCACTTGGCCGGGCAGTTGCGGCTCGGCGGCGATCGCCTGGGCCATGCCAAGTACGCCGTTCAACGGCGTGCGGATCTCGTGGCTCATGGTGGCCAGAAAGGCGCTCTTCGACCGGCTGGCCGCCTCCGCGTCCTCCTTGGCGCGGACCAGCTCGGACCGGGTGCGCTTCAGTTGCCGGGCCTCGTTGAAATTGACCCCGATGCTGATCGCCGCATGGCCCACCACCGCCAGCATGGTGACCTCGACCAGGATCTGATCGACGCCGTGGTAGTGCGGCGCGATCAGCGGCGCCAAGGCCGGCGCCGCCAGCGCCGGCAGCGCCGGAACCAGCGCGCCCAGCGAGCGTCCGTGATGGGTGTCCAGATAGAGCAGGTGGCCGGCGAAGAAGGCCGCGCCCGCCAGTTGGCAGGCGACGTGGTTCGAGGACCACAGGATCGCGCCCGCCGCGCTCCAGGCCGAGACCGCCAGTGCATAGACCGCCACGCTGATCGCCGCCTCGGCGCGGCTCAGGTTCAGGCCCCGCGCCAGCGGCCGGGTCATCTCGCGCAACGGCCACTCGATCAGGACGACGGTGACGGCCCAAAGGCCCGCGATCCGCCAGCCGACACCCAGGCCCAGCACCGCCCAGACGACGCCGGCCATGGCGAGGCGCACGGGCGAAAAGAAGAAGCTTCTCGCGCCGGCCGCCATGAACCGCTCATCGAACCAGTCGCGCAGCATCGTCCCCTCAGGATCGGCCGCGCAGAGTGCCAGGGTTTCGCCAAGTTCACGTTAATGCCCAGGTTTTTGCGCACCGAACGCGGTTCAGCTCATCCAGCCCAGGGACTGGCCCTGCCCTCGCCGGCCGGGCGCGCGGGTCCGCGCCCCGCCGGCCCGATTGGCCGCGAACTCGCCGAAGGCGTCGGCGCCGTGGCTCGACTGGTCGTGCAGCGGCCCGCCATAGCTGCGTGTCGCCCGGTTCCAGCGCTTGCGGTAGCCGCGCAACCGCTCCAGTCCGCCGGCGCATTTCTCGGAGTCAAACCAGGTGATCGGGATCATCAAGCGGCCGGCGTTGATGCGCTCTTCCGGATCCATTGCCGCGCCCACCGAGATCGGCGACACGCCCAGGCCGCCCAGGGTCTCGAGGCGCGAGCGCCCCGCCGCGCCCAGCTCGCGCACCATCACATCGTGCGGAAGATGGTGGGTTCCATAGACGTACGGCTTTCCCGCCAGCGCCTGGCGCACCACCGCCTGCAGCCCCTCGCCCGACGTCTCGAAATAGTCGATGGCGCGAACCTCGCGGCCCACCTGCTGGAAGAACCAAACTGAGGTGTAGTCGTCGATCCCGAGGTCCCATGCCGTGTCGACCTTCAAGGCAGGGTCGTGGGGCACACGCCCGATCCGCCCCTCGCGCTCTGCGTCGCCCAGCAGCCGCGCGTAATAAGCGCCGGGCGCGGCGGCATCGAAATCGACCAGGTACTCGGAGGCGAAGCGCGCCTCGCCTTCCTCCTCGCTGCCCAGTTCGGCGATCAGTTCGGCGCGCTCCCGCGCCAGCTGCTCCGGCGAAAACACGTCTGTCGCTGTGGCCGGCGAGCGCAGGGTGAACCACTCCGGATCCCGCGCCCGGCTCTCGAAAGCCCGCGTCGCATGGCTCCGCCCCCTAGGCGTCCACAGGAACAGGGCCCAACCCCGATTCTCCGCCAGGATCGGCCGGATGAAGCTCCAGGCCTCCGGCTTGGCGAGCGCCCACTCGGAGAACACCACGCCCACCGGCGGCGCCCCCATCAGCGAATTGTAGTTGTCGGAGCCCACCACCTGCCAGGTCGAGCCGGAGGTCAGGTGGATCATCATCTCGGCGTCGCGGGTGCGGCTGCGCACCGACTTGGGGAACGCTTCGTCGATCCGCCGCAGGCCGGTGTGCGGGTTGACCGCATCCCAGATCGCCTTGCGGCCCTGACTGGCTTCCGGCAGCAGATGCCAATAGGCGCCCGGCGTCTGCACCGCGCAGTGCGCGGCCCAGTTCAGGGCGACCTCGTCCTTGCCCCATCGGCGATGGGCTACCAGGTCGGCGCGCAGGCCGCCGCCTTCCAGGTAACGCAACAGCGGCTTCTGATAGGCGCGCGGCGTCCAGCGGCGAGGCATCAGCGTCTTCATTTGAACAGCGCCTGGGTGGCGTCGTGTTCGGCCTCGTCCTCCGGCGTCACGTCGGTAAAGCGCTTGACGATCACGGTCATGCCTCCGCCGCCCTTCGCCGGGGCTTTCGCCGCCTTCTTCGTCGGCGCCGGTCGCGGTCGCCCGTGCGCCCGATCCAGCACCTCCCGCGCCGCCGCGAGCTTCACCGCGTCCTGGCCCGTCCCCTTCATGATGTCCCCCAAGGTGTCCAGGGCCAGACCGCTCAGCTCTTGCGCTTTCAACCGCAAATCCTTGGCGCCCGTCGATTTCGCCTTGTCCCCGCCTTTGCCCGCACCCTCGCTCGCCTCCGCGTCCTTCGAGCCTGTAATCACCTTAAGACCTCCGACAGATGAGATACTCAGGACAGCCGGCGCACCGGCCAAACGAAAAGCCGCCGTCCAACCGGACGACGGCTTCTCAGACTCGACAGCCTTGAAAGATCAGGCTGCGGGGATCTGACCCCAAAAAGGATCAGGCGCGGGCGAAGGTCCGCCGACGCGTGCGCAGCAGGGCGCCCGCTCCGCCAAAGCCCAGGATCATCAGGCCCCAGGTGGCCGGTTCCGGCACCGCCGTGGCGGTGTCGCTGAAGTTGCCGCCGCCGTTCGAGGTGAAGGAGTTCAAGGCCTGGCCGGCCCCGGCGCTGAAATTCGGGCTCACCGCCAGCAGATTGAAGGCGAACTCCTCACTGGCGGGATCCACGCCCGAGAAGTTCAGGATCGAGGAGGTGAAGTTCGCCGACCCGCCATTGCCTTCGGTGACGTTCGTCGACCCGCTGCCGCCGGCCCCTTGAATCCAGGCGCCGTTGAACGTGCCGCTCAGCAGGTTTTCGCCGGGCGTCAGGGTGAAGCCGCCGATCGTCGTCGCGGCGCCGTTGTAGAGGATCGAGAAGCTGCCATCCAACCCGGTCTGGGTGAAGGTGCCCGCCGAGCCGAGCACGGCAGGATTGCCCGAACCGGCGGTCGCGTCGATCATCAGCGTCGCCGGCAGGTCCTTCAAGGACGTGAAGCCGGAATCGAGGAACGTGAACTGCGTGGCCACGCCTTGCGCCGTGGTGTCGCTGGTCGAATTGACGGTGAAGAACTCGCCCCCAGTGCCGTTGTTCACCCATTTGTAGTCCGGCGTATTGGCGAGCGGATCGAATTGTCCAACGACCGCGGCATGCGCCGACAGGCTAGCGGCGGACATCGCAACTGCGAGTGCGGCTGCCGAAACGAAGGCAGTGGGGGCTTTCATGAGTCCAGTCCTTTGAGTTTGACGTAAGCCAACGCGGTGGGCTGGAGCGATGCGCGAGACCCCAGGAGAATCCTGCTTCCACCAACCCTGTGCGCCGAATGCACAACGCCGAAACTTGGTTCCGCACAAAAATCGCAGCACGCAAAACGCCGTAAAATCAGCAAAAGTGGGTCCAATCCGACCCGCCGCTGACCTGCCGCCAAGGGACTGATATGCCGATAGCTCCGCCAAGAACGCCTGGACCGGCAAAAGCGCTCCCGGGCCTGATCTTGATTTTCCTGCTCGCCGGCCTCGCCGGCTGCAGCCAGATCTCCAGCCTCGCGGAAACCTTCCGCAAACCGAGCGCACCGTTCAGCGCCACGGCCACGCCGCCCGCGCCCGACTACGGCCGCCGCGACGCCTGGATGGCGTTCCCGGGCGATGGCGGACTGGAGCGATCGGCGCCGCCCGGCGCCTCCGTGGTCGCCGAGGCCTCGGCGCCCGCCGACCTCTTCTTCATCCACCCGACGACCTACCTGAAGAACGACGTCTACAACGCCCACTACGACGCGCCGAACGACGTCGCAGTCTTCAATGCGCCCGTCCTGCTGCAGCAGGTCAGCGCGTTCAACGCCTGCTGCCGCCTCTATGCGCCACAGTATCGCCAGGCCTCGCTCTACTCCTTGAGCCACAGCCGCCCCGCCAACGAGATCGCCTTCGCCGACGTCCAGCGCGCGTTCCGCTGGTACATCGCCCACGAGAACCACGGCCGGCCATTCATCCTCGCCTCCCATAGCCAGGGCTCGGGGATCGCGATCCGCCTCCTGCAGACCGACATCCTGGGGACGCCGCTGCAGAAGCAGATGGTCACCGCCTACGTCGTCGGCGCCTATGTCCCCTCTACCTTCACCGAGCTCGGCCTGCCGACCTGCGATGCGCCCGCTCAGACGGGTTGCATCGTCGCCTGGAACACCGCCCAGACCGGCCGCGCCGCACCCGCGACCGTCCTCTTCAAGACCCCTAGATACTGGTGGCGCGGCGCCGTCCGCACGCCCGCCGCCGGGACCGCGCCGGCTCCGATCTGCGTCAACGCACTCACCTGGCGCCAGGCCGGCGCCGCGCCGGCCGCCGCCAACACCGGCGCCATGCCCTTCCCGAAGCCGCCATTCCCGAAGGCCGCGGTGACGCTCCCGCCGCTCGCTCCTCACCTCACCGGCGCCGAGTGCCGCAAGGGCCTGCTCTACGTCGACATTCCGCGCTCAGCGAAGGGCTATGGCGACACCCTTACCCTGCTCTACGGCAGCTACCACGCCGAGGACTACGGCATCTTCTACGCGAGTGTCCGACAGAACGCGGCGGATCGGGTGACGGCCTGGACGGCGGATCAACCGCATTGACCTCGGCGGTTCGTGCGTCTCCACCCTGAAATCCGAAGTTCGATCTGCGGCGCCATGCTCCGCCCGCTTGACCTAGCGTCCGCGCCACGGCTCAACTCACCTCAACGCGTCCTGCCGCCCGCAGCGGGAGCGCCGGATCACAAGCGGGGCATCTGGGACGAACACATGCACATCCGCACCCTCCTCGCCGCCGCCGCGGCCACCCTCGCCGTCGCCGGCTCCGCAAACGCCTCCGACATCGTCAAGGTCGCGCAAGGGGAGCTTCACGGCGCCACGGCCGGCACGGTCACCAGCTTCAAGGACATCCCCTTCGCCCAGCCGCCGGTCGGCGACCTGCGCTGGCGTCCGCCGCAGCCGGCCAAGGCCTGGAGCGGCGTGCGTGATGCGACCCACCTCGGCCCGCAATGCTGGCAGATGCGTGCGCGCCCCAGCGAAGCGAACCAGTCCGAGGACTGCCTGCAGCTCAACGTCTGGACGCCGGCCAACTTCAAGCCGGGCGCGAAGATCCCTGTGATGGTATTTATCCACGGCGGCTCGTTCACCGGCGGCTCGGGAACCAACGCCCTCTACGACGGAACCCACTTCGCCGAGCGCGGCGTGGTGCTGGTCACCGTCAACTATCGCCTGGGTCGCCTGGGCTTCTTCGCCCACCCGGCGCTGACCGCCGAACAGCCCGGCCAGCCGCTCGCCAACTACGGCATGATGGACAATCTCGCGGCGCTGAAGTGGGTGCAAGACAACATCGCCGCCTTCGGCGGCGATCCGAAAGACGTCACCGCCTTTGGCGAAAGCGCCGGCGGCATCCTAATCAACGACCTGATGGCCTCGCCCAAGGCCAAGGGCCTATTCGCCAAGGCGATCTCGGAATCCGGCTTCGGCCGCATCCCGGGCCTGCCCATGGCCCAGGCCGAGAAGGTTGGCGTCACCTACGCCAGCGGCCTGGGCGTCACCGCCACCGGCCCTGACGCGCTGAAGCAGCTCCGCGCGCTCAGCCCTCAGGAGCTTTCGAAGGCCGCCGGCCAGGTCACCCCGATCCTGGATGGTACGGTGCTGCCGGAAGGCCCCGCCGTCGCCTTCAAAGCCGGCCGCGAGCAGAAGGTGCCCTACATTGACGGCGGCAACAGCTGGGAGGCCAGCCTGTTCTCCACCGCCACGCCCCTCGACCGCGCCGGCCCGCTGAAGGACAAGCTCATCGCCGCCTACGGTTCGCCGTCAAATCTCCAGCTCGCCCAGTGGGACCTCTCCACCGAATCCCTGGTGATCGAACCTGATCGCCTGCTGGCCCGCCTGCACGTCAAGAACGGCCAGAAGGCCTGGGTCTATTACGACAGCTACATCCCCGCCTCGGAGCGCGCGACCCTGCATGGCCTGAGTCACGGCGGTGAGCTGATGTACGTGTTCGGCAACCTGCCCGACAAGGAACGAGTGTTCGGCACACGCACCATCCCCGCCGCCACCGCCGACGACCGCAAGCTCAGCGCCGTCATGACCGACGCCTGGGTCGCCTTCGCCAAGAAGACCGATCCCAGCACGCCCCAAGCCCCCTGGCCGGCCTACACGCCGGCCAACGACGAAGTGCTCGAATTCGGCGCCGATGGCGTCCACGCGCGTCCGCAGTTCCACAAGACCAGCCTCGACCTGGTCGAGCAGTTCAACGATCAGGTCGCCGCCGGCCGCTGATGGCGTCAGGATTCCATGTCGACCTTGGCCGGATAGGCGTCGAGGCGCCAGGCGCGCGAAAGCAGGTGGTAGAGCGGCTCATCCATCAGCCAGCTCGACGACCATCGCGCCGCCAGCGCCGCCAGCATGAGCGGACCGACGAGCCCCGGTTCGCGCGTCATCTCCATCAGGATCACCGCGCTGGTTAGCGGCGCCTGGACGACGCCGGAGAGGTAACTGGCCATCCCGAGCACCACCGCATCGCGCCCGGCGATGGGAAGGCCGATGCGAGCAAACGCCGCGCCCAGCCCTGCCCCGGCGGCGAGGGACGGCGAGAAGATGCCCCCGGGCGCGCCGCAGACCGCGGCCGCCAGATTCGCCAGGAACTTCCAGATCGCGAACGCCAGTCCGCGGCCGGGGTGATCCTGGATCAGCGACTTGGCCTCGTCATAGCCGGCCCCGAAGGTGAGCCCGCCGGACGCCACCGCCACAGCGGCCGCAACCACGCCGCACAAAACCGCGAACAGCACAGGGTGCATGCGGCGCCAGGCGGAAACCGGATTGGGAATGGCGCCCGACAAGGCTGCCACCGCTTTGGCGAACAGGCCGCCGAACAAGCCGCCGGCGACACCGATCACCGGCGCCAGCAGCCATGCCGCCAGCAGGGTGTCCCGCCCGCTGGAGACGCCGAAATAGGCATAGTCGACTTGCAGGGCGTAGGAGGTGAACCCGGCGACCACCACCACCAGGATCACGGCCGTGTGGGTCCGCTTCTCGAAGCTCTTGGCAAGCTCCTCGACGGCGAACACGACGCCGGCGATCGGCGTATTGAAGGCGGCCGCCACGCCGGCGGCGCCGCCCGCCAGGATTAGCGCCCTGCGGCCAGGCCCGCCTTTCAAGCCGCGCGTCAGCGAGCGCAGGATGCCGGCGACCACCTGTACCGTCGGGCCCTCGCGCCCGATCGAGGCGCCGCAAACGTAGAGGCCGGCCGAAAGCACCACCTTCCAGACCGCGGTCTTGAGCGTCACGCGCTGACCGCCCCAGCGGCCGAACCAGCGCTGTTCCGCTGCGGCGATCACCTGCGGAATGCCGGAACCGGCGGACTCCGGCGCGAAACGCTGCGTCAGCCAGGCCGCCACGCCGAAACCCAGCGGAAGCAGTAGCAGGGTCACCCATCGATGCGTCGCGAAGAGCTGCGCGTGGACGGCCATGGCGGCGTCGCTGAGCCGGGCGAAGCCGGCGCCGGCCATCCCGCCCAGCATAGCCACGGCGACGATGATCGCGGTGCGCCGCGCGCGGCGCGCATAGAGGCGGCCGCGAACCAGGTGCTCGCGACTCGACAGACGAAGGCGGCTCATGAGGTTGGGCGCGATCACGGCCCGCGATAGGCTGAGCGCGTCGCTGGGACAAGCGTGATCCGCCCTCGGAGCTGATACTCGCCGCCAATCGGGCCGGTGTTGCCGGCCGCATCGGACGCTAAGGCCGACGCGCCGGAAACTCTCAGCTCACGGTGTCGATCCTGACGCGCCGCGGATGACGGGTCGGCGGCAACCGGCGGGAACGAAGCAGGCTTCGGACGCCAGCAACCGCGAAGCACGCCAGCGCTCCAGCCGAGATCAGGCTCACAAGATAGGTCAAAGCGATCCCTTCAGAACATCCCGGCGGTCCGGTGCGAGCTTTTGCCCAACGCCGCAGGGTGCGCGAAGGCGCATCGCCGCGCATTTCGAGGCATGCCGGCGCAAGTCTCGCGACCGCCGGACACGCCCACCCATAAGGAAAGGGCGGCCCGAAGACCGCCCTTTCGCATCGCATTGCGTCAGGTCGGGCGCCTAGCGCGGCACCCAGACGCCGCGGCGATAGAAGCCACGGCCCTCGTGATAGTCGCGCCAGTGGTGGTTGGCGTCCCAGTGCTGGTGGAAGTACCAGTCATCGGGGTGATAGGTCAGCCGGACGTCCGGGCCATAGTCGACCCGCCGGTCCGTGTGCCAGCAATCGCCTTCGGCGTTACAGACGATGTGGGCGGAAGCGGCTCCGGCGACGCCCAGCGTCGCAAGGCCGAAGGCGGTCGCCAGGGCGGCCGCGGTCCTTGAGGTTTTCAAAGTTCCAGTCTCCAGACTCCGCCGGGGTGGCCCGGCGGCGATGGGACCGCAAACGCTGAGGGCCCCGCCGAGGTTGCCTCGGGACCCCGGCGCGGGCTTCAGATCAGGTGGCGCAACACGAAGTAGAGCGAGCCAGCGATCAGCATGGCGGCCGGCAGGGTGAAGACCCAGGCCATGGCGATGCTGCGCACCGTCGACCATTGCAGGCCCGAGCCATTAGCCGCCATGGTCCCAGCCACGCCGCTCGACAGGATGTGCGTCGTTGAGACCGGCAGGCCGTAGAGCTCGGCCGCGCCGATGGTCACCGCCGCGATCATCTCGGCCGAGGCGCCCTGGGCGTAGGTCAGGTGCTCCTTGCCGATCCGCTCGCCGACCGTCACCACGATCCGCTTCCAGCCGACCATGGTCCCCAGACCGAGCGCGATCGCCACCGAGATCTTCACCCAGGTCGGGATGAAGCGCGTGCCGTTCTCCAGCCCCTTCTGGAAGGCCTTCACGGTCTTGGTCTCCTCAGCCGAGAACTTCGAGGCCTTCGCCTTGGTCAGCACCCGCAGGGCGTCGCCGGTCAGGTACATGTCGTTGCGCAGGTTCGGCGTTTCCGCCGCCGGCACCTTGCGGATCGCGCCATAGTCGCGGACCTGCTGCTCGATGTCGGCCGAGACCACCGACAGGGCGCCATAGACCGCGGGATCGTCCACCTTCTTGCTCTTCAAGGCGTCGCCGATCCGCGCGCGCGCCGCCGGCAGCGGCAACACCGGCGCGCCGGCTGAATGGGCCGCGAAGATCGCCTCGGCCTGGTGCGCCGTGGCCATGAAGGCCGGCGCGCTGGCGTCGGGCATGGTGCGGTTCAGTGCGTAGGCGGTGGGCGCGGCGCCGATCAGGATCAGCATAATCAGGCCCATGCCCTTCTGCCCGTCATTGCCGCCATGGGCGAAGGAGACGCTGGTGCAGGTCAGGATCAGCAGGCCGCGGATCCACCACGGCGGCGGCGCATCGCTCTTCGGCGCCTCATACAGCGTGCGGTTCTTGATCAGCGCCTTCATGGCCAGCAGCAGCAGGGCCGAGGCCGCGAACCCGACCAGCGGACTGAACAGCAGCGCCTGACCGACCTTCACCGCCTGGGACCAGTCGACGCCGGAGGTCGCCTGGTCGCTGGCCGCCATCAATTGGTTCGCGAGGCCCACGCCCATGATCGAGCCGACCAGGGCGTGCGACGACGAATTGGGGATACCCATCGCCCAGGTGCCGAGGTTCCACAGGATCGCGGCGATCAGCAGCGAGAAGATCATCGCATAGCCCGCGGTCGAGCCGACCTGCAGGATCAGCTCCACCGGCAACAGGGTGATGATGCTGTAGGCCACCGCCCCGCTCGACCACATCACGCCCAGGAAGTTGAAGGTCCCCGACCAGACCACGGCGAACAGCGGCGGCAGCGAATGGGTATAGATCACCGTCGCCACGGCGTTGGCGGTGTCGTGAAAGCCGTTCACGAACTCGAACCCCAGCGCGATCAGCAGGGCCAGGCCTAGGAGGGCGAACACGCCGACGGCCATCGGCTCGCCCACCGCCGAGGTGTCGCGCAGCACGCTCCATCCCGCATAGCCCAGCCCCGCCAGCAGCACGAGCAGGAAGCCCGCCACGCCCAGGCGGTTCGGCTTCTCATTCAGTTTCGGCGCCGCTTCGCCCGTCCCTGGCGAATTCAATCCGATAGCCGCGTCTGACATGGGTCCCCTCCATCGAGGGGCAAACCATGTTCCAGGCTTTCAACGGTTTGATGACGCCGGTTCGTTCGAGGCCTTCAACAGGCAGCCGGCGCACTCATCGACGCTAGGCGCAGGATCGCAAATCCCCGCGCGAAAGTCAAGAACAAAATAGGAACGTCGCGGCAGGCTATCAGCTCCGCGCCGTTCGTTCCGGCCGCATGGCCAGGATGTCGAGCGCCACCTTCAGCACCGCCTCGATCCGCGCCGCGTCCCGCTCGCCGCCGCCGGCCTCTCGGGGGGTCAGCTCCTGGCCACAGACCAAGTCGCAGACGGTCACCAGGTCCGACTGGCCGAACAGCCGGGTCCGCATGCCGTTCAGCTCGGCCTCGGCCCGCTGCCGGCCGGCGGCCATCCTCAGCACCAGACCCAGCGACGGCCCCGCCGCCAGCCCGCCGCTCGGCTGCACCGCCAGCGTCGAGCCGATCGTCGGCGCCGCGCCCGCCCGCCGCCAGCAGGCCCCGTAGGCTTCTCCCGCCGCCTTCTGCGCCGGCGTGATCCGTCCCTTGTGCGCCAGCCAGTCGAGGCCGGCCTGCCGCCGATAGGGCGTCTCGCGCTCACCCCGCCGCGCCGTGGGCTTCTCGAACGCCGCGCCGCGGCTGCGCGCCAGAGCCACCGTCTCGGCGACGCCCTCGGCCACCGCGCGCGCCTCCGCCCGGCTCTTCTCGCGGGCCTCCAGGATCTTCAGCCGCTCGCGCATCGCGCGGGCCGGGTCATAGGCGCGTCCCATGGAATCTCCTTTGAAAATCGATCTTCGAAGCGGGGCTCAGCGCCCGCTTCGGGCCACCACGGCGTCGGCCAGCCGGTAGACCGCCTCACCGGCCGCCCGATCGCCCTCGATCAGCACTAGGCCCGCAGCGGTGTGCGCCAGGAGCTCCCGCAGGAACCTCGGCCGGTCCTTGGGCGTGCGGCGGCTGAGCGCGCGCGCCACCATGGCCGCCGCATCCTCCGCCTCGCCGCTCACCGCCGGCGGTCCGGCAGCGAGGGGAAGCCGCCCTGCGCGCATGCGGCGCGGACATGGGCGGCGTGGCGGGCGAAGGCCGGCTTCATCGGATCGGTCCCGCCGCCCGGTCGCGCTCGGAACAGGCGCTCAAGCCGAACGGCCGTCGCCTCCGGCAAGGCCAG
>DATAUR010000130.1:0-1960 GCA_036268175.1 Phenylobacterium sp. | reverse complement strand
GGTGATCAAGCTGGCGCGCGACAAGGGCTTCGAGGTGGTCGAGCGGCACATCCGGCCCGAGGAGCTGGCGAACTTCTCCGAGTGCTTCGTGACCGGCAGCGCGGCGGAAGTGACGCCGGTGGCCGAGATCGGCGAATTCACCTTCCGGCCCGGCAACATCTCGCTCAGCCTGATGGACGACTACGCCCGCATGGTGCGGCGCGAGCTGGTCAGCGCCTGATTTCCCTCCCCTTCACGGGGAGGGACAGACCGCGAGGCGGTCAGGGTGGGGACGTGCGGGCTAGACCGCAGTCTCACAGCTTGATCGTGACTTCCCCACCCGTCCGAGGCTTCGCCTCGGCCACCCTCCCCATGAAGGGGAGGGAAAGGGCTAGGCGATCACGGCGTAGGGGCGCGGGAGGCCTTCGTCGCGGCTGAGGTGGATGACGCCGAGGATCAGGCGGATGACGCACAGCACCCAGGCGGCCGCGCAGATCGCCCCGCCCGCCACCACGATCGGGATGCCGATCAGGATGAAGCTCAAGGGGATGCCGACCAGCAGCATCAGGCCGCCGATCGCGAAGCCGGCCAGCGAGGTCCAGAAGGTGCGGATCAGCCAGGTGTAGTGGCTGGCCATCCTGGGCCCGGCGTTGTCGCGGCTGGCGTAGGCGATGATCAGGCCGATGATCATGGTGAGGCCATGGGTCAGCCCCAGGAAGTAGAGCACATAGACCACCACCGGCAGGGTCTTGTCCTCGGTGGCGGCGGCGTCGAAATCGGTCATCGGAGGTCCCTCCCGAGCCGCATGATGACGTAACGCCGGCCCCGCGCCAGTTACAGTTTCCTCACCTCTCCTCCGCCGGGACGAGCGCTCCGGGGCGGGGCCCTGCCGCCTAGCGAACGAGGGTGATCTCGACCCCGGCGCCGACCGCGTGCGGCGCCAGCGCCAGGGGCTTTTCCACCCGCACCCGGGCTCGGGTGACGCGCGGGTCGGCGAGGCAGGCGCGCGCCAGCCGCTCGGCGAAGGTCTCGACCAGTGCGATGTGGCCCTGGGCGGCGACCGCCTGGGCGGCCGCCAGGATGGTCTCGTAGTTCAAGGTGTCGGCGAGCCGCTCGGCGCCGGCGGTGGGCACGTCGAGCTCCACGTCGACCAGCAGCGGCTGCACCTTGCCGATCTCGTGGCGATAGACCCCGATCCCGGCCTGCACGGCGAGGCCGGTGACGAACACCTTGGTCATCACCACCTTGCCCTCAGTCGGGACCGGCGGCGGCGGCTCGGGTTGCGGCGCGGCGGTCATGGGCCCCTCCTCAGCTTCGCCAGGCCAGGTGCTGGCCGGAATCCACGGCGATCATCTGGCCGGTGACGGCGGTGGCGTCGATCAGGTAGCGCAGGGCCTGGCCGACGTCGGCCGGCTCGACCGCGCGGCCAAGCGGCGTCGCCTGCGCCTCGGCGGCGAAGGCGTCGTCGTCCTGATGCACCGAGGCAAGGGTGGGCCCGGGGCCGATGCCGTTGACCCGGATGCGCGGGCTGAGCGCCTGGGCCAGCATGCGGGTGGCGTCCCACAACGCGGCCTTGGACAGCGAATAGGAGAAGAACTCCGGGGTGGGCCGCCAGACCCGCTGGTCGAGGATGTTGACGATCAGCCCCTCGCGGTCGGCCGGCAGGCGCCGGGCGAAGGCCTGGGCCAGCACCAGCGGCGCGCGCAGGTTGGTCTCCATGTGCGCGTCCCAGGAGGCGCGGTTCATGTCGGAGAGCGCGTCGCGCTCGAAGACCGAGGCGGAATTGACCAGCAGGGTCACCGGGCCCAGTTCGGCCTCCACCTCGCCGACCAGGGCGACGGTGGTGGATTCGCGGCGCAGGTCGCAGGCGTGGATCTGGGCCTTTCGCCCGCGGGCGCGGACGTCCGCGGCGGCCGCCTCGGCGTCGTCGTCCACCGCCCGCACATGGATCGCCACGTCGTAGCCGGCGTCGGCGGCCGCG
>DATAUR010000129.1:0-21849 GCA_036268175.1 Phenylobacterium sp. | reverse complement strand
TGCGCCGTCAGCTCGAAGATCTCGCCCCCGTACATCCGCTCACCCTCGAACACGGCCGAGGCGTAGTGCAGGCCGTGCGTCAGTACGTGCACCGTCGCCTCGCGCCAGGGCACGAACTGGCCGTCCAGCCAGATCCAACCGTCGCGGTCGTCGAAGGGAACGATAGACATGAGAGGGTGACCTCCTTCCTTGAAGTTCTTCTAGAACCCTCCCGGCCGCGCCCCGTCAAACAAAATGGGCGGACGATCGAGGAAGTCTGGACATGAACGGCCCCGCGCGTGCCCGACATCTGCTGGTGGTCGACGACGACGACCGCATCCGCGAACTGCTCAAGGAGTACCTGGCCCGCGCCGGTTTCCGGGTCACCGCCGCGGCGGGCGGCGCGCCGGCCCGCAAGCTGATCGGCAGCTTCGATTTCGACCTGGCGGTGTTCGACGTGATGATGCCGGGCGAGGACGGCTTTTCGCTCACGAGGTGGCTCCGCGAGCAGAAGGGGCCGGCCGGCCGGACGCCAGTGCTGATGCTCACCGCCATGGGCGAATCCGCCAATCGCATCGAGGGCCTGAAGCTGGGCGCCGACGACTATCTCGCCAAGCCTTTCGAGCCGGAGGAGCTGCTGCTGCGGATCGAGGCGATCCTGCGCCGCGCCCAGGATCGGCCGGCGCAGGGCGGACCCCTGCTGCTCGGCCGCTGCCAGTTCGACCCCGACCGGGGCGAGCTCACCAGCGACGGCGAGCCGGTGAAGCTGACCGAGGCCGAGGTGGCCCTGCTGCGCCAGCTCGCCCGCACGCCCGACGAACCGGTGGAACGGTTGGAACTGGCCCGCGGCGCCGGAGACCCCTCCGGCCGCGCGGTGGACGTGCAGGTCACCAGGCTTCGGCGTAAGATCGAGGCCGACCCCAAGGCGCCGCGCTATCTGCAGACCGTGCGCGGCGTCGGCTACCGACTGGCTCCGGATTAGATGGCCCCCTCTATCGGAAAACCGAGACGCCCACGCGTGATCGGCCGCTGGATCAAGCGGCAGATGCCGAAGACCCTGTTCGGCCGCTCCCTGCTGATCATCGTCCTGCCCGTGGCGATCATGCAGATCGCGGTGACCTACGTCTTCTTCGACGCCCATTGGCAGACAGTGACCAGCCGGCTCTCCGAGGGCCTTGCCGGCGACATCGCCTGGGCGGTGGAAAGTTACCGCGAGGATCCCAGCCCTGCGGCCTTCGCCAAGCTCTCCAAGCGGGCCGAGGACTCCATGAGCCTCTCCATCGCCCTGCAGCCCGGCCGCAAGCTGCCGGCGTCCAGGCGAGACGAGCCGGTGCTGATCGAGCCGTTCCTCGCGCCCATCGACCAGTCGCTGCAGCGGGCGCTTTCCGAACGGCTGGACCAGCCGTTCTGGTTCGATACCACCCGCTACCCCGCCTACGTCGACATCCGCGTCGCCGTGCCGGGCGGTGTCATGCGGGTGCTGGCGCCCCGCGACCGCGCCTTCGCCACCCAAGGGCACATCTTCGTCCTCTGGATGACCGTGGCCACCGTTCTGCTCACCGCCATCGCCATCCTGTTCATCCGCAACCAGGTCCGCTCCATCGAGCGCCTAGCCAACGCCGCCGAGGCCTTTGGCCGGGGCGCCGACGTCGAGGCCTTCAAGCCGCAGGGCGCGCGGGAGGTGCGCCGCGCGGCCCGGGCCTTCCTCGACATGCGCGCCCGCATCCAGCGCCACATCGACCAGCGCACCACCCTGCTGGCCTCGGTGAGCCACGACCTTCGGACCCCGCTCACCCGACTGAAGCTGGCCTTGGCGCTGGCCGAGCCCTCCAAGCGCAACGCCGCCATGAAGGCCGACCTCGCCGAGATGGAGCACATGATCGACGAGTACCTGGCCTTCGCTCGTGGCGAGGGCGGGGAAGCCGCCGAAACCGTCATCCTGCGCGACCTGCTGCATCAGGTGAGCGAGGGCGCGCTTCGGGCCGGGGCGCAGGTGAAGCTCGCCATCGATCCGGCGCTCACCGCCTCGGTGCGGCCCAATGCGCTGAAGCGCGCGCTCTCCAACCTGATCATGAACGCCGCAGGGCATGGCGAGCACGTGGAGGTCGCCGCCAGCGTCCGGCCGCAGGGCGGGGTGGAAATCTTCGTCGACGACGACGGGCCGGGCATTCCGGAAGACCGCTACGAAGAGGCGTTCAAGGCGTTCGGACGCCTCGACGAGGCGCGCAACCAGAACACCAAGGGCGTGGGCCTGGGCCTGGCCATCGCCCGCGACGTGGCCCGCGGCCACGGCGGCGACATCACCCTCTCGCGCTCGCCCCTGGGGGGCCTGCGAGCCGTGGTGCTGCTGCCGAGTTAAGCACGTCGCATCCGTTTCGGTCCCCCGCGGCGACTAGGGGCATGACCGAGACGATGAGACCCCACATGCATCAGGCTGAGAAGCCCCAGGGCGCCTTTGGCGTGGTGACGGGCTGGCTCATGGAAGGCCTCAACGGGGCGCAGAACCGCGCCACGGTGGAGGCGCTCGACCCGCCGGCCGGCGCCGCGGTGCTGGAGATCGGCTTTGGACCGGGCCACGCCTTGGCGATGCTGGCCCAGAGCCGCCCGCTCGGCCTGGTGGCCGGCGTCGATCACTCCGCCCTGATGGTGGCCCGCGCCCGACGTCGGCTGAACGGCGGGCGTGGCGACGCCGCCCTGGACCTGCGCCTGGGCGACGCCGGCGACCTGCCTTTCCCGGACGAGCGCTTCGACCTGGTCTTCGCGGTCAACTCCTATCACCTGTGGCCGGACAAGGAGCGCGCCCTCGCCGAAATGACGGGCGTGCTGAAGCCCGGCGGCGACCTCCTGCTCTCCATCCGCGACTTCCGCGTGGACGGCCGCTTCGAGCCGCCCGGAAAGGGCGCGGCGACCGCCAAGGCGGCCGTCGAGATGCTCCGCAACCTCGGCCTGCAGGTCCGCCAGCGCGAGATCGTCCACTCACCCCGCCGCGCCACCCTACTGGTGCGCGGCAGGAAATGCGGACGGGCGGAGGCCTAAAGGGCGCGAAGGAATCCGGCGAGCAGGGTGTCGAACTGCTGCGGCCGGTCGACGAACACCGCGTGCCCCGCGCCGGCCACCGTCACCACGGGCTTGGCCTGCGGCAGCACCTTGGCCAGCGCCGCCAGGTCGGCGGCGTTTGGCGAGGCGTCGGCGGCGATCAGCAGGGCCGGCGTCTGCGCCTTGGCAAGGCCGCTCATCCGGTCTGGCCCGAACAGGTCATCTTCCAGGATCGCCGCGCCGACAGTGGGCGGGGTCTTCAGCGCGTCGGCGACCAGCCGGTCGACCTGCGCCTTTGGCCGCGGCGTCTTGAACACCGCCTGCATCATCCCCTCCGTCGCCTCCTTCGGGTAGCGCGCGTAGAGCGAGAGCTGACGCAGTTGCTGGGCGGCGCCGGGCGCGGCCACCGCCTTTTCCCAGCCCTGCGACGGCGCGGCGTCCACGAACACCAGGCCGCGCAAGCCGCCGGTCCCGAACTTCGTCACATAGGCCCCCAGATCCTGCGCCCCTTGCGACCAGCCCACCAGGACCGCCGGTCCCACCGCCAAGCGGGAAAGCAAGGCATGCAGGTCTGCCGCCCGGGCCTCCGGAGTGTTGCCATCCAGCACCTTGGTCGACGCGCCCTGCGACCGAGGGTCGAGCGCGATCACGCGATAGCGGCCGGCGAACGCCTCGATCTGCTGGGACCAGATGTCGGCGGTGAACCGCCAGCCCGGGACCAGCACCAAGGTGAGCGCCGCATCCTTCGGGCCAGCGTCCAGCACCCGAATCTTGACGCCCGGCGCGGTCTCGATCAGCCGCGGCGGCCCGGCGGGCGCCGCCATGGACGCGGTCGCCAACCCAAGGCTCAAGGCCAGAACCGCGCCGCCCAATGTCCGAAACGCCACCGCTCGCCCTCCCGCTATTTCGGCGAAGCTTTCGACGGCAGCATGGCGAAAAGGCGGCCTGGCGCTCAGAGCCCCCACACGACGGGGACCTCACCCGCCGATCGCGTCGAGGGGGCCACCCTAGCCGCCCAGTTCCTTCGACCGCCGGACGGCGCCCGCCACGGCTTCGCGCATCAGCGAGGGCAGGCCGCGCTCGCCCAGCAGCACGTTCAGCGCCGCCTCGGTGGTGCCGTGGGGCGAGGTCACCTGGCGGCGCAGCTCCGCCGGCTCCTCGCCGCTTTCGGCCAGCAGCGCCGCGGCCCCGGTGATGGTGGCGCGCGCCAGCCGGCTCGCATCGGCCGGCGCCAGGCCCGCCGCCGCGCCGGCGGCTTCCAGGCTTTCGATGAAGGCGTAGAGATAGGCCGGCCCCGAGCCGGAGACCGCGGTCGCGGCATGCATCTGCGCCTCGTCGAGGATGTCGACCACCGTGCCCAGCGGCTCGAACAGGGCGTGCGCCCGCGACATGGCGGCCGGATCGTCGGCGAACAGGCTGGCGGTCCCGCGGTTGATCGCCACCGCGGTTGTCGGGATCACGCGGGCGACCGTTCGGCCGCCGAATTCCTGGGCGAGGTCGCGCGTGCCGACGCCCGCCACCACCGAGACGATCACCGCGTCCTCCGAGAGCCAGGAAGCGTACATCGCCGCGGCCTCGCGCCAGATCTGCGGCTTGATGCAGACCATCACGGTGCGCGCCTTGGCGAGGTCGGCCTTGTCGGGATTGAGCGTCGCGCCGGCGGCCTGGGCGGCCAGCGCCGCCTTGCCGGGCTTGGGATCGACGATCATCAGGTCGGCGGCGGCGAAGGCGTCCACCTTCAGCCATCCCTCGACGATGGCTCCGCCCATGTTGCCGGCGCCGAGGAAGAGGATGGGCGTGATCATGCGGGCGAACCTAGAGGCCCCGGCACGATCCCTCAAACTCAAATGAGCTCGTCATTCCCGGCCTTGTGCCGGGAACCCAGGATCGCGACCCTTCCAGAAAAGGGCTAGGCGCAGCTGCGCGCGCCCTTCATCACGGAGTTCATAGGTTCCCGGGACAAGCCCGGGAATGACGAGCGAATGGAGGGTAGCTCCTACGCCTCGCCGACAGTCTCGAACATGCAGGCGGCGATGGCTTCGGCGGGGGATTTGGAGCCCTTCGCCAGGAAGTCGAAGGCCGGATAGAACCGGTCGGCGCCTTCCACGGCCACGTCGATCATGGCGGCGGCCTGGGCCAGGCTCGGCTGTTCGCCGGTCATCAGCGCCATGCCGTGCCGGAAGATCACCTCGCCGTCTTCCCACAGCTCGAAATGGCCGAGCCAGACGCGGGGATTGACCTGGGCGATCAGGTCCTGGGCGCCGGCGCGCAGTTCGACCGGCACCGTCAGGTCCATGCTGAGGCAAAGCTGCAGGCAGTCGCCCTCCGGCCGCCAGGCGAACCAGAGTTCGTAGTCCTTCCAGTCGCCGGCCAGGGAGAAGGCGAGATCGCCGTCCTCGGTGCGGTCGAAGGGCAGGTTCTCGGCCGCGAGCACATGCTCCACGACGTCGAGCGGATCGGCGCCAAGCTGGACGCTGTCGTCAGACGGGCTGGTGTCCATCGTGATCCTTTCGCAGCGGGCGGGGAGCAGCCGGCCGCCCCCGAATCGCCTGCGATATTGAAACTAAGCTGCTTCGCGGGGCTGGCGTCATGCGGTTCTTCCGCCCAGTCACCCACATTCGCGTGTGAGGGTGCGTTTTCAGGCGCTGGCGCCTGACTTCGGCTTGGCTTTGGCGGCCGTGGCCTTGGGCGCCGCCTTGGCGGGCTTCGGCTCGGTCGCCTTGCCGCCGGCGCGCAGGGCTTCGACCTCGGCCCGAAGCGCGGCCACCTCGGCCTGCAAGGCGTCGAAGTCGTCGCGGCGGATCAGGTCGAATTCGGCGGCCATCCGGTCGGCCTGGGCGCGGAAGGCGGCCTTGGCCTCCTCGCCCGCCGCCTGGGCCAGGCCCATGGCCGCGGTGGAAAGCTTGGCCATTTCGTCGAGGAAGGGATTCTGTGTCTGCATCTGAGGCTCTAAGCGAGGGAAACAGGCCCCTCGCCAAGCTCTTATATGGGCCCAAAGGCTCGAAAGCGAAGAGGTTCTCCTCTAAAGCGACAGTCAACCCTAACGCCGGAGCGGTCCGCTGCTGCATTTCCCCAATCTCAACCCGGTGCTGGTCCAGATCGGGCCTTTCGCGATCCGCTGGTACGCCCTGGCCTATGTGGCGACGATCCTGCTGGGCTGGCGCTATGTGGTGGGCATGGTCCGCAATCCTAAGCTCTGGGCCTACCGTCCGCCGACCGCCACCGGCGAGCAGATCGACGACCTGATCCTGTGGCTGACCCTGGGCGTCATCGTCGGCGGCCGCCTGGGCGATGTGCTGTTCTACCGGACCGACCTGATCTGGACCGATCCGGTGGAGATCCTGAAGACCTGGCACGGGGGGATGAGCTTCCATGGCGGGGCGCTGGGCGTGGTGGCGGCGGGCCTGCTGTTCGCGCGCGCCAAGAAGATCGACGCCCTGCGCCTGGGCGACCTGATCGTGGCGGCCGAGCCGATCGGCGGCTTCCTGGTGCGCATCGCCAACTTCATCAACGGCGAGCTGTGGGGCCGGCCGACGACGCTGCCCTGGGGCATGGTGTTCCCCGACGCCGGACCCCTTCCGCGACATCCGAGCCAGCTCTATGAGGCGTCGCTGGAGGGCGTGGCGCTCTTCCTGCTGCTGCGCTGGGCGACCCACCGCCGCCATTGGTTGAACCGCCGGGGCGTGGTGCTGGGCCTCTTCCTGGTGGGCTATGGCGCGATACGCATCGGCCTGGAGAACGTGCGCGCGCCGGATAGCTGGATGCCGATCTTTCCGTTCGGCCTGACCATGGGGATGATGCTGTCGACGCCGATGGTGCTGATCGGCGCCTGGCTGATCTGGCGCGGCCTGAAGGAGCCCTTGCCGCCGGCGCTCGCGGTGGAAGCGGCGCATCTGGCGCCGGACGCGATCAAGGCGGCTGATGAGCCTGCGTGACCGGCTGGCGGCTGAGATCGCCTCCGCCGGTCCGATCAGCGTCGCGCGCTACATGACCGCCTGCCTCCACGACCCGGACTTCGGCTACTACGCCACCCGCCCGGCGATCGGTGATTCCGGCGACTTCATCACCGCCCCGATGATCAGCCAGATGTTCGGCGAACTGATCGGCGTCTGGGCCGCGGCCGCCTGGGAATTGATGGGCCAGCCCGACACCGTGCGGCTGGTCGAAATGGGCCCGGGCGACGGGACGCTGATGGACGACATCCTGCGCACCCTGCGCCATGCGCTCGGCTTGCTGGAGTCGGCCGACGTCTGGCTGGTGGAGACCTCGCCGCCTCTGCGCGCCCTGCAGGCCGACCGCCTGGGCGACCGCGTGACCTGGGCCGCCAGCCTGGCCGAGGTCCCGGACGGCGCGCCGCTGATCCTCGTGGCCAACGAGCTGTTGGACTGCCTGCCCGCCCGCCAGTTCGTGCGCACGGCCATCGGCTGGGCCGAGCAGGTGGTGGGCTTGGACGGCGAGGGCGAACTGGCGTTTGGCCTGGCCGCGACGCCGGTGACCGCGCTGCTGCCCGACGCCGCGCCGGGCCAGGTGTTCGAGCAGTCGACGGCGCAGGCCGCCCTGGGCGCGGAGCTCGGCGCCCGCATCGCCGCCGATGGCGGCGCCGCGCTGCTGATCGACTACGGCCGCGCCGAACCCGGCTTTGGCGACACCTTGCAGGCGCTCCGCCGCCACGAGAAGGTCGATCCGCTGTGGAACCCTGGCGAGGCCGACCTCACCGTCCACGCCGACTTCCCCGCGGTGATGGCCGCCGCCCGCGCGCAGGGCTGCGAGACCGCCATCCTCACCCAGACCGACTTCCTGGCCCGCATGGGCGTCGGCGCCCGGGCCGAGGCCCTCATGCGCGCCGCGCCGCGCCGCAGCGGGACCATTGGACGCCAGCTCACCCGCCTGATCGGCGCCGATGAGATGGGCGAGCTGTTCAAGGTCTGCGTCATCCACGACCCCGACTGGACCCCGCCGGCCTTTGAGGATCTGGGCGTTCTGGAGGACGCATGACGTTGCCTGTCCTGACTTCCTTCGCGCTTGACGTGCCGGGCGTACGCCATGCCTTTTTCACCCGCAAAGGCGGCGTCTCACAGGGCATCTATGCCAGCCTGAATGTGGGCCTCGGCTCCAATGACGACCCCGAGGCCGTCGCCGAGAACCGCCGCCGTTGCGCTGCACATTTTGGCGCGGAAACGCTTGTCACCGTCCATCAGGTGCACTCCGCCACCGCCCTGGTCGCCGATGGTCCTTGGCCGGCAGGACCGCCGCAGGCTGATGGTGTCGTCACCGCCACGCCCGGCGTGGTCTGCGCGGCCCTCGCTGCTGATTGTGCTCCAGTGCTTCTCGTCGACCCGCAGGCTCGCGTCGTCGCCGCCTGCCATGCCGGGTGGAAAGGCGCTCTGACCGGTGTCGTCGAGGCCACCGTCGCGAGGATGGTCAGCCTGGGCGCCGACCGCAACCGACTACGCGCCGCCGTCGGCCCCTGTATCGGACCGGCATCCTACGAAGTCGGCGTCGAGTTCCTCGAGCGCTTCCTGCATTTCGATCCGTCGTTCGCGCGGTACTTCGGTCCCGGCGCCGAACCGGACAAGCGGATGTTCGATCTTCCGAGGTTCGTGATGGATCGGCTCTACGTCGCGGGCGTCATGGTTCGCGAGTGTGTGCACTTGGACACCTGTGCGGAGGCGGACGATTTCTTCTCCAACCGCCGCGCCTTCAAGCGGGGCGAGGGCGACTATGGCCGCCTGCTGTCGGCGATCGTGCTCGACTGATCGCGCCGGGGGATAGACTCCCCGCCTTCGGCTGCTACAAGCCCGGCCTATAGCGCAATCGTCTCGCGGGGCTCCGATGAAGCTGCTGGCCGGCAACTCCAATCGCACGCTGGCGGAAGCCGTCGCCTCTCACCTGGACCTGCCGCTCACCAAGGCCCAGGTCAAACGCTTCGCCGACGACGAGGTCTGGGTGACGATCGATGAGAACGTCCGCGGCGAGGACGTCTTCGTGATCCAGTCCACCAGCTATCCGGCCAACGACAACCTGATGGAGCTGCTGGTCTGCATCGACGCGTTGAAGCGCGCGTCGGCCAAGCGGATCACCGCGGTGATGCCCTACTTCGGCTACGCCCGGCAGGACCGCAAGACCGGCGGCCGCACCCCGATCTCCGCCAAGCTGGTGGCCAACCTGATTACCCGCGCCGGCGCCGACCGTGTGCTGACCATGGACCTGCACTCCGGCCAGATTCAGGGTTTCTTCGACATCCCCACCGACAACCTGCTGTCCGCGCCGATCCTCGCCGCCGACATCAAGGAGAACCACAAGAAGACCAGCGAGCTGATGATCGTTTCGCCCGATGTGGGCGGGGTGGTCCGGGCGCTGGCGGTGGCGACGCGCCTCAACGCCGAGCTTTCCATCGTCGACAAGCGCCGCTCCGGCCCCGGCAAGAGCGAGGTGGCCAACATCATCGGCGACGTCTCGGGCCGTCGCTGCATCCTGTTCGACGACATGATCGACGGCGGCGGCACGCTCACCAACGCCGCCCAGGCGTTGATCGACAATGGCGCGGCCGAGGTTTCGGCCTATGTCACCCACGGCGTGCTCTCCGGCGCGGCGGTGGAGCGGGTGAACAGCTCGATCCTCAAGGAGCTGGTGATGACTGACAGCATCTCGCCGCCCGACCGGGCGATGGACGGCGGCAAGATCCGCTATGTCAGCTGCGACCGGCTGATCGGCGAGGCGATCCGCCGCATCGCCAACGAGGAGAGCGTCTCGAAGCTGTTCGACTAGAGGAATGGGGGCTTCGTCGCGGCCACGCTTGCTCAGCAGGCGTCGACTGTGCGAATCCACCGTCGTCGGGGGACGATTCTTGTCAGTGGCGCCACGCGTCCGTGGGGAAGGCTTCTCGATGATCTCCAGAACTCCCGTTCGCCGTCCGACCGTTTCGCGCACCGCCCCCGCCCTGCTGGCCGTCACCCTCGCCACCGTCCTGGCCGCCTGCTCCAGTCCCGCCCCGCCGCCGCCACCGCCGCCGCCGGCGCCGGTCGCCGTGGTGATCCCACCGGTCAGCCTGTCGCCCAAGGTGATAGAGCAGGCCGCCGCCTACCGGGCCTATGTGGCCCACGCGAGCGCGATCTCGCCGAACTTCACCGACGGGGCCGACGTCGCCCAGAGCCTGAAGACCGGCGAGGCCTATGAGCCGGGGCAGTTCCTGCGCGGGGCCATCGCCTATGGGGCGATCGTCGCCCTGCAGGACCCGGCCTTCGTGGCCGGCGTGCGCAAATACGTCGCCGATCCCGACCAGCGGCGCAACGTCGCCTATTCGATCATGAAGGATCCCGCCTATGCGGTGAGCTTCCCGGGCTCCGCCAGCGCGGCGGGCCTGGTGATGAGCGCGCTGGGCGACGACGGCAAGAAGCTGATCGACCTGGGCCGCGACGTACGCCAAGCCGCCTATGACGTGCAGCACCAGGCCTGGTCGAAGGCCGACGTGCAGGCCCGCGACAGCCGGCTGGCGCTCGCCAAGTCGCTGTCCTCGACGCCCGGCCTGGGCGAGGTCGCCGAGACCCAGCGCCTGCAGACCGCGGTCTCCGGCGCCGGTCAGATGGGCCTGACGCCGCAGTCCGCCGAGCCGCCCTATACGCCCGAGGTGGTCCACAGCCTGGCCGTGGCGGCGCTGGCCGCCCTGGGCTACGCCGACGATGCGAGCCTCGCCCAGGTGATGCCGATCCTGGCCGAGCCCGACGAGGCGATTTGCCTCAACATGGCCAAGCTCAACCTCTACCAGTGCCTGGCGGTCGCCCGGCCGCATTACGAGGATGTCTTCTGCCTGGGCCAGCACGTCTTGGAAGACACCGGCCACTGTCTGATGAAGGGCGCCGGCGTGGTCGAGCCGGTGGACCTGCGCGCCCAGGCCGCCGCGGAAGCCGCCCTGCAGAAAGCCTCGACCACCACCAAGGCCCATTCGCACCACAGGAAGAAGCAGACCAACTAGGCCCGAATTCGCCGGGAATTCGCCCAGGCGCCCGTTGCGCGGGCGGGGGCTTTTGTGTATCTACGCGCACCTTTCGGCCCTAGCGGTCGCATCCCTGCGTCGCCGCGCACTGTTTTGCGCGGCGGTTTCGTTTCTGAGGCATGGCCATGGCCGATATCGTTCTGAACGTTGAAGTGCGCGAGCAAACCGGCACCGGCGGCGCGCGCGTCACCCGCCGCGAAGGCCTGGTCCCCGGCGTCCTGTACGGCGGCGACAAGGGTCCCGTGCCGATCTCGGTGAAGATGAACGAGTTCAAGAAAGCGCTCTACACGGGCAAGCTCCTGGGCCACCTCGTCACGCTGAAGTACGGCTCCGAGACCCAACCGGTGATCGCCAAGGCCGTCGACATGCACCCGGTCACCGACGTGCCGCAGCACTTCGATCTCTACCGCGTCGATGCCAACCAGCAGATCAAGATCAACGTGCCCCTGCACTTCAGCCACGCCGACGAGGCGCCCGGCATCAAGCGCGGCGGTACGCTCAATGTGGTGTTCCACGACGTCCAGGTCTCCTGCGCCGCCGACCACATCCCCGAAGAGCTGGTGGTCGACCTGACCGGCCTGGACATCGGCGCCTCGATCCGCGTGTCGGACCTGAAGTTCCCGGCCAACGTCGAAGCCGCCGTGCCGGCCGACACGGTGCTCGCCACCATCTCCGGCGCTTCTTCGCAGGCTGATGAGGACGAAGCCGCCGACGCCGCGACCAGCGAGGGCGCCGCCGCCGAGGCCGCGACCACCGAAGAAGGCGGCGAGGCCTAGGCCCTCGCCTCGCCCTTGCCCTGAGTTGGGGTTTTGGGGGGCCAGATGCTGCTGATCGCGGGCCTTGGAAATCCAGGCCCGACCTACGTCAAGACGCGCCATAACATCGGCTTCATGGCCGTGGACGAGATCGCGCGCCGCTGGGACTTCGGGCCATTCCGCTCGCGCTTCCAGGGTTTCGCCGCCGAGGGCGTGATCCCGACGCCGGCCGGCCCGGTCCGCACCCTGATCCTCAAGCCGCAGACCTTCTACAACGAGAGCGGCCGCGCGGTGGGCGAGGCGCTGAAGTTCTTCAAGATCGAGCCTGAGAACCTTGTCGTCTTCTACGACGAGATCGACCTCGCACCGGGCCGCTTCCGGATGAAGGCCGGCGGCGGGGCGGCGGGCAACAATGGCGTGCGCTCGATCACCTCCCAGGTCGGGCCCTATTTCCGCCGTGCGCGCCTGGGAACAGGCCACCCAGGAGACAAGACCCTGGTGCATGGCCATGTGCTCTCGGAATTCCACAAGGCGGACATCAAATGGGTCGAGCCGCTGATCCAGGCGCTGGCCGATTCCGCGCCCCTGCTGGCCGCCGGCGAGGACGAGAAGTATCAGACCGAAGTCATGCGCCTCGCGCCGGCCGAGAAGGTCGACCCGCGCAAGGCCGCCCGTGACGGGGCCTAAAGCATGGTGATCCCGTTCTTCCTGCTCTCGCTGGGCATGGCGGTGCTGCTCTGCTGGCACGCGGTCCGGACCGGCCGCGACAGCTTCTGGCTGTGGATCATCCTGATGTTCCAGCCGATCGGCGGCGCGGTCTACTTCTTCCTCAACGTGGTGCCCGACATCTTCGGCGGCGCGGCGGCTCACCAGGCCACCCGCGCGGCGCGCCAGGGTCCCGATCCCAACCGCGAATACCGCGAGGCCAAGCGCGCCTGCGAAGAGACCCCGACCGTGCGTAACCAGTCGCGCCTGGCCCACGCCGCCGCGCACCTGGGCCACCACGCCGAGGCCGAGGCCCTCTACGCCGCCGCCGCGCAGGGGGTGCACGCCGACGACCCGGCGCTGCTGCTCGGCCGCGCCAAGGCGCTCCTGGAGCTCGGCCGCGCCGCCGAGGCCCTGACCACCCTGGAAAAGCTCGGCGAAGACGAGGCCCACGGCCGCACGCCGCCCGCGGCCTTGGCCATGGCCCGGGCCTACGACGCGCTCGGCCGCATCGAGGAGGCCGACCGCGCCTTCCAATGGGCGTCGGAGCGCATGCCGGGCTTCGAAGCGCTGGCCCGCTACGCCGCCTTCATGGCCCACGCCGGCCGCAAGGACGAGGCTCGAGACATCGTCCGCGAACTCGACCTGCGCATGGCCAAGCTGCGCGGCCAGTTCCGTCGCGAAGCGCAAGGCTGGCGGGATTTGGCCGCCGCCGCCCTGCGGTAGGGCGGACGAACCTCAGGCCCCCGGCCAGTCCGCCGCGGCGAGCGCGCGGATCTCGTCCTGGTCCGCCGGCAAGATGAATCCAGCCTTCACCGCCGACGCCAGCGAGATATCGAATTTCTTCAGATAGTCCGCCTTGCCGCCCGGATAGAACTTGCTCAGCGTGGCGGCGTCGAACGGCTGGGTCGATCCCACCAGGAAGCCGTACGGCCCGCCGGTGTTGCCAAAGCCCGAAAGCTTGGCGGTGGGCGCATCGACCCAGGGCGTGCGGATGCCACCCCGCGCATTGCCGGAGGCGTCGAGCGTGAGCGTCGGCGCGGCGCCCGCCTTGTCCGGCGCGGTCAGATCCAGGCGCGGAGCCTTAGGCGGCGCCTTGCCGGTGGCGACCCAGCGGTCCAGCGCGGCCAGGGCCGCCTCGGCGACGTAGTGATGCTGCGGCCCCGAATTGATCGGCTTAGCCATCTTGGCGCCGAACAGGGCGGCGTTGGGCTTCCACATCTCGGCGATCTTGGCGATCGGCGCGTGGCCGTCGTCGAAGGCGCCGACGAAGAACATATAGTTGTCCACGTGCGACGTGCCCGGCATCTCCCAGACGCGCAGCTTGTCGTTGTCCGGCTGCTGCGCGGTCCAGTAGCCGGAAAGCCCCGTGCCGATCAGGTCGGTCTCGGAGATCAGGGTCATCACCGGGACACGCAGGTTCGGCCGGTACTTCACGCCTTGCTGTCCTCGGGCGTTCGGCCCGCCGCGCATGGACGCCGTCTCCGGCGGCGGCGCGCCGCCGAACCGCGAGTGGACGTAGAAGCCGTCGTAGACCTTGGCGATCGGGTCGACCGCGTCGATGTAGGTGGTCATGAACACCGCCGACTGGGACTCGCCGGTGGCTAGCACATGTTTCGGTTTCAGCGGCCCCAGCACCCCACCGGTCTTCACCGCTTCGCCCGCCTGGGAGAAGATGTCGAAGGCGTAGTTGTCGCCGGGGTGGACCAGCGTCCCGTAGCGGGCGGGATTGACCTTCTTCAGCGGCATGCCACTCCCGCCCAGGCTATTCCCGCCCTCGACGCCGACCTTCTGGGCTGAGACCCCCACATAGGCCATTCCGCTGCGCAGCATCTGGCGATGGCTGTAGGTCCAGTCCGGGCCGGCATCGAGGCCGCCGGTGACGTTCAGCCACTCCACGGCCACCGTGCCCTTGAAAGCCTTGGGGTCGGCCGGGCGGATCACCACGATGCGGGTGGCGTAGGGCGCGGTGTCGGCGGGCTTCGCCGCCCAGGCGCCGTCGGCGGTGGGCTCGCCCGTCAGCTTGTAGGAGGTCGCCGTCCCGGAGACGATGTACTCCTCCTCCACATAGCCGAGCGCCTTGAGGTCGAAGGCGCCGACGCCGAAGAACGGCGAGCCCGGGCCGCTGACCGGCCTGATTTCGGGTTTCACCTCCGCGCCCGCCGGCCCCGCCAGCCCCAGGCTCAAGGTCGCCAAGGCCCCCGCCGCGGCCGTCCACATTCCCACGCGCCTGAGCATGATGTTCCCCTCCCGATGACGCGTCCCTACCGGACCCTTGCGGCGAGCCTAGGCCCGACGCGCGCGCCCCGCCAGCCCATCGGAATCCGGCGCTTCAGCCCGAACGGTGCGCCCGCGCCAAGGGGTACGTAAGTAGTCATACGAAATGGCGGCCAAGCTGGCTTGAGCGTTAGGTCCTTCCCATGCGGAAAGCGGATCACAGAGACGGCGCATATAGCCCAGACCCCGCCATCCCAGAGCCCCTCCCAGAGCCCCTCGCGCCGCCCCCCAGCCACCCGGAACTGCCCGCCCCGCTGCGCCCGCTTTCGATCCGCCAGCTAGAGGCCGTGCTGTGCATTCTGGCCGGCGACAACATCGGCGAAGCGGCCCGATACCTCGATCTCTCCGCCTCCACGGTCCGCTACCATCTGGCCCGCGCCCTGGAGGTGATGGAGGTCGCCGACCGTGGCGCGCTACTGGCCCTACCGCTGATGGCGGACCTGCCCCGCGCTGCCTGAGGCGAGTGCGAAGGCGAAAGCGGACCGGCCGCCCTGTCGCAAACGCCGCGCCCGTGCTAGGTCGCGCGCCCAGCACGCACATCTCCGCCCTTCGCTGATCTGAAAGACCCCATGGCCCTGAAAGTCGCCATCGTCGGCCTGCCCAATGTCGGCAAATCGACTCTGTTCAACGCTCTCACCCAGACCGCAGCGGCCCAGGCCGCCAACTATCCGTTCTGCACCATCGAACCCAACGTCGGCGATGTGGCGGTGCCGGAGCCGCGCCTGGATGCGCTGGCCCAGATCGCCGGCTCCAAGGAGATCATCCCCGCGCGGATCAACTTCGTGGACGTGGCCGGCCTGGTGCGCGGCGCGTCAAAGGGCGAGGGCCTGGGCAACCAGTTCCTGGCCAACATCCGCGACTGCGACGCCGTGGCCTTCGTCGCCCGTTGCTTCATCGACGACGACATCACCCACGTGGAGGGCAAGGTCGACCCGCTGGCGGACCTGGAGACCATCGAGATCGAGCTGATGCTGGCCGACCTGGAGAGCCTGGAAAAGCGGGTGGTCAATCTCGAGAAGCGCGCCAAGGCCGGCGACAAGGAAAGCGCCCAGACGCTGAAGCTGGTGAACCTTGCGCTGGCCGAGCTGAAAGACGGCCGCCCGGCCCGTAAGGCGCAGATCGCCGCGGAGGATGAGAAGGCCTGGCGGATGCTGCAGCTCCTCACCTCCAAGCCGGCCCTCTACGTCGCCAATGTCGATGAGGCGGCCGCCGAGACCGGCAATGAGATGTCGAAGCTGGTGGCCGAACGCGCCAAGCGCGACGGCGCCGACAGCGTGGTCATCTCCGCCCAGATCGAGAGCGAGATCGCCATGCTGGACGCCGCCGAGCGGGGCGAGTTCCTGGAGACCCTGGGCTTGGCCGAGCCCGGTTTGAACAAATTGATCCGCGAGGCCTATCACCTGCTGGGCCTGCAGACCTATTTCACCGCCGGGCCGAAAGAGGCGCGGGCCTGGACCATCCACAAGGGCGACACCGCGCCCCAGGCCGCCGGCGTCATCCACACCGACTTCGAGAAGGGCTTCATCCGCGCCGAGACCATCGCCTTCGACGACTACGTCCGCCTGAAGGGCGAGGCGGGCGCGCGCGACGCCGGCAAGCTGCGCCAGGAAGGCAAGGACTATGTCGTCCGCGACGGCGACGTGATGAACTTCCGCTTCAACGTCTAGACTTCGCTTCGGAGAGAGACCGACCATGGCTGAGACGATCAAGCTCGCGGGCGCCGACGGCTTCGAGTTCAACGCCTACCACGAGCCAGCCTTCACCCCCCGCAAGGGCGGCGTGATTGTCATCCAGGAGATCTTCGGCCTGGACGAATACGTCCGCGCCGACGTCGAGCGCTGGGCCAAGATGGGTTACGAGGCGATCGCGCCGGCGCTCTACGACCGTCGCGAGCCGGGGTTCCTGGCGCATCACGATCCGGACGGAATCAAGGCCGGCGTGGCGCATGCCATGGGCACGCCCATCGACCAGGCCATGGGCGACATCGCCGCCTGCGTGGCCTTCCTGCGCAGCCGCGGCGAGAAGGTCTGCATCGTCGGCTATTGCTACGGCGGCTCGATGGCCTGGCTGGCCGCCGGCAAGGTCGAGGGCCTGGCCGCCGCCTCCAGCTACTACGGCTCCATGGTGCAGGCCAACGCCGCCCAGGCGCTGCGGTGCCCGACCATCGTCCACCTGGGCCGCACCGACGCCGGCATCCCGGCCGACCAGGTCGCCGCCGCGGTGGCCGAGCATCATCCCGACACGCCGGTCCACATCTATGAAGGCGCCGGCCACGGCTTCAACAACGAGAGCCCCGAGCGCTACAATGCCGAGGCCGCCGACCTCGCCCGCCACCGCACGCTCGAGCTGTTCGACAAGGCCTGATGGGCGAAACCGTCCGCCTGGTCAGCGCCCCTCTTGAAGGAGATGGGGATGGCTTCGAATACGAGGCCTTCCACGAAGCCCCGCGCGAGGCGCGGCGCGGCGGCCTGGTGATCCTGCACGCCATCTGGGGGGTGACGCCGCACCTGCGCGAGCTCGCCGGCGACTACGCCGACATCGGCTACGAGGTGCTGGTCCCCAGCCTGTTCGATCGCTTTGAGCGTGGGTTCGCACGGGCCGATTCCGATGCGGCCCGGATGGCGCGCCAGATGGGCTATGGCGAGCAGACCAAATGGGGCCTGGAGGTGCTGGACGCGGTGCAGGCCGCCGTCGATGCGCTCCCCGGCCCGGTGTTCGTCATGGGCTTCTGCTTTGGCGGCACGACCGCCTGGCTCGCCGCCCAGCGCTGTCACGGGATCGCGGCGGTCGCGGCCTTCTATGGCGGCCAGATCAGCCTCTACCTCCACGGCGAGCCCCAGGCGCCGACCATCCTGCACCTGGGCAAGCGCGACGAACTGATCCCGTCGAAGGACGTCGACGCGATCCGCGCGGCCCATCCGGACCTGCCGGTCTACATGTACGACGCCGGCCACGCCTTCGTGGCGCCCAACGGCTACGACGAGGAATCCGCGCGGCTTTCGAAGCTGCGCACGCTCGCCCACTTCAGCCGACACAGCGGCGTGCGCAGCGAGATGTAAGAGCCCTACACTCAAGCTCGTTGTCCTTTGCCGATTTGCTCGCCATGGTGGCGTCGCATCCGCCGAGGAGTGAGCATGACCTGGCGTCGTCCCATACGACCGTCCGTCGGCGCCCTTGTCCTGGCCACGAGCCTCGCCGGCGCCGGCCATGCCCAGCCGCCCGCATCGCCTCAGGCTCCGGGACTGACGGAGGCCAAGGCGGCGGAGGGATTCTATCTGGACGTCGCCCGTTGCCTCTACAGCCGGGAACACGATGGCGGCGTGATCGACCTTCCGCCTCAGGCCAAGGCGGATCTGCGGCCCGCGCTGCCCTCCGAACGCTTGGTGTTCAAGGATCCCAAAACCAGGGTCTGGACCACTGATCTCTACGGCGCCCACGTGCTCCTCGGCGAGCTCAGCCCAGGCAAATGCGAGGTGATCGCCGACAAGCTGCCGGTAGAGGCCACCTTCCGCAATGTGATCGCCAGGCTGCGTAGCGCCGACCCGACGCTCGTCTCCGAGCCCGTAAAGCCCGTCTATTGGCCGATCGCCTATCAGCTCGCGCGCACGATCGAGGCGTCACGGTTCACCGTCCACCTGGAAGGTTCGGAAGCTGGCGGCCTGGGGCATCCGTTGCGGATGCTCGAAGGCCACGCCTATCCCTACAACCTGCTGCTCGCGACGATCGAACGGTCGCCTCTGCCGCCGGGCGACGCCGGGCCGGCCGCCTGCAAGATGGACCTGCCCGAGCGCCCCGTCTCCATGGGACCGGGAACCGTCCAGGGCGTGGAGGATCACGAGGTCTCCGCCGCCCGGGTCGTGACCACCCAGCAGCGGGTGGGGGGCCGGATCGACCCGGACTACGCCGACACGCCCCGCGTGCTCGTCCAGCTGGACAGCGGCCAGACCCACGCGGTGGCGACCAAGGCGGCCGAGTCCCCGCAACCCGGAGACCGCGTGGAGGTGGTGAGCCTCACCGTGAGCCACAAACAACCCTGCAGCTACCTGCCCGTGCGGATCGCCCGAAAGCTGGACGCCCCATAGGCGCGCCGCTTCAGCCGCGCTCCACGATCTTCGCCCGAACGTCTGGAAGCTGTTCCAGGGTGCGCACCAGGATGGCCTGGGCGGCCAGGATGCCGATGCCGGCGGCGTAGGCCGCGAAGACGTTGGCGCCGGTCTGGCCGGCGCGGGCGGCGCGGACCACCTCCTCGTGGATGAACAGGCCCGCGCCGAGCAGGAGGCCCATGCCCACCACCACCGAGGCCGGCGTCTGGCCAAAGCCCGCCTTGAAGCTCAACCAGACGTATTTCGCCAGCCAGCGGCGCAGGGGCGCGACGCCCAGTGGGATGGCGAGCGAGAACCCCAGGTAAGCGGCCGGCCACAGGAGCGTCCAGCGCAGGGTCGTCTCCGGTCCCCCGGGAAAGCGGCCGAAGGCGCGCACCGCGGCGGCGGCATAGATCAGGCTGGCGGCCGTCACCGTCAGGTCCTGCATGCGCTTGAAGTTTCGCCAGGCGGGAGTGAAGCCCATCGCCCCAAGTTAGGCGCCGCTTTGGGCAGGCGTAAGGCGCAAGTCGCCGGAAGGTCCGCGCATGGCTATGGTCGGGTCGTGACCTCGATCGCGACTCGCGCCGGCCTCGCCCTTTCCGCCGCCCTGGCGTGCGGCGCAACGCCCGCGCTGGCGGGCGAGACGGCGTGCCGGTTCGAGAATGGCGTGGTGGTGGTCGGCGCCGAGGTGATGGGCGTGGCGGGCGACTACATCCTGGACACCGCGACACCGCACACCATCCTGGCCGACAGCCAGGCCCAGACCGCGGGCTATGTGGAGACCGCGCTCACCGGCGAGGTGCGGCTGGCCGGGGTGACGGCGCGCGAGCGGCCGGTGCAGGTGCTGGCCATCGACCTGCGCACCGGCGCGCTTCCGACGCCCATCGCCGGCGTCATCGGCGCCGACGTGCTGCGCGGCTATGTGCTGGACGTGAGCTTCGCCCCCTGCCGCGTGGCGCTGCGGCCGGCGGGAAAGGCCGGGAGGTTCCGCAGCCGGCTCGCCCTGCCGATGGCCTGGCTCGCCGGGCGTCCCGTGGTGCGCGCCGCCGTCGCCGACGGGCCCCGCGCCTTCTTCGGCGCGTTTGCGCCCGCCACCGGCGCCGACACTCCGATCCGCCTCAGCGACGCGCTGGCCGCCACGCCCGGCGCGGCCAAGCCGAAGGAGCTCTACCCCTATGGAATCCTGCGCCCGAAGTTGCGGGCGCTGTCCTTCGCGGGCCGGCTTTCGGAGAACCTGCCGGCCGGGCTGATGAAGGCCGAGGACCCGGGCCTCGCCGGCCAGCTCGGCGCGCCACTGCTGGCCCATTACCGCCTGCGCTTCGACTTCCCGGCCGGCCGGCTGTTGCTCAAGCCCAACCGCTAGGCCGACGCGAAAAGGGCCCCGGCTCGCGCCGAGGCCCTCCGATCGCTTGCGCGAGGCGTGTCGCCTAGTGCTCTACGTTGCGCCAGATGCGCTTGTAGCTGGCGTAGAGCAGGCCCGAGAAGATCAGGAGGTAGATCATCGCGCCCAGGCCGAAGGCCTTGCGTTCCTCGGCCTTGGGCTCGGCGGCCCAGGCCAGGAAGGCGGCCACGTCATAGGCCTCCTGGGTCACCGTCGACGGCTTGCCGTCGTCGAAGGTCACCTTGCCGGGCGCCAGCGGCGGCGGCATGCCGATCATGCCGCCCTCCGGCACCGCGCTGGCCGCGCCGTGCCATTGCCCGGTGAGGTCACCGGCGAAATAGGGGTTGTAGTACTTGCCCGGCAGCAGGGTCAGACCCGCCGGCGGCTTCACGAAGCCCAGGCCCACCAGCGAATAGATGTAGCGCGGGCCGCCTTCACGGGCCTTGGCCATCACCGACAGGTCCGGCGGCGCCTTGCCGCCGTTGGAGGCGGCGGCGGCGTAGGTGTTGGCGAACGGCGCCGGGAACTTGTCGGCCGGCGTGGCGGGCCGCGAGATCACGTCGCCCGTGTCGGTGTCGATGTCCTTGACCTGGATGTCATGGGCCAGCGACTTCACCACCGGGTTGTTGTTCGGGTTGGGGTACTTGGGATCGTAGAACGGTCCGCCCTTTTGCCCGAGGTTGCGGAAGTACAGCAGGTCCATCGAGTGGCAGGCCGAGCAGACCTCTCGATAGACCTTGTAGCCCCGCTGGAGCTGTTCCTTGTCGAACTTGCCGAACGGACCTTCGAAGGACCAGTGGATGTCCTTCGGCTCCTTGTTGGTGGTGGCGGCGTGCGCCGAGCCAGTCAGCAGGGGCCCGGCCAGCAGGGCAAGCCCGAGCGCCGCGAACGCGAAACCTTTGCGCAGCATCAGGCTCAACCCCTCTTTTCAGGCGACGCCGCGGCGCCGGCAGGCGCGGAGGCGGGATGCGACAGGACGGGCGAGGAGATCGACTCCGGCGCCGGCAGGGTCTTCTCAAACAGCGGCACCGCCCAGTTGAGGATCCAGAAGTAGATGAAATAGTAGGCGGCCCCGATCCGCGACAGCCAGACGATGCTGTTGAGATTGGCGTCCAGGACCTGCGGACCAAGCGGTCCGGGGATCGCCGGATCGTCCGGCGCGTGGGCGCCGCAGTAGCCCAGCACCAGGCAGGCGACGATGAAGATGAAGTAGTAGAGCCGCATCGTCGGGCGGTAGCGCATGGAGCGCACCTTCGACGCATCGAGCCAGGGCAGGACGAACAGGGTGGCGATCGCCCCGAACATCAGGATCACGCCCATCAGCTTGTTCGGGACCGCCCGCAGGATCGCGTAGAACGGCAGCAGGTACCATTCCGGCACGATGTGCTGCGGCGTCTGCAGGGGATTGGCCCGCACGTAGTTCACCGCGTCGCCCAGCGCGTCGGGCATGTAGAAGACGAAGGCCGCGTAGACCAGCAGGAACACCGAAATCGCGAAGCCGTCCTTCACCGTGTAGTACGGGTGGAAGGGCACGGTGTCGGCCTCGGACTTCACGTTCACGCCGGTCGGGTTGTTGTTCCCCGGCACGTGCAGCGCCCAGATGTGCAGGGCGACGACGCCGGCGATCACGAACGGCAGCAG
>DATAUR010000128.1:0-16115 GCA_036268175.1 Phenylobacterium sp. | reverse complement strand
AGGCCGCGGTCCAGCCGGCCATCGTCATCTGGCCGGAGGGCGCCTTGCCGGCGGTGATCGACGACCTGGTGGCGCCAGGCTCGCCCTACGCCGGCCAACTTCGCGACGCCATCGCGCCGGGCCGGACCCTTCTGATGGGCGCAAACCGGGCCGAGGCCGGGAGGGATGGCGTGGTGCGCTACTTCAACAGCCTGGTGGCCTTCCGCCGCGACGCTCAGGCGCTCAAGGTCACCGGCGTCTACGACAAGCATCACCTGGTGCCGTTCGGCGAATATATGCCGGCCGCCGACTTCGCCACCAGGATCGGCTTCCGCAGCCTGGTCCACATGCCCGACGATTTCAGCGCCGGGCCACCCTCGCAGCCGATCGTTCCACAGGGCGTGCCGCCAGTGCAGGTGCTGATCTGCTACGAGGCGCTGTTCCCCGGCGTGACCCGTGCGGGCGCGGCGCGGGCGGGCCTGCGGCCGGCCTGGATCCTCAACATCTCCAACGACGCCTGGTTCGGTGACGGCTCGGGTCCGCTGCAGCATCTGAACATCGCCAGCTACCGCGCCATCGAGGAGGGCCTGCCGATCGTCCGCGCCACGCCGACCGGGGTTTCGGCGGTGATCGACGCCTACGGACGGATCGCTCCGGCCGCCAGGCTCGGCCTTGGCCGGCTGGGGGTTATTGACGCACCTCTGCCGCCTTCGCTTGAAATGACTGCGTTTTCCCGGCAGGGTGACCGACCGTTTGGAGCCTTGCTGGTATTGTCTGGCTTGGCGGCCTTGGCCTACCGTGTTCGCCGGCCTCGAGTTGTCGACGGTTCATAGAGACGACTGCGTCCGGCGCTTCACTTGTCCGACGACGGTTCAATGGGAGTTGCATGGACAAGTTCGAAGAGCCCGTGTTGGGCCCGAATCCCGTCGACCGCCACGTCGGCTTGCGAATAAGAATGCGTCGCAAGGAGCTGGGGATCAGTCAGGAACGCCTGGCCGAGTCCATCGGCCTGACCTTCCAGCAGGTCCAGAAATACGAGCGCGCCGCCAACCGGGTGAGCGCATCGAAGCTGTGGGAGATGTCCCGCGCGCTCTCCACCAGCATCGCCTATTTCTACGAAGGCCTGGGCGAGACGGCCGAGGCGCCCGGCTCCAACCTCCCGCGCGAGACCCTGCAGGACTTCCTGCTGACGCCCGAGGGCATCGAACTGGCCAGCGTCTTCCCAAAGATCGCCAAGGGCCGGGTGCGCCGCAAGATCCTCGACCTGGTCCGCGCCATGGCCGACGAGCCGGACGCCGGCGACCTCTGAAATTGGCCTAACCATGTCGCCCGAATGCGCGCTTGGCGGGACATAAAGACATCTTTATAGGTTCGCGGCCTATTTGAGCGGCCGCCGACCGATCAGGCGGCCTCCCGTTTGCCGGAGCCAAGCGCCTTGAGCCGTTCCAACTACATCTTCACGTCCGAAAGCGTGTCCGAAGGTCACCCGGACAAGGTCGCCGACCGCATCTCCGACACCGTGGTCGACGCCTTCCTCAGCGCCGATCCGGAGGCGCGGGTCGCCTGCGAGACCCTGGTCACCACCAACCGCATCGTGCTGGCCGGCGAAGTCCGCGCCGGCAAGGCGGGCGGCTCCAAGGCCGAGAACAAGGCGCTCACCCGCGACATCGTCAAATCCCTGGAGCCCAAGGTGCGCCAGGCGATCAAGGACATCGGCTACGAGCAGAAGGGCTTCCACTGGCACAAGGCCAGGTACGCCTGCCACCTGCACCCGCAATCGGCGCACATCGCCCAGGGCGTCGACGCCACCGAGAAGAAGGACGAGGGCGCCGGCGACCAGGGCATCATGTTCGGCTACGCCTGCGACGAGACCCCCTCGCTGATGCCGGCGACCCTGCAGTATTCGCACGACATCCTGAAGAAGCTCGCCGAGGTGCGCCATTCGGGCGAATGCCCGGTGCTGGAGCCGGACGCCAAGAGCCAGGTCACCCTGCGCTACGAGGACGGCCGCCCGGTCGAGGTGCTGCAGATCGTCGTCTCGACCCAGCACAAGAAGCGCATCGGCCTGCACTCGGCGACGCCCAAGCGCATCGAAGGGGCCATCCGCCCCTACGTGGAAGGCGTTTTCCCCGCCGGCCTGATCACCAAGAAGACCAAGTGGCACGTCAACCCCACCGGCCGCTTCGAGATCGGCGGGCCGGACGGCGACGCAGGCCTGACCGGCCGCAAGATCATCGTCGACACCTATGGCGGCGCGGCCCCGCACGGCGGCGGCGCCTTCTCCGGCAAGGACCCGACCAAGGTCGACCGTTCGGCGGCCTACCTCTGCCGGTACCTCGCCAAGAACGTGGTCGCCGCGGGCCTGGCCAAGAAGTGCACCATCCAGATCAGCTATGCCATCGGGGTGGCCCAGCCGCTCTCCTTCTACGTCGACCTGCACAACACCGGCGAAATCGACCCGGCGAAGCTGGAGCTGACGCTGCCGCAACTGGTCGGCGGCGCGACGCCGCGGGCGATCCGCGAGCACCTGCAACTCAACCGCCCGATCTACGCCCGCACCGCGGCCTACGGCCACTTCGGCCGCCAGCCCGACAACGAGGGCGGCTTCTCCTGGGAACGCCCCGACTTGGTGGATGAGCTGAAGAAGCTGGTCTAGCGCCGCCTCTCCTTTCGCGGCAGAGGGTGCGCCATGAGTGAATCGCACCCGCCGCTGCGCTCCTTCGGCCGCCTGAAGACCCGCACCATCAAGCCGCGGCAGGCGGCCTTGATGGAAACCCTGCTGCCGACGCTGCGCCCGCCGACCGAGCCCTTCGATCCGCGCGCGCTGAAACCTGACGCGGCCGAGGTCTGGCTGGAGATCGGCTTTGGCGGCGGCGAGCACATGGCGGCCCAGGCGCAGCGGCGTCCAGACGTACTGATCCTGGGCGCCGAGCCCTTTCAGAACGGCATCGCCAGCGCGCTGCGCCACATCGACGAGGCGGCGCTGACCAATGTCCGCGTCCACGACGGCGACGCGCGCGAGCTGATGACCCGCCTGCCGGACGCCAGCCTGGAGCGCATCTTCGTGCTGTTCCCGGACCCCTGGCCCAAGGCGCGCCACAACAAGCGCCGCATCGTCCAGGCCGAGACCGTCGCCGAGTTCGCCCGTCTGCTGAAACCAGGCGGGGCCTTGCGCTTCGCCAGCGACTGGGCCGACTACGTGGACTGGAGCCTGCAGCGCTTCGCGCGCGATCCGGCCTTCCGCTGGACAGCCGAACGCGCCGACGACTGGCGCAGGCCGCCTGCCGACCACATCACCACCCGCTACGAGGAAAAGCGCCTGGGCGATTGCGCCCCGGTGTTCCTGGATTTCGTCAGGACTTAGCTAGCGTCCTTGTAGCGCTGGATCGCCGCGCGGATCAGGTCGGCGGTCTGTTCCGGCTCGGCCCAGCCGGTGATCTTCACCGACTTGCCCTTCTCCAGGTCCTTGTAGTGCTGGAAGAAGTGGGCGATCTGCTCGGTCAGGATGCCGGGCAGCGAGCGCCAGCTATCCACGCCGGTATAGAACGGGTGCAGCGCGTCCACCGGCACCGCCAGCACCTTTTCGTCGCCGCCGGCCTCGTCGGTCATCATCAGGGTGCCGATCGGCCGCGCCCGGATGATCGCGCCGGGAACCACCGGCGTCTGGCCCACCACCATGATGTCCATGGGGTCGCCGTCGTCGGCGAGCGTGTGCGGGATGAAGCCGTAGTTCCCCGGATAGAACATGGCGGTGTGCAGGAAGCGGTCGACGAACAGCGCGCCCGACTCCTTGTCGATCTCGTATTTCACCGGCTCGCCGCCCTGCGGGATCTCGATGATGGCGTTGACGTCGTAGGGCGGGTTCACGCCGACGGGAATCTTGGAAAGGTCCATGGCGGGTTCCTTACGATCAATCGCGCCCCCAGCGAAAGGGGCTGTCGAAAGAGAACGTTGGTGGCCAACGCCGGATTTGCGATGCGCCGGAAAGGTCCAAGTTCTCCGAATATTGATTTACATAAAAAACCTATAATACTCGCGGCATTTTCGCCCACAGCGTGTGCTTGCTTGCAAGTCGTGATTTGGTCTGTCTATTGCAGATCGAGAACTTGAGCGGTCAATTCGGGAATATCTGGGCGGCCTTCGCCGTCTGACCCAATCTATTCATGCCGCGAGCCACGAGGACTGGAACTATGAACGCCTTCAAGACGCTTCTTCCGGCCGCCGCCCTGGCGATTTCGCTCGCCGCCGTCGCTGCGCCCTCGCAGGCCGCGGTCATCGCGCAATTCCAGCCGGTGACCAATGCGTCCGACTACGACTGGGTGAAGAGCAGCGGCGCCGGCACCGGCGGCCACCTGTTCTCGATCAGCGCCAGCAACCAGACCAGCGCGAACGGCGTGGCGACCACCTTCAGCTTCCTGGAGCCGAGCTTCTCCGCGCTGGCCGACCTGTCGGCGACGTTCACGATCGACGCGACGGCGGCCAACGGCAATCCGGCGGCGAAGGATGCGGGCAGCGGCACCTTCACCCAGCCCGGTTTGGACGGCACGTTCAGCTTCATCTACAGCGGCCCCAACACCACGATCGACGGGTTCGACCTCACCACCGGCGAGGATCTCTTGAGCGGTGTCTTCACCAACGCCTGGATCCAGGGCGCGGGCGGCTCGGGTTCGACCAACGTCACCTTCGACAACGGCGGCACGCTGATCCTGAGCTCTTCGGTCATCAACCTGAGCGGCGTGGTGCCGGGGTCAGAGGAGTTCTCCCTCAACATGCTCTCGGTGAGCCCGCACTTCGGCGCGACGACCGGCAAGGCGCTGAATTCCTTCAAGGCCAATGGCGGCGGCAACTTCAGCGCGCTCGGCGTGCCGGAGCCGGCCACCTGGGGCCTGATGATCCTGGGCTTCGGCGGCGCCGGCGTCATGCTGCGCCGCCGCCGGGTCGCGATGGTCGCGGCCTAAGCCCGACTTCGCTTCGAAATCGAAGGGGCCGTTCCGGCGACGGGGCGGCCCTTTTTCGTTGGGTCGTCCCCCAAAGGTCGTCATCCCGGAACGGCGCAGCCGTGTCCGGGACCCATGGACGCGACGCTCGGAGAATAGTCGCCGACCCTCGGCGCATATGGGTCCCGGTCTTCGCTCCGCGAAACCGGGATGACGCCTGGGCGGGAGCAAAAGGGTCGCCGGCGGTCCGCGGCTTAAATCTCATGGCGGCCAGTTTGCCTTGGGACGCTGGAAGGACCGCTGCCACGAGGAATTCGGTGTGAGCCGCATCCCTGACTCAACAGGGCTGACAAACCCCTCCCAAGCGCCTATATTCCCCTCAACATCGTCCGTTTCCGCTGTATGGCGGCTACGAGCGGCGGGCTCCGGCCCGGCCGCTTTTTTCTTTGCCGGAGCCAGGCCTGAAGCCCATGCGTGGGAAGACCGCCGAAGACCTGAACCTCTTGGAGCTGCTCGACCCCGTGGCCGAGGCGGCGGGCTACGCCATCGTGCGCCTGCGGCTGATGGGCGGCGAGCATGCCCGGCGGCTGCAGATCATGGCCGAGCGTCCTGCCGACGGCGATATGAACGTCGAAGACTGCGCGCGGTTGTCGCGAGCGATCTCCGAGATCATGGACGCCGCCGACCCGATCGCCGGCGAATACACCCTGGAGGTCTCGTCCCCCGGCGTCGATCGGCCGCTGACCAGGCTCGCCGACTTCGAGGCCTATCAGGGCTATGAGGCGCGCATCGAGCTCGACCGCCTGGCCGAGGGACGCAAGCGCTTCAAGGGTGTGCTGGCCGGCGTCGACGAGGGCCAGGTGGCCTTCGACATCGAGGGCGAGGCCGACACCGCGCTGATCCCGTTCGCCTGGATCGCCGAGGCCAAGCTGGTGCTCTCCGACCAACTGATGAAGCGGGGCGCCGAACAACGCGCGCAACGCCTGCAATCCGACCCTTCAACCCAATCAGAGACTTCCGAGTAAGAGGGAAATCCCCATGAGCCTCACCGGCATTTCCGCCAACCGGCTTGAGCTGCTGCAGATCGCCGACGCGGTCGCGCGCGAAAAATCCATCGACCGCGAGATCGTCATCGAGGCGATCGAAGAGGCGATCCAGAAGGGCGCCCGCGCCCGCTACGGCGCCGAGCACGACATCCGCGTCAAAATCGACCAGAAGACCGGCGAGGTCTCGATCATCCGCGTGGTGACCGTGGTGGCCGACGACGCCAACTACGGCACGGTGGTGGGCGAGGACGGCGAGGAGGTTCCGGCGGAAGAGCCGGTGGGCATCCTGCGCCTCTCCGACGCCAAGCGCACCGACAAGGACGCGGTGGTCGGCAAGACCTATGAAGAGACCCTGCCGCCCTTCGAGTTTGGCCGGGTGCAGACCCAGATGGCCCGCCAGGTGGTGACCGGAAAGGTCCGCGAGGCGGAACGCGAGCGTCAGTTCGAGGAGTACAAGGACCGCGTGGGCGAGATCGTAAACGGCACGGTCAAGCGCGTCGAATACGGCAACATCGTCGTCGACCTGGGCCGCGGCGAGGGCATCGCCCGCCGCGACCAGTCGATCCCGCGCGAGAACTTCAACATCGGCGACCGGATCCGCTGCTACATCTACGACGTCCGCCGCGAGACCAAGGGTCCGCAGATCCTGCTTTCCCGCGCGCACGGCGGCTTCATGGCCAAGCTGTTCGCCCAGGAGGTGCCGGAGGTCTACGACGGGGTCATCGAGATCCGCGCCGTGGCCCGCGACCCGGGCAGCCGCGCCAAGATGGCGGTGGTCTCCAATGACTCGTCCATCGACCCGGTCGGCGCCTGCGTCGGCATGCGCGGCAGCCGCGTGCAGGCCGTCGTCGCCGAGCTGCAGGGCGAAAAGATCGACATCATCCAGTGGAGCCCGGACGAGGCGACCTTCATCGTCAACGCCCTCGCGCCGGCGGAAGTCTCCAAGGTCGTCATGGACGAGGAGGATGAGCGGGTCGAAGTGGTGGTGCCGGACGAGCAGCTGTCGCTGGCCATCGGCCGCCGCGGCCAGAACGTCCGCCTCGCCTCCCAGCTCACCGGCTGGCAGATCGACATCATGACCGAGAGCCAGGAGAGCGAGCGCCGCCAGCGCGAGTTCGCCGAGCGCACGGCCCTGTTCCAGGAAGCCCTGGACGTGGACGAGGTGATCGCCCAGCTGCTGGTCACCGAAGGCTTCGCCACGGTGGAAGACGTGGCCTATGTCGACGTCTCGGAAATCGCCTCCATCGAGGGCTTCGACGAGGACACCGGCGCCGAGATCCAGGCCCGCGCCACCGACTTCCTAGACAAGATCGCCGCCGAATACGACGCCAAGCGCACCGACCTCGGCGTCGAGGACGCCCTGCTGGAGATCGAGGGCGTCACCCTGCCGATCGCCGTGGCGCTGGGCGAGGGCGACGTGAAGACCGTCGAGAACCTCGCCGACCTGGTGCCCGACGACCTGCGCGGCTGGTTCGAGACCAAGAACGGCGAGCGGGTCCGCGAACCCGGCATCCTCGAGGCCTTCGGCCTGGAGCCCGCCGACGCCGAAGCCCTGATCATGCGCGCCCGCGTCGCGATGGGCTGGGTCGAGGCCCCGCCGGAACCCGAGCCGGAGATCGAGGAAGAACCCCTCGAGGAGACCGAAGCCTTCGCCGAAGCCGAACTGGCCGGCGAAGCCCAGGACTCCTAAACCCCATACTCGCGCGAGCGGGCGCCTAAGGAAGAATTTTGGTCCACGAACCACACGAACCACACGAATGGGCGTCCTCCGCCGCCAGCGGCGCGAGGACCAGCCTGGATTCGGTTCGTGTGGTTCGTGGACATATCCTTGTCGCCTTCGGCGGAATGAGGTTGTGACCCTTGGACAACGCAACCGAGGCCAAACCCCTCACGCTCGCTGAAGCCAACCGCGAGCGGCGGGACATTGTCACCGGCGAGGTCAGGGACGAGGCGGGGCTGATCCGCTTCGTGGCCGGGCCCGATGGCGTGGTGGTTCCGGACCTCGCGCGCAAGCTGCCGGGACGTGGCCTGTGGGTCGCCGCCGACCGGGCGTCGGTGGAGACCGCGGCCAGGAAGGGCCTCTTCGCCCGCGCCGCCAAGGCCAAGGTCGCCGCCCCGCCAGATTTGACCAACCTCGTGGAAAGCTTGCTGAAAAGGCGGCTTTTGTCGGGGCTGGGGCTTGCGCGGCGGGCCGGCGATCTTACCTCGGGGTTCGAAAAGGTCTCCGCCGCCATCGAGGGCGGCAAGGCCGCCTGGCTGATCGAGGCGTCCGACGGCGCCGCGGACGGCCGCCGCAAGCTTTGGGCGAAGACCCGCAAACGCTCCCCGCCGACGCCGATCTTCGGTCTGTTTGACGCCGAGGAATTGGGTTTGGCCTTAGGCGCGGAGAATGTGATACACACCGCCTTCCTTGCGGGGCGAGCCGCCGATCGTTGGGCGCAGGACGCTCATCGGTTGTCGGGCTTCTGTCCGCTCCTTCCTGAGAGTTGGCGCGAGGAGCCTTAGAGGCGAACGGGGCCCAAAAGCCCCGCCGCTTCTGCATTGTTATCTGTCCTTTGGCCGGACCGCCGGCTGACGAGTAAAGCGAGCGCATGAGCGACGAGAACAACAATGGCCGTAATCCGCCGACCGGCGGGCGTCCGCCCCTGACCCTGAAGCCCCGCGGGGCCGGATCGGTCAGCGCGGGCACGGTGAAGCAGAGCTTCAGCCACGGCCGTTCCAAGACCGTGGTCGTCGAGACCAAGCGCGCGCGCACCCATGTTCCGGGCGGCGGCAACCTGGCCGCGCCCTCCTCCGCCGAAAAGCGCCTTTTCGAGCCGCGCCCGGCGCCGCCGGCCGCCGCGCCACGCTCCGCCGGAGCCCCGAACGACGGCCTCTCCGCCGAGGAACGCGCCGCCCGCCAGCGCGCCATCGAGCTCGCCCAGGAGCGCCAGGCCGCCGAACGCGCCGCCGCCGATACTCGCGCTCGCGCCGAGGCCGCGGCCAGCGCGGCCGCCCCGCCGCCTCCGGCCGCGCCCGCCGCTCCGCCCGTGCAGGCCGCCGCGCCTGTCGCCCCTGCGGCTGAGGCGCCCGCCGCCCCCACGCCTGCGCCCACCCCAGCGCCGGCGGCTCCCGTCGCCGCCGCGCCGACACCCGCGCCGCAACAGGCCGCGCCGCCCGCGCCGCGTCCGGCCGCGCCGACCGGTCAGGGCCAGACCCGCACCTATCAGCCGTCGGCGGATCGCCGCGACGACCGGGCCAGCACCACCACCTATCGCCCGGCGCCGCCCTCGGCCCGCTTCGAGGGCGCGAGCTTCAACCAGCGCGCGCCGCGCCAGGACGACGACCGCCGCCCGGCGCGCGACGACCGTGGCCCCCCGCGCCAGGCCGACCGCGACGACCGTGGCCCCCGGCCCGCCGGCGACACCGTGCGCTATTCGGCGCTCGCGCCGCGTCCGGCCGGTCCCCGTCCGGGCGGTCCCGGCGGCGCCCGTGGCCCCGGCGGTCCGCGCCTCGGCCCAGCCGCTCCGCCCGCCACGCCGGAAATCCAGCGCGCCACCCGCCAGGCCCCGCGGCCCGGCGGCGCGGCCATGGATCGCCGTCCCGACGATGACGACGGCGGTCGCAAGAGCGGCCTGCCCGCCTCCAAGGCGATCAGCCGCGCCAAGGGCGCCCCGCAACGTCGCGAAGGCCGCCTGACCATCCAGGCCGTGGCCGGGGACGATGAGGGCGCCGTCGATCGGATGCGCTCCCTCGCCTCGGTCCGCCGGGCCCGCGAACGCGAACGCGAAAAGCGCAAGGGCGGCACGCAGGAGCAGGCCCGCGCGGCCCGCGAAGTGGTCATCCCGGACATCATCACGGTGGCCGAGCTCGCCAACCGGATGGCGATCCGCGGCGTCGAGATCATCAAATTCCTGATGCGTCAGGGCGTGATGCTGAAGATCAACGACGTGATCGACAACGACACCGCCGAGCTGGTGGCCACCGAATTCGGCCACACCGTGCGCCGCGTGTCGGAAGCCGACGTGGAAGAAGGCTTCATCGGCGCGGAGGACGTGGACGACCATCAGGTCACCCGCCCGCCGGTGGTGACCATCATGGGCCACGTCGACCACGGCAAGACCTCGCTGCTCGACGCGCTGCGCTCCACCGACGTGGTGTCGGGCGAGCACGGCGGCATCACCCAGCACATCGGCGCCTACCAGGTTCACCTGCCCGACGGCCAGCGCGTCACCTTCCTCGACACGCCCGGCCACGCCGCCTTCTCCGCCATGCGGATGCGCGGCGCGACGGTCACCGACATCGTGGTGCTGGTGGTGGCGGCGGACGATGGCGTGATGCCCCAGACCATCGAGGCCATCAACCACGCCAAGGCCGCCGGCGCGCCGCTGATCGTGGCGATCAACAAGATGGACAAGCCCGGCGCCGATCCGACCCGGGTGATCAACGAGCTGCTGCAGCACGAGATCGTCGTCGAAAGCCTGGGCGGCGAAACCCAGGTGGTCGAGGTGTCGGCCAAGGAAAAGACCGGCCTCGACACCCTGCTCGAAGCCATCCTGTTGCAGGCCGAAGTCCTCGACCTGAAGGCCAATCCCGACCGCGTCGCCGACGGCGTGGTGATCGAGGCCAAGCTGGACCGCGGGCGGGGCGCCGTCTCCACCGTGCTGGTCAAGCGCGGCACGCTGCGCCGCGGCGACGTGGTGGTGGCCGGCGACAACTGGGGCAAGGTCCGCGCGCTGCTCAACGAGCGTGAGGAACAGGTCACCGAAGCCGGACCGTCGGTGCCGGTGGAAATCCTCGGCCTCGACGGCACGCCGGCGCCTGGCGATCCCTTCGCCGTGGTGGAGAACGAGGCCCGCGCCCGCGAACTTACCGCCTATCGCGTCCGCGTGAAGCGCGAGAAGGCCGGTGCGCCCGCCCAGGGCAATTCGCTGGCCGAGATGATGTCGAAGATCACCGACAAGAAGGCGTCGGAGCTGCCGCTGGTCATCAAGGCCGACGTGCAGGGCTCGATCGAGGCCATCGTCGGCTCGCTGGACAAGATCGGCACCGAAGAGGTCCGCGCGCGGATCATCCTGTCAGGCGCCGGCGCGATCAGCGAGAGCGACGTCATGCTGGCCAAGGGCGCCAACGCCGCGATCATCGGCTTCAACGTCCGCGCCTCGAAACAGGCCCGCGACCTGGCCGAGCGCGAAGGCGTAGAAATTCGGTATTACGCGATCATCTACGACCTGCTGGACGATCTGAAAGGCGTGCTCTCGGGCATGCTGGCGCCGATCCAGCGGGAAACTTTCCTCGGCAACGCCAAGGTGCTGCAGGCCTTCGACATCTCGAAGATCGGCCGTGTCGCCGGCTGCGTGGTCACCGAGGGCGTGGTCCGCAAGGGCGCCCGGGTGCGGATCATCCGCGACGACATCGTGGTGCTTGAACTCGGCACCCTGCAGACGCTCAAGCGCTTCAAGGACGAGGTCAACGAGGTCCAGTCCGGCACCGAGTGCGGCATGGCCTTCGCCGGCTTCCAGGACATCAAGACCGGCGACGTCATCGAGTGCTTCAACCTCGAAGAGGTCAAGCGCACGCTGTAGTCGGCCAGCGCTGAACGGCCATCGACGAGCCCCGGAGCGACCCTCCGGGGCTTTTCGTTTGCGAGCAGCGGTCGTTTCGGCGCGACGGGCGCGGCGTTCCCCATCTTCCGGGGTTTCCCCAACCGTGGTTCGCTCGTCGGTCAACCTGGGGGAGACGATCCATGGCTTCGACATCCGCCGGCGCCGCACCGCGCCGCAACGTGCTGGGCGCCATCCTGGCCGGCGGCTTCATGGCCGCGACCTTCGACTTTTTCGCCGCCATGCTGATCTATGGCGGCACGGCCAGCGGCGTGGCCCACGCCATCGCCCGTGGCTGGTTCGGCGCCGCGGTGAAGACCATGCCACCGATCGTCGATGTCATCGGCATCGCCTCGCACTACGCCATCCTGCTGGTCGCCGCGGCGATCTTCGTCCTGGCCTCGCTGCGGTTCCCGATCCTGCGCCAGCGGGCCTGGATCGCCGGCCCGCTGTTCGGAATCTGCATCTACCTCGTGATGCACTTCGTCGTCCTGCCGCTGTCGGCGGTGCATGCGATGAACAATCCCAAGGGGCTTCAGTTCGTCGAGGAATTCCTGGGCCACATGTTCGTCATCGGCCTGCCCATCGCGCTCTGGGCGCGGGCGCTGGTCGGCGGGACTGAAACCGCCGGGCCGTGAAGTCGCCGCGGTTCGACACTACATAGGCGGCGTCCCAGGAGCCGCCGATGCGCCGTCTTGCCCCGATCCTTGCGCCCCTTCTAGCCGTGTTGACGCTCAGCGCCTGCGCCACCGCCCAGAAGATCGGGGCCGCCAACGACGTCCACGCGCTGCTGGTCTCGATCCGCGACAACGACACCGCCGCCTTCGACGCCCACGTGGACCACGAGGCCCTCAAGGCCGAGCTGCAGACCAGGCTCGCCGCCAGCCTCTCGCAGAACAAGAAGACCAAGGACCTGGCCGCCCTGCTGGGCCCCTCGGTGATCGATTTCGCCGACGAGGCCCTGGTGCGGCCCAAGACCTTCCGCTTCGTGGCCGAGCAGTATGGCTACAAGCGCGACACCCAGATCCCCGGCGCCATCGCCATCTCCCAGGCGCTGAAGACCCTGCCCGATGGCCGCGTCTGCGCCACCAGGAAGAAGGATGGCCCCTGCCTGCTGATGTTCACCAAGGAGCAGGGCGTCTGGAAGCTGACCAGTTTCGAGGGCGATACATCGATGCTGCGCCTGAAGCTCTGATGCGGCTAAGCTCGCTTGTCGAAGGCGGGGCTGGCGAAGACGGGGGCGGGCATGGACTACGAAGCGGCGCTGGACGGCTACGAGCGGTTCGAGTTCACCGATGGGCCGTGGACGCGGCCGGTCTACCGCAAGGGGTCCGGACCGGCGGTGGTCATCATCCATGAGGTGCCCGGGCTGCACCCGCTGGTGGTGCGCTTCGCCGACCACGTGGCCGAGGCTGGGATGACCGTCTTCCTGCCGAGCCTGTTCGGCACGCCGGGCCGGCCGGTCAGCCGCGGCTACGCGGTGCAGACCATGCTGGCCAACATCTGCATCCGCCGCGAATTCCACGTCTGGTCGAGCGAAAGCTCCAGCCCCATCGTCGAATGGCTGCGGGCGTTGGCCCGCAAGGCGCATGGCGAGTGCGGCGGCAAGGGCGTGGGCGCGGTCGGCATGTGCTTCACCGGCGGCTTTGCGCTGGCCATGATGACCGAGCCCGCGGTGGTGGCGCCGGTGCTGTCGCAGCCCTCCATGCCGATCGCGGCGGGGTCGAAGAAGCGCGCCGCGGGCCTGGACGTCTCGCGCGCCGAGATCGCCTGCGCCAAGGCCCGCTTCGAGGCCGAGGATCTGACCCTGCTCGCCCTGCGCTACAAGAGCGACGCCCTGGTGCCCGACGCCCGCTTCGCGACCCTGAAGCGCGAGTTCGGCGACCGGGTGGAGACCATCGAACTCGAGGACGCCGACGCCGCGCCCGCGGAGATCCCGCCGCATTCGGTGCTCACCCTGCACCTGCGCCCGGACGGCATCTCCAGGGCCACCGAAGAGCGGGTGATCCGGTTCTTCAAGGAACGGACCGGCGCTTAGGACGCGCGCCCGCCGGCCTCAGTGCGACGGGTCGGGCGAGTGGGCGACGTAGGCGGCCTTGAAGGCCTGCAGCTCGCCCGGATCGATGTCCGACACCGCCGCGAACCGCAGGCCGCCGGAGGTCCATTCCAGCAGGCTGTAGCCGTCGCGGCGCGCGGCGCGGTCGCCGTTCGCGAACCGCCCTTCGGCGGGTAAGACGAACAGGTTCACCGTGTGCAGGCGGCGCTTGTAGACGATGGCCGGCGCCACGTGGCCCTCGATGTAGTCCAGCCGCCCGCCCACCAGCGGGAAGCCCTGGTCGGCGAGCTGCGGAACCGGCGGGGCGATGTCCACCTTGCCGTTGAACCAGGGGCGGACCACGTGCTGGTCCGACGTCGCCACGTCGGTCAGGTGATTGGCCAGCAGGGAGCGTACGTGGCTGGCCACCAGTTGCCGCTCCAGCCCGGCCTCGGCCACCTGCGGCAATATCACCATCGCCGTCAGGCTCGCGGCCAGCAGGGCGCCCAGGCCGCCGGCGGTCGCATAGCCCACCACCCGGCCGCCGCGCCGCGGGGCCGACGCTGTGGCGGGCGCGGCCTCAGCCGCCAGCATGGCCTCGACATTGGCCCGCAGCCGCTCCGGCGCCCGGTGCGCCACGCCGGGCGCGGTCACCGCGTCGCGCAGGGCCAAGAGGCGCAGATACTCGGCGTTGCAGGCCTCGCAGGTCTTCAGGTGCGCCTCGCAGGCGGCGGCGTTGACGGCGTCCAGCTCGCCGTCCAGCAGGCCCTGCAGCAGCATGGCCTTGTCGGGACAGGCGCTCATCGGCGGGTCTCCTGCATCTGGCGCGCACTGGCGGTCCCGTCCGGCAGCAGCATGTCCCCCAGCATCTGGCGCGCGCGGGCGAGGCGCGACATCACCGTGCCGATGGGCGTGGCGGTCAAGGCGGCGATCTCCTTGTAGCTGAGCTCTTCCAGTTCCCGCAGGACCAGGGTCTCGCGGAACGGTTCGGGCAGGTTCTCGATCACCGCGCGGACGGTCTCGGCTTCGCGGCGGCGCGCCAGCGCGGTCTCCGGATCGTCCTGGCCTTCGTCGGCGACGTTGGCGAGCGCGTTCGCTTGGGCCGCCGACAGCGCGCCCTCGTCCACCAGCACCCGGCCCTCGCCGCCGCGCCCGCCCGCCCAGGTCAGGAAGCAGTTGCGGACGATGGCGAACAGCCAGGCCTTGGGCGAACCGCCCCGCCACGTCGGGAACGCCCGAAAGGCGCGCAGGAAGGCCTCCTGCACGATGTCCTCCGCCGCCACCGGATCACGGCTCAGGTAGCGGGCGAAATTGTAGGCGCCGTCCAGATGCGGCAGCACCAGCTCGCGGAACTGCCGGGCCCGTTCGGCCTCGGCGGTGCGAGACGCGGCGGCGGGCGCGGCGCCCCGGCTGAACGCCAGGCGCGGCCGGAAGAACGGCTTTCGCTCGGTCATGGTTTCGGTCCGCGCCCGCTCCCGTCTCAGCCGGCCTTCACGATCACCTTGCCCACCATGTGCGGGTGAAGCGAGCAGAAGTAGCCGAACTCGCCGGGCTTGGTGAAGGTGAAGGAGAAGCGCTCGTCGGTGTCCAGGACCTTCGATTTGAAGGACTTGTCGTCGGCCACCACCGTGTGGGGGATGTCGTCCTGGTTGACCCAGGTGACCGTGGTCCCGACCGCGACGGTGAGCGCCGCCGGCCCGAAGACGAAGTTGTCGATCTTCACGGTCGGCCCGGCCGGCGCTTGCGCCGCTGCGGGCGTGCTGACGGCGGCGACGGCGGTGAGGGCGCAGAGGCCCATCGCGAGCGCCAGGGCGCCCGCCTTGAGAAGGTTGGACATGGGAGGTCTTTCTGTTGCGGAGGGTTGAGTTCAGCTCGCCAGCGTCTGGTCGATCAGGGCGATGGGCGCGTGGCCGCGCACCAAGGTCGCGGTGGTGATTCCCAGCATGGAACGCAGTTGCCCGGCGGGCGCCTTCAGCGGGCCCGGGGATGGCCCCTGGCCGCCCACCGGCTGGGGGAAGGCGGTGGAGCGGGCGGTGTGGAAGGCGATATTGCCTTCGACCTTCTGGGTGATCTGGTGGATGTGGCCGTTCAGCACGGTGACCGAGCCGAACCGCTTCAGGTGGCTCAGCGCCTGGGCCGCGTCGTCGGTGCCCCAGCCCCAGTCGGCATAGACCGTCCAGAGCGGCATGTGGGCGAAGACCACGATGGGCTGCGACGACGGCCGGCCCTTCAGGTCGTTCTCCAGCCAGGCGATCTGGTCGGCGCCCAGGCTGCCCATGCCGCCGGGCTTCAGGTTGGCGACGTTGATCAGGGCGACGAAGTGCACGCCCCTGTGGTCGAAGCTGTACCAGCCCGCGCCCTTGGTCCCCTGGCCGAACCGGTCGAGGTAGGCCTTGCCCTGGCCCTCATCCAGCATGTCGTGCTCGCCGGGCACGTGGAAGACCTGCAGGCCCGCGGCCTTGATGATCTGGTCGGCGTCGTCGAACTCCTGGTCCCGGGAAAGCTGGGTGATGTCGCCGGTGTGGATGATGAAGTC
>DATAUR010000127.1:0-22211 GCA_036268175.1 Phenylobacterium sp. | reverse complement strand
CGCCATCGCGGCCATGAAGGACGCCGCGCCCGAGGTCGGCATCATGTGCGACGTGGCGCTCGATCCCTTCACCGACCATGGCCACGACGGCCTGATCGAGAACGGCCGCATCCTCAACGACGCCACCGTCGAGACCCTGGTGACCCAGGGGCTGATCCAGGCCAGGGCCGGCTGCGATATTCTGGCGCCCAGCGACATGATGGACGGCCGCTGCGGCGCCCTTCGCCAGGCGCTTGAGGCCGAGGGCCTGACGGACGTGATGATCATGTCCTACGCGGCCAAGTACGCCTCGGCCTTCTACGGCCCCTACCGCGACGCCATCGGCTCGGGAAAGCTGGGCGCGGGGTCGGTGGCGAACCCCGGCGACAAGAAGACCTACCAGATGGACAGCGCCAATTCCGAAGAGGCGCTCCGCGAAGTGGCGCTGGACATCGCCGAGGGCGCCGACATGGTCATGGTCAAGCCCGGCCTGCCCTATCTGGACATCGTGCGCCGCGTGGTCGACGCCTTCGCCGTGCCGACCTTCGCCTTCCAGGTCAGCGGCGAGTACGCCATGCTGATGGCCGCCGCTCAGAACGGCTGGCTGGACGAGGAGCGCGCGATCCTGGAGACGCTGGGCTCGTTCAAACGGGCCGGCGCGGCGGGCGTCATCACCTACTTCGCGCCTCGCGCGGCGCGGCTGCTGGGCGCCTAGGGCCGCCCGGCGCGCGGGCTGTCGACCTGCGCCACCAGGATCTTGCCGGCCGGCCCAGGCTCCGAGGATCCGCCGCCATCCAGGCTGGCGGCGGTCAGCATGAACAGCGTCCGGCCGTCATCGCCGCCCAGCATGCAGGCGTAGCAGGACTGATCGGTCTCGATGATCTCCAGGACTTCGCCGCCCTGCGCGATCCGCAGGCACTGCGGCGCGGAGGGATTGGCGATCCAGATCGCGCCCTGCGCGTCCAGGCAGATGCCGTCGGGGATCGCCGGCGAGGTCGGCGCCCAGACCCTGCGGTTGGAAAGATCGCCGTTCGGATGGATGTCGAAGGCGGTCAGGACGCCGGCCAGGGTCTCGCCCAGGATCAGCGTCTTGCCGTCCGGCGCGATCACCGAGCCGTTGGGGAAATGCATATCCTCGGCCGCGATGCGGGTCTGGCCGTCCGGCGCCACGTAGGCGAGCTTGGCGGTCGGATGGCTCGCCACCACATCGGCGATCCCGCGCGCCGCGATCTCCGCGGTCAGGTCGAAGCCGAAATTGCCGACATAGGCGCCGCCGGCCGCGTCCACCACCATGTCGTTGCAGTGGAAGGTGGCGATATGACCAAGGTCGGCGTGAACGCTCATCCGGCCGTCGGGCCAGCGGCGCAGAATCTGGCGGTTGATCATCGAGACGATCAGCAGGGAGCCGTCAGGCGCCCACCCCAGGCCAGACGGCTGGTCGTCGATCTCGACTTCGGTGCGCAGATCGCCGGCCAGGGACACCGACATCACCGCTTGCGCGAAAAAATCGCTGAACCACAGCCGCCCCTCATGCCAGCGCGGCCCTTCGCCGAAATGGAGCCCGCCGGTCAGAACCCGCGTTCCGCGTCCCATCGCATCGCCTCTCTCACAGAAGGTCTTGGCGCCATGATCGTCGAGGCCGCGGGCGCTGTCACCCGGGACGCGGCGTCTCGAGCCAGGTTTTCAGGATCGCGTTGACCTTCTCCGGCGCCTCCTGCTGCACCCAGTGCGAGACGCCCGGCAGGCGCTGGATCGTCAGGTCGCGGACGTAGGCGTCCGTGCCCTCCAGCAGTTCGATCCCGAGCGCGGCGTCCTCTTCGCCCCAGACGATCAGGGTCGGGGTCTCGATCACCTCCCAGGGCCCGGCGAGCTTGCCCTGCAGGCGCAGCGCCGCGCGATACCAGTTGATCATGCCGCGGATCGCGCCCGGCCGCTGGGCGTCCTTCGCATAGCGGTCCAGCACGTCTGGCGTGAAGTTCGACTTGTCGACCGCCATGCCATGGAAGGCGTTGCGGATCGCCCGGGCGTCCCTGGCCACGGCGCCCCATTCCGGCAGGCCCGGAAGCTGGAAGAAGAACATGTACCAGGACTTCTCCAGCTGCGCCCAGGAGCGGCGCAGGTGGGCGCTCATCACCGCCGGGTGCGGCACGTTCATGATCGCCAGCCGCTCCAGCGGCCTCACCTTGTTGGCCGCGAACGTCCAGGCCAGGCCCGCGCCCCAATCGTGGCCGATCAAGGTGACGCTCTTCGCCCCGCTGGCGTCGATCAGGGCGGCGACGTCCTCCATCAGCCGGTCGATCAGATACGCGGAGACCTCGGCGGGCTTCGGCTCCGTCTCGCCATAGCCCCGCAGGTCCGGCGCCCAGGCGCGATAGCCCATCTGCGCCAGCATCGGCAGTTGATAGCGCCAGGAAAACCGGCTTTCGGGAAAGCCGTGCAGGCACAGCGCCAGCCGATCGCTCTCGCCCGCCTCGTCCACCGCGAAATCGAAACCGTTGGCGGCGATCCTGCAGGTGGTGATCGTCATGACCGGCCCCTCAGGTGGTGAAGTAGCAGCTGTCGTCGTCGTAGCCGGGCACGCGGATCATCCCGGCGTCCTTCATGCCGATCTTCTTGAGGACCGCGATGGAGCCGAGGTTCTCCGGCTTGGTGATCGCCACGATGGTTGGGATTCCCAGTGTTTCGCGTCCATAGGCCAGGCTGGCCGCCGCCGCCTCCGTCGCCAGGCCCGTCCCCCAGAACGGCTCCAGGAACGCGTAGCCCACGTCGGGATGCTCCAGCCCGTCGCGCTTGACGAGCCCCGCAAGCCCCGCCGGCTTACCGCTTTCCTTCAGGTCGGCGCGCCAGAGGCCGAAGCCGTTGGCGGCATAGCCGGTGCGGGTGCGTTCGATGTAGCTCAACGCGCCCTCCAGGTCCCGCACGCCGCGGTCGCCGATGTTCTCACGGAAGCCGCGGCTGATCAGCAGGTCGAGGATGAACGGCGCGTCGGTCGCGGTGAGCTCGTGCAGCGCGAGGCGCTCGGTCTCCAAAATCATTCGGGCTTTTCCAGCCGCGCCACCAGGCTGGAGGTGTCCCAGCGTTGGCCGCCCATGGCCTGCACCTCGGCGTAGAAGCCGTCGACCATGGCGGTGATGTCCAGCGCCGCGCCATTGCGGCGGGCCTCGTCCAGCACCAGGCCCAAATCCTTGCGCATCCAGTCCACCGCGAAGCCGAAGTCGAACTTGCCTTCGGTCATGGTCTTCCAGCGGTTGTCCATCTGCCAGGACTGCGCCGCGCCCTTGGAGATGGCGTCATAGACCAGCTGCGGATCGAGGCCGGCCTGCTTGGCGAAATGCAGGCCTTCGGCGAGGCCCTGCACGATGCCGGCGATGCAGATCTGGTTGACCATCTTGGCGAGCTGGCCAGCGCCGGACGCGCCCATCAGCTTGGTCGCCTTGGCATAGACGTCGATCACCGGATCGACCTTGGCGAAGGCTTCCGGCGTCCCGCCGCACATGATGGTCAGCTGGCCGTTCTCGGCGCCGGCCTGGCCGCCGCTCACCGGCGCGTCGACGAAGGCTCGGCCGCCCTTGGCCGCCAGCTCGGCCATCTCGCGGGCCACCACCGCGGAGGTCGTGGTGTGGTCGACCACCACGCCGCCCGCCGCCATGGCCGGCAAGGCCTGCGTAACCACTTGACGCACGTCGTCGTCGTTGCCGACGCAGAGGATGAAGACCTCCACATCCTTCGCCGCGTCCGCCGCCGTCGCCCCGGCCCGGCCGCCGTGCTTGGCCGCCCAGGCCTGCGCCTTTTCGGGGTTGCGGTTGAACACCGACACCTCATGGCCGGCCTTGACCAGATGCCCCGCCATCGGGAAGCCCATCACGCCGAGACCGGCGAACGCCACCTTCATCTTAAGCTTGCTCCTTAACCTTGCGCGCAACGCCATCTTAACGGGAGCCTGCGCACTTGAGTCCCTCGTAACAGGCTACCTCGGGGCGGACCATGTCGGTGAGCGGCGAACGGCCGATCATCATCAAGCGCATCAAGAAGAGCGGCGGCGGGGGTCACCACGGCGGCGCTTGGAAGGTGGCCTATGCGGACTTCGTGACCGCGATGATGGCGTTCTTCCTTTTGATGTGGCTGATCAACACCACCTCGCCGGAGCAGAAGCGCGGTATCGCCGACTATTTCGCCCCGGCCTCGGTCTCCGAGACCACGTCCGGCGCCGGGGGCATCCTGGCCGGGACGGCGCTGGGCAACGACGGCGCCAAGCAGAACGGCTCGCAGTCGGTGGTGCAGGACGCCAGCCCCGACGTGAAGAACCCCAACGACGGCAAGGCCAACGACGGCGCCAAGTCGCAGCAGGACCAGCAGGAAATCGACAAGGCCAAGCAGGAGGCCGCCGCCTTCACCTCGGCCGCCCAATCGCTGCGCCAGGCGCTGCAGGACATGCCGGAGCTCGCCGAGCTCTCCAAGAATATCATCGTCGACCAGACGCCCGAAGGCCTGCGCATCCAACTCGTCGACCAGGAAGGCCGCTCGATGTTCAACGAGGGCACCGCCGTCCCCAACGACCGGGCCAAGCTGCTGCTGCGGGCGATCTCGAAGATCATCAACCAGCTGCCCAACCGGATCAGCATCTACGGCCACACCAGCGCCAGCCAGAAGGGCAAGGCCGACAGTGACTGGGCGCTCTCTCAGGCCCGCGCCAACGCCTCGCGCCAGATCCTGCAGGGCTCCGGCGTCGACCCCGACCGCGTCTACCAGGTGAGCGGCAAGGCCACCTCCGAGCCGCTTTATCCGGACGATCCGACCCTGCCCGGCAACCGCCGCATCGCCATTGTGTTGTTGCGTGAGGCGCCGGTGCTGCCGCCGGACCGCGGCCCTTAGTCTCAAGGCCCATTGCGGTCCTGCAACAGGTCTTGCGCCGGGGCTCGGCATGACGCCTAATCGAAGCTCAAGCGCTGACCGCATGAAGGCGACTGCAAGTCCGTGACGCAGCATTTTCCGTCCCGACAGCTCAGGTTCTTCCTGACCGCGCCGTCGCCTTGCCCCTACCTTCCGGAGCGCTTCGAGCGGAAGGTCTTCGCGCACTTGCCGCTTTCCGATGGCGCGACCGTCAACGACAGCCTGACCCAGGTCGGTTTCCGCCGCTCGCAGAACATTGCCTACCGCCCGGCCTGCGAGGCTTGCACGGCCTGCGTCTCGGCGCGGATTCCGGCGGCCGACTACATCTTCTCGCGCTCGGAGCGCAAGGCGATCGCCCGCAACGAGGACTTGGAACGCCATCTGGTCGAGGCCGAGGCGACCATGGAGCAGTTCGATCTGCTCCGCCGCTACCTGATGACCCGCCACGCCGACGGCGGCATGGCCGAGATGACCTGGCCCGACTACGTCGCCATGGTCGAGGACACCGCCGTCCGCACCCATATCATCGAGTACCGCACGCGCTCGAAAGATCGTGGCGCGCCAGCGGGCGAACTGGTGGCCTGCGCCCTGGTAGACGTGATGAGCGACGGCCTGTCACTGGTCTACAGCTTCTATGACCCGACCCAGAGCCGCCGCAGCCTGGGCTCCTTCGTGATCCTCGACCATGTGGTGCAGGCCTGCCTGACCGATCTGCCTTACGTCTACCTGGGCTATTGGGTGCGCGGCTCGGAGAAGATGGACTACAAGGTCCGCTTCTCGCCCATCGAGCTCCTGAAGCCCGAGGGCTGGACGCTGGTGGTCGGCGGCGCAGCCAAGGCGGCGAACGACGCCCTCTAGGACTTTGATCTAGGCCATGGCCAAGCAGCTACGGCTGGGCCTTCGCCGGCCCACGGCCCACACCCGCGACAGCTTCATCCAGGGCGCCTCCAACGCCCAGGCGGTGAGCGCGCTGGACGCCTGGCCGCGCTGGCCCGGCGGGACCCTGGTGCTGGTTGGGCCGGAAGGCGTCGGCAAGACCCATCTGGCGCGCGCCTGGGCGGCCGCCGCCAAGGCCGCCATCCTCGACCGCACGGCGCCGGACGTGGCGGCGGCGGCAGGCGGGCCGGCCCTGCTGGAGGACGTCGACCAGGGCGTCGACGCCGAGGCGCTGTTCCACCTGATCAACCTCGCGGCGCAGGACGGCGCGAGCCTCTTGCTCACCGCCCGCCTGACGCCAACCGCCTGGCCGGCCGAGCTGCCGGACCTGCGCTCGCGGCTCAACGCCCTGATGGTCGCCGAGATCGCCGCGCCGGACGACGAGGTGCTGCGCGGCGTGCTTCGGAAATTCTTCCGTGAACGGAATATTCGGCCGCACGACGATGTCTATCCTTACTTGCTGCGGCGCATGGAAAGATCGATCCCCGGGGCGCGCGAGATCGTGCGGCGCCTGGATGAGACCGAGGATGGACAGATGCGCCCGGTTTCACGGGTCCTGGCCCGCGAGATCTTTGAGGACGGTTCCGAAAATCTTGATCTTTTCGAGGGATGACTTGAAGCCGTCACAAGCGGGGCTCAAAATTCGCCCCTTGTCATTTCACCTGGAGCCGCGTGGATGAGCTACGCCGAGCCGATCGCCGCCGTCCCCTCCGAACGGGCCGCGAACGAGGCCGGCGGCGCCCCGCTCGCCTGGGACGAGGATCTGGCGGCCTCGCCGAGCCGGTTCTTCAACCGCGAGCTTTCCTGGCTGGCCTTCAATCGCCGCGTGCTGGCCGAGAGCAAGAACCCGCGCCATCCGCTGCTCGAGCGCCTGCGGTTCCTGGCGATCAGCGCCAACAACCTCGATGAGTTCTACATGGTCCGCGTGGCCGGCCTGCGCGCCCAGGTGCGCGCCGGCGTGCGGGTGGCGAGCCAGGACGGCCTGACGCCGTCCGAGCAGGTGGAGCGGGTCAACGCCGAGGCGGCCGACCTGATGGCCGACCAGCAGACCCGCTGGCGGGAGCTCTGCGAGGAACTGGCCGACGAAGGCTTGAGCGTGGTGCAGCCCGGCGACATCACCAACGCCGAACTGGACGCTCTGGAAGACCCCTTCGCCTCGCAGATCTTCCCGGTGCTGACGCCGCTGGCCATCGACCCGGCGCACCCGTTCCCGTTCATCCCGAACCTGGCCTTTTCCCTGGTGCTGAAGCTGCGCCGCCTGGCCGACGGGCGGATGTTCTACGCCCTGGTGCCGGTGCCGGCCCAGGTGGCCCGCTTCTGGCAACTGCCGGCGCAGCGCAACGGCCGCAAGCGCCCCGATCGTCGCTTCGTCACTCTGGAAAGCCTGCTCAGCCTGTTCCTCGACCACCTGTTCCCGGGGTGCGAAGTGCAAGCGCAGGGCGTGTTCCGGGTGATCCGCGACTCTGACATGGAGATCGAGGAAGAGGCCGAAGACTTGGTCCGTGAGTTCGAGTTGGCCCTGAAGCAGCGCCGCCTGGGCTCGGTGGTGCGCGTCGAGATCGACGCCTCCATGCCCGAGGAACTGCAGGGCTTCATCACCTCCAGCCTGCACGCCGAGCCGCAGGACATCATCCTGATCGACGGCCTCCTGGGCCTGGACGAGCTCAGCCAACTGATCCCCGCCGACCGGCCGGACCTGAAGTTCAAGCCCTTCGAACCGCGCTTCCCCGAACGCATCCGCGACCACGGCGGCGACTGCTTCGCGGCCATCGGCGAGAAGGACATCCTGGTCCACCATCCGTTCGAGAGCTTCGATGTGGTGGTGCAGTTCCTGCGCCAGGCAGCCCGCGACCCCAACGTGCTGGCGATCAAGCAGACGCTCTATCGCACCAGCCACGACAGCCCCATCGTCGCCGCCCTGATCGAGGCCGCCGACGCCGGCAAGAACGTCACGGCGGTGATCGAGATCAAGGCCCGCTTCGACGAGGCGGCGAACCTGAAATGGGCGCGTGATCTGGAACGCGCCGGTGTCCACGTGGTCTTCGGCTTCGTGGAGTACAAGACCCACGCCAAGCTCTCGACCGTGGTGCGGCGGGAGGGCGACGTTCTGCGCGCCTACTGCCACTTCGGCACCGGCAACTACCACCCGATCACCGCGCGCTTCTACACCGACCTGTCGCTGTTCACGACCGACCCGGTGCTGGGCCGCGACGCCGCCCGGCTGTTCAACTTCGTCACTGGCTACGCCCAGCCGGAGGGCGGGCTGGAGAAGTTGTCCTATTCGCCGATCACCATGAAGCGCGACCTCCTGGACCTGATCGCCCGCGAAGTGCTGAACTGCGCCGAGGACAAGCCCAGCGGCATCTGGGCCAAGCTCAATTCCCTGGTCGACCCGGAAATCATCGACGCCCTCTATGCCGCCAGCCAGGCCGGGGTCGAGATCGACCTGGTGGTGCGCGGCATCTGCTGCCTGCGCCCCGGCATCCCCGGCCTCTCGGAAAACATCCGCGTGAAGTCGATCGTCGGCCGCTTCCTGGAGCATGGCCGCATCGTCGCCTTCGCCAACGGCGCGCCCCTGCCTTCGTCGGAGGCGCGGGTCTACATCTCCTCGGCCGATTGGATGCCGCGCAACCTCGACCGCCGCGTCGAGGCCCTGACGCCCATCGAGAACCCGACGGTGCACCAGCAGGTCTTGCAGCAGATCATGCTCGCCAACCTGAAGGACGAGGCCCAGAGCTGGTTCCTGGATTCCGAAGGTCACTACGCCCGCGATCCCTCCTGGGATCATCCGAGCGCTTTCTCCGCGCACGAGTATTTCATGACCAACCCCAGCCTTTCGGGTAGAGGGCAGAAGGTGAAGGACATGCCGCGCGCGATCGATCATGTGGCCTCGCGGGGATAGCAGGCCCGAATCCCGGCAGGCCGCCGTCATCGACGTCGGTTCGAACTCGGTCCGCCTGGTGATCTACCGGCTGGACGGGCGCGCCATCTGGACCGTCTACAACGAAAAGGCCCTCGCCGGCCTTGGCCGCGACCTGCCCTCCACCGGCCGGTTGTCGCCCGACGGCGTCGAGGTGGCGCTGACCGCCATCCGCCGCTTTCGCGCCCTGCTGGACGGCTGGCGGGCGGAAGACGTCACCGCCGCCGCCACGGCCGCCGTGCGCGAGGCCGCCGATGGCCCCGCCTTCCTCAGGCGGGTGCGCGAGGAGACCGGCCTCAACGTCCGCGTCCTCACCGGCGACGAGGAGGCCCGCTACGCGGCGCTGGGCGTGATCGCCGGCCAGCCGGACGCTGAAGGGGTGGTCGGCGACCTGGGCGGCTCTAGCCTGGAACTGGTGCGCCTCAATGGGGCGAGCGGCGCGCAGGACGGCACGACCCTGCCGCTCGGCCCCTTCGCGCTGGGGGCGCCGCGGCCGCTGGACCCGGACCGAACCCGCCGGCTGATCGAAGCCGCGCTGACCCCGCAGGCCAGCCGCTTTACCGCCCGGCATTTCCACGCCGTGGGCGGCGCCTGGCGCAACCTGGCGCTCTTCCAGATGGAGCTTGCCGACTATCCGCTGCACGTGGCCCACCAGTACGAGATGAGCCGGGCCGACGCGCTGGCGGTCTCGCGCCTGGTGGCCCGCCAGTCCCGCGCCTCCCTGGAGCGCATGCAGGGCCTGTCGAAAAAGCGGATCGAGACCCTGCCCTATTCCGCCGTGGTGCTGGAGGCGCTGATCGAGGCCCTGGGCGTCGAGCGGGTGACCATCTCGGCGTTCGGCGTGCGCGAGGGCCTGCTGCTCGACGCCATGGACGCCGAGGTCCGCGCCCGCGATCCCTTGATCGAGGGCTGCGAAGCCCTCACCGCCGCCCGCGGCAGCTCCCCGGAACTGGGCGGCGCGCTGGAGGCCTGGCTGACGCCGGCCTTCGAGAGGCTCAACCCGGTGTTCGGCGCGCGCGACCCCGTGCTGCTGGCCGCCGCCTGCCGCCTGGCCGACCTCGGCGCGCGCCTGCACCCCGACCATCGCGCCGACCTGGCCTTCGAGCAGGTGCTGCGCGCACCCATCGCCGGCATGAGCCACGCCGAGCGCGCCTTCCTGGCCAGCGTCGCCTTCTCCCGCCATACCTCGGCCACCACCCCGCCGGAGGCCGAGGCGGTCTCGCGGGTGATCGGCGCCGACCGCCGCCAGCGGGCGCGGGCGCTCGGCGCGGCGATCCGCCTGGGCTGCGATCTCTCCGGCCGCAATCCCCGCCTGCTGGAGAAATCCAGCCTGACCATCGAGGGCGACCGCCTGCTGCTGGGCGCCGCTTCCGGCTGGGGCGACATGTTGCTGGGCGAACAGACCGCCAAGCGCGCCCAGACCCTGGCTTCGGCCCTGAAACTCAAACTCGAACTTGGGTGAGACCATGCAGATCCTGATGACCAAGGCCGCCTTTGAGCGCGTGGGCGAACGGCTGGCGAAGGTCGCGCCGGACGCGAAGGTGGTCACCGCCGTCTCCAAGGACCTCTACGAGCGCGGCGGCCAGCCCATCGCGGCCGAGGAGATCGACCCGGAAGTGGTCTGGCTCAGCCTCGACAGCTACGCGTCGGGCACGCTTGGCCAACTCTACGGGCGGCTGATGAAGTCGGCCTCGCCGCGCTGGACCCAGATCATGGCCGCCGGCATCGACAACCCGATCTTTCGCAACATCCTGGAAAAGGGCGTGCGGCTGTCGAAGTCGAGCGCCCAGGCCACGCCCATCGCCGAATACGTGGTCGCCCACGCGCTCAGCCTGCAGGTCCCGATCCCCGCCCAGGCCACGCTGCAGGCCCAGCACGAGTGGAAGGCCACGCCCTACCGCGAACTCGCCCACACCCGCTGGGTGATGGCCGGCTTTGGCAACATCGGCCACGAGATCGCCAAGCGGATCAAACCCTTCGGCGTCGACCTGACCGTGGTGCGACGCAGCCCGAAGGCGCAGGGCGATCTCGCCGACCGGGTCATCACGCTCTCCGACCTGCCAGGCGTGCTGCCGGACGCCGATGTGGTCGTGCTGGCCTGCGCGCTGAACGACGAGACCCGCAACATGTGCGACGCCGCCTTCTTCCAGGCGCTGAAACCCGGCGCCATCCTGATCAACATCGGCCGCGGCGGCCTCGTCGACGAAGCCGCCCTCAAGGCCGGCCTCGACCGCGACCAGCCGGCGCACGCCGTGCTCGACGTCTTCGCCACCGAGCCCCTGCCCGCCGACAGCTGGTTCTGGGATCATCCGAAGGTGCGGGTCAGCGCCCACACCTCCAACTCCGGCGACGGCAACCTGGGCCGCGGCGACGAGCTGTTCCTGGAAAACCTGCGCCGCTACCTCGCCAAGGAGCCGCTGCTCAACGAGGCCGACAAGAGCGAAGTCGGGCTCTAGCCAGACTGGCGGCCGCCTGACGCGCATAGCAAGAGGGCGGCGCCTCGGTTTCCCGAAACACCGCCCTCTGAACCAGATCCGTTGGGGGATCTGAGCTTTCAAGGTCGAAGGGAACCTGGGCTCTGCTGGATTGCTCCAGCTCGACTTCGATCCGTCTCCGGTGTCTCCTGGGCTCGTAGGGATCAAGGTCGCCCTCGATCCTTCGTGACCCCGGAAGCCTCCTGCCCGCTTTCGTCCCGGTCGCCCGGTTCGCCGCGCCGCAGTTCCTCTCGGCAAGTTCAGAATTGCGCCGATCCCCGTGGCGCGCAACGGGGCCCCCAAAGACCCCTGTGCGCCAAGCCACGGACGATCGGTGGACGGCCTGTGGAGAACCCCGGGACGCTGCCCAAAAGCCGCGCAGAATCAAGGCCGCGCAGTTGTCCTCAAGAACCGTGAGCGGGCCGCCGATCAGCCGGCGCCGACCGCTTTCGGAGCCCGGCGGACCTCGACCACCCGCACGCGGGCGCCGTCCAGCACCAGGGCGAGCTCGCCGCGCTTAAGCTTCAGCGCGTCCTCGCCGAACGCCTCGCGCCGCCACCCCTTCAGCGCCGAGGTCTCGGCCTGATCGTCGTTGGCGATCTGTTCGAGGTCGGAGACCGTGGCGATCAGCTTCGAGGCCACGCCGGCCTCCTCGGCGCGGGCCTTCAACAGCACCTTCAACAGTTCGACCACCGCGCCGGCCGCTGGCGACGCCGCGGTGCGGTTGCGCTCGACCACCGGGGCGTAGGCCTCCGGATCCTTCAGCGCCTCGCGCACCGCGGCCAGCAGGTCCGGCCCGAACCGCGAGCCGGAGAAGCCCTTGGGCACCGAGCGCAGGCGATCGAGCTGGTCGGCGTCGGTGGGCGCCTGGGTGGCGACCTCGTCGATCGCCTCGTCCTTCAGAATGCGGCCGCGCGGCTGGTCGCGGGTCTGGGCCGTCCGCTCGCGCCAGGCGGCGACCGCCTTGTAGACCGCCATGTACTTGGCCGCGTGCTTGCGGGGCCGAAGCCGCTTCCAGGCGTTCTCCGGCTCGACGTCATAGATCGCCGGGTCGGTGAGGTTGGCCATCTCGTCGGTGACCCAGCCCAGGCGGCCTTCGCTCTCCAACCGCTCGCGCAGGATCGGATAGAGCGCCGCCAGGTGGGTCACGTCGGCGATCGCATAGGTGAGCTGGTTTTCCGACAGCGGCCGGCGCGCCCAGTCGGTGAAGCGCGAGGACTTGTCCAGCTCGATCTTCAGCATCTGGCGGACCAGGGCGTCATAGGCGATCTGCTCGCCGAACCCCGCCGCCATGCCCGCCACCTGGGTGTCGAACAGCGGCCGGGGCATCGCTTGCAGGTTGTTGAAGATTTCCACGTCCTGCCGCGCGGCGTGGAACACCTTCAGGATGCTCTGATCGCGCATGATCGCCAGGAACGGCTCAAGGTCCATCCCCTCGGCGAGCGGGTCGATGCAGGCCTCGGCGCTGCCCGCGGCGGCCTGGATCAGGCACAGCTTTGGCCAGTAGGTCGTCTCGCGCATGAACTCGGTGTCCACGGCGACGAACGGTTGGCCCTTGAGCTTGTCGCAAAACACCGCCAGTTCCGCGGTGGTCGTTATCGGCGTCATCGACTAGCTATAGCCCGCGCAGGCGGCGAGTCTGCAAGTCCGCGTTGCGCCGATCCCGGTATTTCTGTTGAAGGCCCCTCATGTCCGACCGCCCCAACGGCCTCACCTACGCCCAGGCGGGCGTCGACATCGATGCCGGAAACGCGCTCGTCGAACGCATCAAGCCGCTGGCGAAATCCACCCGCCGCGCGGGCGCCGAGGCGTCTCTGGGCGGGTTCGGGGCGCTCTTCGACCTGAAGGCGGCGGGCTATGACGATCCCCTGCTGGTCACCACCACCGATGGGGTCGGCACCAAGCTGAAGGTGGCCATCGAGACCGGCATCCACGACACCGTCGGCATCGACCTGGTGGCCATGTGCGTCAACGACCTCTTGGCCCAGGGCGCCGAGCCCCTGATGTTCCTGGACTATTTCGCCACCGGCAAGCTCGACGTGGAGGCTGCGGCCACCGTCGTCGCCGGCATCGCTGAGGGCTGCCGCCAAGCCGGCTGCGCGCTCGTGGGCGGCGAAACGGCCGAGATGCCGGGCATGTACGCCGCCGGCGACTACGACATGGCCGGCTTCTGCGTCGGCGCCGTCGACCGCGACAAGGTGCTGCCCCGCCTGGACGCGCAGAAGCCCGGCGACATCCTCATCGGCCTGGGATCCTCCGGCCCGCACTCCAACGGCTATTCGCTCGTCCGCCGCATCGTCGAGCGGTCGGGCCTCGCCTGGGACACGCCCGCGCCCTTCGAGCCAATTCTTTCTGGCGAAGACGGCAAGAGCCTCGCCCAGGCCCTGCTCGCCCCGACCCGCATCTATGTGAAGACCGTCCTGCCGCACCTGAAGGCCGGCCGCATCGAGGGCCTGGCGCACATCACCGGCGGCGGCCTGATCGAAAACCCGCCCCGCGCCATCGCCGACGGCCTGGTCGCCCGCTTCGACTGGAACGCCTGGCTGCTTCCGCCGGTGTTCGCCTGGATGCAGGAGGTGGGCGGCGTGTCCGACCTGGAGCTTCGCCGCACCTTCAACTGCGGCGTCGGCTTGATGCTGATCGTCGACCCCCACGACCTGCCCGACGTGCTGGAAGGCCTGGTCCGCGACGGCGAGGACGCCTTTGTCATCGGTGAGTTGGCAAAGGCCTGACGGACCACGGGTATCTCCCTTTTAGGTCGTCATTCCCGGGCTTGTCCCGGGAACCCATGATCGCAACGGATGCAGAAAGACGCTCGGCGCCGCCCTGCGCGTCCTTCGTCACGGAGTTCGTAGGTTCCCGAGACAAGCCCGGGAATGACGAGCAGTCAGGGGTACGGCGCGGCGCCCTCTCACATCATGTGGAAGACCACGATGACCCCGGCGAACAGGACGTAGAACCCAGCCATCGCCGCCAGGAACAGCCGGCTGATCATCCCGCGCCGGAAGGCCAGGAACATCGCCGCCACCGCCAACGCCGTAACGCCTGCGCCCACCAGCAGCGAGCGGTCGAGAATCCAGGGGGTGAAGAACAGGCCAAAGGCGGTCGGCACCGTCGCCTGGATCATCATGGCGCCGGAGATGTTGGCCAGCGCCAGCCGGTGCTTGCCTTGTCTGACCCAGATGATGGCGTTCAGCGTCTCTGGCAGCTCGGTGGCGATCGGGCTCAGCAGCAAGGCCAGCAATTGCGGCTTGATCCCCAGCGCTGGCCCGAGCTTGTCGAGCTGCAGCACGAAGAGGCGCGACGCGGCGAAGATCACCACCAGCGCAAGGACCGTCTGGGTCACCGCCGCCCAGGTCTTCGGCGTCGCCACGCGTGGCGTCAGTTTCAGCGGCTCGAGATCGTGATCCTCGGCCTCGCCCTCCCCGCGCATCTCCTTCCAGAAGTAGGCGCCGTAGGCCGCCAGGAACAGCACGCCGAGCCACGGCTTGAAGGCGAAGGCGACGACGCCCAGCGCAATCTTCGCGGCGAAGATCACCAGGAACCAGCCCTGGTCGCGGCTGAGGCCCTTGAAGTCGGCGCGGATCGCCTCGGTCTTCGGCAGCTTCGTGCGGCAGCAGATCAGCACCACCCCGACCGTGGCATAGGCGATCGTCGAGAGCACCAGCGGCCCGCCCAGCGCCGCGCCGACACCGATCGCCTTCTGCGCCGCGCTCGCCCCGAACACCACGGCGACGAAGGTGACCACGCTCTCCGGCAGGGCGGTGCCGAACGCCGCCAGGATCGATCCCGTCGCCTGCTGGCCCACCGCGAACTTGCGCCCGACCCACTCGACCCCGTTCACGAAGTACTCGCAGGCCAGGTAGATCACCGCGGCCGACCCCAGCAGCAGGGCGACGGTCAGGATCAGCGGGGTCATCGTGTCGCTTCAGGGGTTGGGCGCACGGCCAAGGGATCGGCGCCCTCGCCCAACCCTGGTGCGAACGCCGAACCCATTGGTCTCGCCACGTCGGACTGACGGCCCGCGCCACAGCCAAAAGCTGAGTATGTTGACGCGTGCGCCTCTGGGATACGAGGCCGGCTACTCCCCAAAGAGTGGATTGGTCTTACGGACGCCGCCCGGGCGGGTCAACGGACAAGCTAGCGCAGGCCGGCGTTGATGGCGTCGAGCGCCTTCGATCCGGGGATCAGAGCCGCGCCATCCAGTTCGTTGAGCGGCGTCGCCACGGTGTCGAGCGCATCGTGCAGGTCGCCAGCGTCGGGATCGACATAGAGCAGGCCAGTGACGATCTCGCCCTTGGCCTGGCGCGATTGCAGGAAGCTCAGCGCCTGCGTCCGATCGGACGGATCGTAGAGCTCGGCCAGCTTGTGCAGCGACAGCACGCTGCCGTCGTGCTGGGTGACCATCACCGTCTCGCCGGGCGCATAGTCCACGTGGATGGGTGACCGCGCCGGGATCACGTCCAACCGGTTCACCGCCTCGTTGTGCTCGCGCACATAGTCGAAGCTCTTGGTCGAGCCCACGTGGTTGTTGAACTGCACGCACGGGCTGATGACGTCGATGAAGGCCGCGCCCTTGTGCGCCAGGCCCGCCTTGATCAGCGGGACCAGCTGGTCCTTGTCGCCGGAGAACGAGCGGCCGACGAAGGTCGCGCCCAGCTGCAAGGCCAGGCCCACCAGGTCGATGCCGGCGTCGTGGTTGACCACGCCCTTCTTGGACTTCGACCCCTTGTCCGAGGTGGCCGAGAACTGGCCCTTGGTCAGGCCGTACACGCCATTATTCTCGACGATGTAGAGCATGTTCACGCCGCGCCGCATCACGTGGGCGAACTGGCCAAGGCCGATGGAGGCGCTGTCGCCATCCCCCGAAACACCCAGGTAAATCAGATCTTTGTTGGCGAGATTTGCGCCGGTCAACACCGAGGGCATGCGCCCGTGCACGGTGTTGAACCCGTGGCTCGCGCCCATGAAGTAGTCCGGGGTCTTGGACGAACAGCCGATCCCCGACAGCTTGGCGATCCGGTGCGGCGGCAGGTCGAGTTCGAACGCCGCCTGGATGATCGCCGAGGAGATCGAGTCGTGGCCGCAGCCGGCGCAAAGCGTCGAGACCGAGCCCTCGTAGTCCCGCCTGGTGAACCCGCGCGCATTGGTCGGCAGATTCGGGTGATGCAGTTGCGGCTTGAGGATATAGGTCATTCGGCGGCCCCTATTCCGCGGCTTCCGTCTGGCCGAGCGCCAGGATCTGGCCGATCTCGCGGGCGATGAACCGCGCGGTGATCGGCGTCCCGTCGTAGTGCAGCACCGGCACGAGCTTGGCCGGGTCGATCTCGCCCTCGTTGACCAGCAGGGTGCGAAGCTGCGCGTCGCGGTTCTGCTCGACCACGAACACCCGCTCGTGGTGGGCGATGAAATCGTAGACCTCGTCGCAGAACGGGAAGCCGCGGACCCGCAGGGCGTCGACGTAGCGGCCCTGCCCTTCCAGGTGCTCCAGCGCCTCCAGCATCGAGGGCGTGGTGGAGCCGAAATAGAGCACCCCGTCGCTCGTCTTGCGCCTGGCCGCGTGCTGGATCGGCGCGGGCATCAGCCCCTTGGCGGTCTCGAACTTCCGCAGCAGCCGCTGCATGTTGTCCACATAGACCGAGCCCTCTTCCGAATAGCGCGCGTAGGGATTGCGCGAGGTGCCGCGGGTGAAAAAGGCGCCCTTGTTGGGATGCGTGCCAGGATAGGTGCGGTAGGGGATGCCGTCGCCGTCCACGTCCTTGTAGCGGCCGAAATCGGCGCCCGCTTCCAGCGCGTCGCGGGTCATCACCTTGCCGCGGTCGAGCGGCTTGGCATCGTCCCAGGCGAACGGCTTGGTCAGCCACTCGTTCATGCCGATGTCGAGATCGAGCATGACGAAGATCGTGGTCTGCAACCGGTCCGACAGGTCGAAGGCCAGCGCGCCCATCTCGAAACATTCGCCGGGGTCAGCGGGCAGCAGCATCGGGTGCTTGGTGTCGCCGTGGCTGGCGTAGGCCGCCCCGATCAGGTCGGCCTGCTGGGTGCGCGTCGGCATGCCGGTGGACGGCCCGCCCCGTTGCACGTCGAAGATCACCGCCGGGATTTCGGCGAAATAGGAAAGCCCAATGAACTCGGTCATCAGCGAGATGCCGGGCCCCGACGTGCAGGTGAAGGCCCGCGCCCCGTTCCAGCCCGCGCCCACCACCACGCCGATCGAGGCGATCTCGTCCTCGGCCTGGACGATGGCGTATCTGGCCTTGCCGTCCGGGTCGGTGCGCAGGTCCTCGCAATAGCCGGTGAAGGCCTCGGCGAGCGAGGTGGACGGCGTGATCGGATACCAGGCGCAGACCGTCGCCCCGCCATAGACCGCGCCGAGCGCCGAGGCGGCGTTGCCCTCGACGTAGATCCGGTCGCCCACCTTGTCGGCCTTGCGGACCTGCAGGCGGATCGGCTCCAGGTGCGCCTTCACATAGTCGACGCCCATGTGCAGGGCCTCGAAGTTCGCGTCGATCAACTTCTGGCGCCCGGCGAACTGCTCCGACAGTATGGTCTCGATCACCGCCGGATCGATACCCAGCAGGGCGGCGAGCGCACCCAGATAGACGATGTTCTTGAACAGCTGCCGCTCCCGGGGAAGCTGGTAGCGCGCGTTGCACATGGCCGTCAGCGGCACGCCCAGCACGGTCACGTCATCGCGGAATTTGCTGAGCGGCAGCGGCTTGGTGCAATCGTAGAACAGGAAGCCGCCGGGCTCGATCTCGGCCACGTCCTTGTCCCAGGTCTGCGGGTTCATGGCGACCATCAGGTCGACGCCGCCGCGCCGCCCCAGATGCCCCGCCTCGGTGATCCGCACCTCGAACCAGGTCGGCAGGCCCTGGATGTTCGAGGGGAAGATGTTGCGCGCCGCCACCGGCACCCCGCAGCGCAGGATCGACTTGGCGAACATGCCGTTGGCGCTGGCCGAGCCCGAGCCGTTCACGTTGGCGAACTTGACCACGAAGTCGTTGATCGTCACCGGCCCGGCCTTCTGGCCGTCCGGCCGCATCGCGCCCTCTTCTACCGGGATTGGCATGCCGCCCCCGCGTGGGTCATTTCCAGGGTGAAGCGCTGCATGTCCCAGGCGCCGGTCGGGCACCGTTCGGCGCAGAGCCCGCAATGCAGGCAGACGTCCTCGTCCTTGACCATCACCCGGCCGGTGGCGAGCGAACCCGACACATAGAGCGGCTGCTCGAGGTTCAGCGCCGGCGCCTTCAGGTGGGTGCGAAGGTCTGCCTCATCGGTCTCCTTGGTGAAGGTGATGCAGTCGACCGGACAGATGTCCTCGCAGGCGTCGCATTCGATGCACAGGTTGTCGGCGAACACCGTCTGGACGTCGCAGTTCAGGCAGCGCTCGGCTTCCTTGTAGCCGGTGTCCCGGTCGAACCCGAGTTCGACCTCCAGCTTCACGTCCTTCAGCGCCACCGCCTTGTCGCGCAACGGCACGCGATAGCGGTGGTCGTTGGCGATGTCGTTGTCGTAGCTCCACTCGTGGATGCCCATCTTCTGGCTGACCAGCGAGAAGTCCGGCGGCGGGCGGATAGCGACGTCCTCGCCCTGGCAGAACTTGTCGATGGAGACGGCCGCGTCATGGCCGTGCGCCACCGCCCAGATGATGTTCTTCGGCCCAAAGGCCGCGTCGCCGCCGAAGAAGACGTTGGGCAGGCCCGACTGCATGGTGATCGGGTTGACCTTGGGCACGTCCCACTCGTCGAACTCGAGGCCCAGGTCCCGCTCGATCCAGGGGAAGGCGTTCTCCTGGCCCACGGCCACCAGCACATCGTCGCATTCGTAGTGCTCGTCGGGCTGGCCGGACGGGACCAGACGGCGGCGGCCCTTGTCGTCGTAGTGCGCCTCGACCACCTCGAAGGTGACACCGGTCAGCTTGCCGCCCTCGTGAGTGAATTCCTTCGGCACCCGGAAGTTGAGGATCGGGATATCCTCGTGGACGGCGTCCTCCTTCTCCCAGGGGCTCGCCTTCATCTCCTCGAAGCCAGAGCGGACGATCACCTTGACGTCCTCGCCGCCCAGGCGCCGCGAGGTGCGGCAGCAGTCCATGGCGGTGTTGCCGCCGCCCAGCACGATCACGCGCCGGCCGATCTTGTCGACATGGCCGAAGGAGACGCTGGAGAGCCAATCGATGCCGATGTGGATGTTGGCGCTGGCTTCCTGGCGGCCCGGCAGGTCGAGTTCGCGGCCGCGCGGCGCGCCGGAGCCCACGAAGATCGCGTCATAGCCCTGCGCCAACAGGGCCTTCAGGCTATCGACCCGCTCGCCCAGGCGCAGCGTCATGCCGAGGCCCGTGATGTAGCCGACCTCCTCGTCGATGACGCTTTCCGGCAGGCGGAAGCGCGGAATCTGGCTCCTGATCATGCCGCCCGATTTGACGTCGCCGTCGAAGATGGTGATCTCGTAGCCGAGGGGCGCCAAGTCGCGGGCCACCGTCAGCGAGGCGGGGCCGGCCCCCACCATGGCCACCCGCTTGCCGTTGCTTGTCGCCGACGGGGCGGGCAACCGGTCGGTGATGTCGTCCTTGTTGTCGGCCGCGACCCTCTTCAGCCGGCATATGGCGACCGGCTCCTCCTCGACGCGTCCTCGCCGGCAGGCGGGTTCACAGGGGCGATCGCAGGTCCGCCCGAGCACGCCCGGGAAGACGTTCGACTGCCAGTTGACCATGTAGGCGTCGGAATACCGCCCGTCCGCGATCAGGCGGATGTATTCCGGCACCGGCGTGTGAGCTGGGCAGGCATACTGGCAGTCCACGACCTGATGAAAGTAGTCGGGAGTCCACGCACTCGTACGTTGCAAAACCCTGATCCCTTCCCGCGACGCTCTTTTACGGGACGGCAAGTCGGACTCTGGCCTGGCGGCAGGCGCGGGGCTGAGTGGGCTTAAGCCGTCACAACGCGGCGTTCCTTGGCAGGTTAGGCCCCGTTCGACGGTCAAGCCAAGCCCATTCCTGGCCATCGCGCGGCGATTTCACGCCAACAGGCCGCGAAACCCGCGAATTCCTGCGCTTCCCAAGACAGCTTGGCCTCAAGCGAAGGTGATCGCGCCGCCAGCTTTTCTGCCAGGCGTCCACATTGCTCAATGGTAACTTAACACCCGGACGCCCTCGGCGAGAGGGCCTGGGAGAGCCCACGATGACCACGCCGCACGACGTCGTCCCCGTATCCGAGTCCCAAGGCGTTCCGCCGCTCCCGCTGGACGAGGACCTGGGGCCCGTCAGCCTGTTCCAGGAAATCAACGAACGCCGCGCCCGCGTCGAAAACGCCGAACTCCTGCAGCACCTGCGCGGGCTGTAGGCTCAGGCCGTCATCCCGGTTTCGCGCAGCGAAGACCGGGACCCATAGACTCTCGTCCCAGCAAAAAGGGCTCGACCGCGAAGCCGAGCCCTTCAAGGCGCTCATGGGTCCCGGACAGCCGCTGCGCGGCTTCCGGGATGACCCGGTATGGGACGGCGTCCCTTGAGCCTCAGTCCGCCTTCTTCTTCGCCGCAGCCTTCTTCGCGGGCTTGGGCGCCTCGTCGTCGCCGTAGCCTTCCGGAAGGTCATCGTCCTTCATCAGGTCGTCCTTGGAGACCTTGGTGTCCTTCACCTTGGCCTTTTCGACGATCAGGTCGACGACCTTGTCCTCGAAGATCGGCGCGCGCAGTTGCGCCTGGGCGTTGGGGTTCTGGCGGAACAGGTCGAACACCTGCTGGGCTTGCGGGCCGTACTTCATGGCCTCGGCGCGCATGGCTTCGCCCAGCTCCTGGTCGGTGACCTGGACGTTGTTGGCGCGGCCGATCTCGGCCAGGATCAGGCCCAGGCGCACCCGGCGCTCGGCGATCTTGTGGTACTCTTCGCGCAGCTTCTTGTCGGACTTCTTGGCGTCCTCTTCCGGAAGCTGGCCGGCTTCCTTCTCCTGCTCCACCTGCTGCCAGATGGCGTTGAACTCGGCGTCGACCATCTTCGGCGGCAGCGGGAAGTCGTGCTTGGTGTCGAGCTGGTCCAATAGCGCGCGCTTCAGCTTGAAGCGGCTCGCCCCGGCGTATTCCTTCTCGAGGTTGCCCTTCAGCAGCTCACGCAGCTTTTCCAGGGTCTCGATGCCCAGGCGCTCGGCGAAGGCATCGTCGGCCGGGGCGTCCACCGGAGCCTTCACACCCTTCACCTTCACCTCGAAGACCGCCTCTTTGCCCTTCAGGTTCTCGGCCTGGTAGTTCTCCGGGAAGGTCACCTTCACCTCGACGTCGTCGCCCGGCTTGACGCCGACCAACTGCTCTTCGAAGCCGGGGATGAACTGGCCCGAGCCCAGCACCAGCTCGGCGTCTTCCGCCGCGCCGCCGTCGAAGGCGACGCCGTCCAGCTTGCCCAGGAAGTCGATGACGACCATGTCGCCGTCCTTGGCCTTCACCGTCTTGCCGGTCTTTTCCTCATAGGTTCGGTTCTGCTTGGCGAGCTCGGCCACCGCCTCGTCGACTTCCTGGTCGGTGGGCTCATAGACCGGGCGCTTCAAGGACAGCGTCGCCACGTCCACCGGCTCGAAGTCCGGCATCACGTCGACCGCGAGTTCGTAGGCCAGGTCCGCCTTGCCATCGACCACGGCGTTCATGTCGCCCTCGGGCTTCAGGTCCGGGTCGCCGGCCGGGCGCAGCTTGTTGTCCTCGAGCACCTTCTGGGTGGTCTCATTGAGGGTCTTTTCGATGACCTCGCTCATCAGCGCCTTGCCATAGAGGCGGCGCACGTGGGCGGTCGGCACCTTGCCGGGGCGGAAGCCCTTGATGTTGAGCGTCGGCGTGACCTCGGCGATCCGGGCGTCCAGCGCCTGGTTCAGGTCGGCGACGGGCACCGTCACTCCGAACACGCGGCTCAGGCCTTCGCTCGACTTTTCAACGATCTGCATCGACATCTTGAGAACTTCCGGCTCGAAACTTCGGGGCCGCCGCGCCAGATGCGCCGAAGGCCCCGCTGAGGATTGAAACTATTACCCGCCCT
>DATAUR010000126.1:0-1726 GCA_036268175.1 Phenylobacterium sp. | reverse complement strand
GCCTTCAGCGGTCTTGCGCACCGTGGCGGTGATCTCGTCCAGCGCCGCGGCGGTCTCTTCCAGGCTGGCGGCCTGTTGCTCGGTGCGGCGCGAGAGGTTGTCCGACGCCTGGCTGATCTCGGTGGACGCCGTGCGCACGCCCGAGGAGTTGGTGGCCACCTCGGCGATGGTGCGCTGCATCTGCTCCATGGCCGCGTTGAAGTCGGCGCGCAGCTTCTCGTAGGAGGGCGCGAAGGCCTCGTTGAGGCGGAAGGTCAGCACGCCGCCGGCCAGCCGCTCCAGGCCCCGGGCCAGGCCATCGACGACCTGGTTCTGCTGCTGGGCGGTGGCGGCGCGCTCGGCCTCGGCGGCCTTGCGCTGCTCTTCCACTTCCCGGCGCTGGGCGGCGGCTTCGGCCTCCAGGCGCACCTTCTCGATGGCCGCGTCCTTGAAGGTCTGCACCGCGTCGGCCATCTGGCCGACCTCGTCCTTGCGGCCCACCGCCGGCACGTCCACCGCGTGGTCGCCAGACGCCAGCTTGCCCATGGCGTCGGTCATCTTGCTGATCGGACCCGCGATCGCCCGGCTCAACAGCCAACCCATCAAGGCCGAGAGCAGCATCGCGACGACGCCGCCGGCGACCAGCATCAGGGTCGCCTGGGCCTGGGTCTTCGCCTGCTGGGCGGCGCGCTCCTTGAGCAGCCCCGTCTCCTGGTCGTTGAAGGACTTCAGCGCGGCGCGGGTGTCGGTCAGCCGGCCGGTCTTGGCGATCGTCGCCTGCGCCTGCGACCGCTTGGCCGGATCGCGAGCTTCCACGATCTGGGTGTCTTCCTCGGCGTTGGCGATGTCCGCCGCCGCCTTGACCTTGCCGACCACTTCCGCGTCCTCGGGCGCCAGCTTCGCCAGGGTGGAAAGCGCCGTCTGGTAGGCGGCCTTGTCCGCGGCGATCCGTTCGATGAAGGACTCGTCCCCACTCGCCACGAAGCCGCGCACCGCGTTCTGGCGCTCCACCAGAGCCGAGATGATCTCGCCCGACGCGTTCAATTGCGCGACCTCGGAGTCGTTGTCCGCGACGGCCGTCTTGATGCTGCCCAGGCTGATGAAGACCGTGCAGCACATGATGGCGACGACGGCCACAACCACGGCGAAGCCGAAGGCGAGTTTCTTGGAAATCTTGAGGTCGTTCAGGGACATAGGAATATCTCAAAGTCGGTCTGGCCGGTGCGGCTAGGCTGTGGGAACATTCCCATGTTCGGCTAAAATATTGGTTAAGAGTGGGAATCGCCGACGCAGTAATTACGCCCCGCGTCGGCGCCCATCAGCGGCGTCGGGGCGACGCGGCGAAGGACTGGAATCCTGCCGCATCGCCCAACGACAGGCCGATCCCTAGAACTCGTCCCAGTTGTCTTCGTGGGTGGCGAAGGCCGGCGCGGCGCCGCCGCGGGCGCCGGTGGTCTTCATCTGCGCGACCGGCCGGCGTTGCGGGGCCGGCGCATGCGAGGCCTGCGCGGCGGCCTTGGCCTCGGCGCCGAGCTCGAAGCGCGAGATCAGGCGGGCCAGGGTGTCGGCTTCGCTGGTCAGGGCGTGGGAGGCGGCGGTCGCTTCCTCCACCATGGCGGCGTTCTGCTGGGTCACCTGGTCCATCTGGTTGACCGCGGTGTTGACCTGCTGCAGCCCGGTGGACTGTTCTTCCGCCGAGGCGGCGATCTCGGTGACGACCCCGTTGATCTGGGTCACCTGGGTGACG